>CAYLYF010000004.1:0-68637 GCA_964387595.1 uncultured Thermodesulfobacteriota bacterium | reverse complement strand
ACCCGGAAAGGATACACCACCTTTTCTCTCAAACACAACTTTCAGTTATAACTCGGAAAAGCGCTAAGGCTGTGGTGAGCGAGATGCAGAAAAAAGAAGGTGCTAACCTTTCTGATGAACAGGTCGTTGACATTGCGGGATTTCTTGAGGCCCCCTATTGGCAGCAGCCGCTGCTTAAGAGCAAGTGTGTAAAATGTCATTCTCTGGATGTTATTGACAAGATGTGCGGCAAAGATCCTGCGAAACCGGGTATTCCGATAGAGACAATTAAGCTGATGCAGCAGAAGGGTGCTGATATTACCGACAAGCAGGTCGGTGAAATATACGAGATCTTTAAACGGAAATAGCTGTTACGTTTTCAAACCTAAGAGAGGAAGAAAACTCTCAACGATCGACCAGGGTGTAGACCTGATGAAAAAGGTAGGGTTTACACCTTGTCTTTTTGGTGGTTAATTTTATGAGACAACATCCATATCCAAAAACCCGGGGCCGGGACCTGGATCATGTGGCCTGGCTGTATGACCCGGTCATCGAAAATCTTTCATTCGGTAAGGAAAGACTGTTCCGGGAGTTAAGTATTAAACATATGGAGATCTCCCCGTCAGATTGTGTTTTAGATGTGGGCTGCGGAACCGGCAGCCTGACCCTGCTGATTGATAGACAGCTTGATTCTGCAGGCAGGGTCATGGGTATTGATGCGGCGCCAAAAATGATCAAGCGGGCAAAATTAAAAGCCGCGGCAGCAGACAGCAAAGCAAAATTCGCGGTGGGAGTTTCAGAGGCACTTGATCTTCCGGACGATCAGTTTGATATCGTGGTAAATTCCATGTTTACCCATCACATTGATCATGAACTTAAAAAATTGACCTTTGGCGAAATGCTTCGGGTATTAAAACCGGGCGGCCGGCTGATCACTGCGGATGTGGACCGGCCGACAAATTTTTGGGGATGGATAATGGGCTGGGGGGCACGTTATCTCCTGATTCAGAAAGAGCTTGAGGATAATCTTAATGGTCTTTTACCGGCATTAATGAAAGAGGCCGGTTTTACAGATATCTGCAAAATTGATCATGTCCATGGGCTGGTCTCTTTTTTCAGTGCGGTTAAGCCGGAATAAATGGTGATAAAAGTGGGTTTGGTCTTTGGTGTTTAAACAGGGTAGATACAGGGACTTCTGAATCTCTGTTTTAAACCGTGGGTATTCCTGTTGGTCAAAAAGTTTTTCATAAAAGAACTGTCCGGTTAAATTATAGGGTAAATACAGCATGCTGCTATTGTCTGAAGCGGTCTTTAAAAACGAAATCTTTTATGCTATATAATATTTGATTATTGTTTATAAGCATTTTAACGGAGAAAGAATATGAGCGAAAAAGATCTGGTATGTAAAGGAGACCATGAGGGCCATATTTGTCTTCTGGCCAGCAAGGATTTGTTTGAAGAAATTAAGAACCTGACCCGTGATCCTCAGTTTATCTGTTTTAACTGCGGTCGGGTTGCAGATTCGGGAAAAAACCTTTGTAACCCCATGCCGAATAAGTAAAAAAAGATTTGTGAAGGGTCGGTAATCTTGATCATCTCTGCTTTTTGGAGTGTGATGAGAAATTATGTGTGAAGCATGAAAAACCGGTCCTGTTTACAGGGGGGTAAGAATGAGTGAACACAGAATGCTGAACGAGATGATTAGAAAGCTTTGTGCCTCACAGAACTTTGCTGTACTGGCGACCCAGGATGACATGCAGCCTTACTGCAACTTTATTGCTTTTAGTGTTTCAGAAGACCTTACCCAGATTTTATTTGTAACCCCAAAACATACCCGTAAATACAGTAATCTCAAAAAAAACAAGAAGGTATCGATTCTTCTGAATAACCGGTCCAATACGGTTTTAGATTTTAAAGATACGGTTGTTGCTACAGCTATGGGTTGTGCCATGGAGGTTATTGATGCACAGGAAGCTGCCTGCCGTGAACATCATATAGAAAAACACCCGTCAATTGAGGCTTTTATTCGATCTCCGGACTGCGCGCTGTTCCGGGTTGATGTGCAGAAGTACGTTGTTGTGAACAGTTTCGAGAAGGTTTCTATTCTTGAGATGAGTTGATAATTATATTTTCGGATAACCTTGGAACATTCGCGGGTGGATGTTTAAAATTGCGGTACTAATGTGCATCGCTGATCTTTGCGGCAAAAGCGGTTTTGGCTAAATCTATTTTTAAAAAGGAACAAGAAGATGTGTCACTTTATTACTTTAAGCATGGGAGGAATAAAATGCGGCGAATTATTGTTGTTCTGTGCCTATTGTTTACGAGTGGGTGTACGGCTATGAATATAAATGATTTCAAAAGTGCCGCTCCAAAACTTGTGCTTGAAGATTATTTTCAGGGCAAGACGCGCGCCTGGGGTCTGTTTGAAGACCGTTTCGGAACGGTGCGTCGCCAGTTTGTTGTGGATATCATTGGTACCTGGGACGGCAAGGTTCTGACGCTGAACGAAGACTTTGTTTATAATGACGGGGAAAAAGAAAATCGCGTATGGGTGATTCGAAAGAAATATGACGGCAGCTATGTTGGTAAGACGGACAATGCTGTCGGAGATGCGGCGGGTCATTTAAGCGGGAATGCCTTTAACTGGAAATATGATTTTAATCTTAAGGTGGGTGATGGGACCTGGAAAGTTAATTTTGATGACTGGATGTTTCTGCAGCCCAATGATGTACTTCTTAATCTGGCAACGGTGAGGCGCTGGGGGTTAAAGGTTGGAACGGTCTTTCTTTCTTTTCAGAAAATAAAAGATTAAGATGGCTTAATGCGGGTTTTGATAAACCGGATCACCCAGCTGATGATAGGCAGGCGTTCAAAAAATTGTGCGCTGGCATCCCAGTGGTCGATATGTTCCCGCACCCGGCCGTCATCCGCAAAGCGTACTTCACTCATTCCCTCGATGGGCCAGGGGAGGTCATTTGAGCTTAGGTTCCCTACCATTCGCCAACGGATCAGGCCTACCGGATCAGGGCTCTTAAGGTCCAGTGCGGAATTGAGGATTATAAAACGGGCATCTTTGATTTTTTGGTACATGTGTCTGAAGATCATCTGAACTTTTTCCAGCCCGGTCACATCATTAAACGGGTCAACGAAATGAATATCGCTGCACATGACACTTTCCAGACCCGCTACTTTTTCAGCGTTTAAATTTTCTAAGGCGGTCAGGTAGTTTTTAAAACCTGAATCATAAGTCTCTTCTGTGGGTTTCATCTTTAGCTGCCTGCACGGGTTTCTATTGCCGTATTTTTGTCATCTTACTTGTATGTTTTTTGTTTTGCAACGTCTTTTTGAGACGTCGCTTCTTATGCTGGAAAATTGAAACCCATAGGATTTTCTGGAGTAAATGACGATTAAAATATTCCCGATAAGAAAAATATTGAAATTTAATTTTGTTTTAATCGGATTTTTAGCTGTAATCGGTTTTTCTGCCTATGCGGAGAAAGGTACACGAGAAATTTCAGGAGTAAGTTTTGATGAAAGCATTATTGTGGATGGCAGTCGTTTAAAGCTTGAAACGGTCGGTTTGCTTCGCTATAAAAAGATCTTTAAGGTTTATTCTGTTGCTCTGTACCAGGGGGAGGACTTTTTGGTCAAAGATGTTTTAGAAGAAGTTCCAAAGCGGCTTGAGCTGTCGTATTTTCGGAGTATTTCTGCTGCGGATATGGTTTCGGCAGCGAATAAGGTCTTGCGGAGAAATGAGACGGATCTGTTATTGAAAAAGCTGAACAGCCGATTAGAAAAATTTCATAGTGCTTATCAGGATGTGAAACCCAAAGACCGTTATGCACTTACCTATATTCCGGGAAAAGGGATCCAGATGACATTGAATTCCAAACCTTTAATCACAATTAGGGGTGCGGATTTTGCGAGAGCCTATTTTGCTATCTGGCTGGGAAAAGAGCCTGTGGATAAAAAACTGAGGGATACACTGCTTGACGATATCAGGGATTGAACATTCGTAGAGTCTTATTTTATTAATATTGTCATGGGCTTTAAGATACCCCGGAAACCTGTTTTGTTTATTATGCATTTAAAGTAATTTTGCTTTAAATTTGATTTTTATTTTATCCATGTTATACCTAAAATAATTATGTGAAATGGCAGACGGTGCGGTCGCCTGGAATCAATTACTGAATGAATGACCCTGTCTGAAAATTTTTTATTGAATTTTTTCCTTAATCCGAGATGCATTTGAGTCGTTTGATCGAAATCCCTTCTCCTCTTTAGATGAATCTGGAACACATTCTGGCGTTTTTAAAATCTGAAATATTTTTCTAAGACGAAAATTTAGTAAAGTAATTTAAGATGAAGAAAAACGGCTTTAAAGGACGAAATGTCTGGATCACAGGAGCATCTACCGGTATCGGACGTGCTGTGGCTATGGAGCTTGCCGGACGTGGCGCCCGTTTGGCTGTTACTGCCCGCAATGAGTCTAGACTTCAGACCTTAATACAGGAACTGGACGGTGAAGGGCATTTAGTGGTTCCGGCTGATTTGTGCGACCGGCAGGCAAATTTGTTTGCGGTTGAAAAGATTGTTGCGGAGTTTGGTAGGATTGATATTGCCCTGTTCAATGCCGGCAGCGCGCAATATGTCGATATTAAGAATTTTGACAGCCTTCTTTTTGAAAATATCCTGAAAATCAATGTCATGTCTATGGTCTATGGTATTGAGGCCGTTCTTCCTGCATTGCGGTTTTCTCAACATCCCCATTTGGTCGGTATGAGCAGTCTTGCCGGTTATCTGGGTATGCCGCGCAGCGAAGCGTACGGCGCGTCTAAAGCAGCGGTCAGGAACATGCTTCAGGCCCTGCGGATCAGCCTGGTTCCTGAAAAGATCCCGGTTTCAATTATCTGTCCCGGTTTTGTAAAAACACCCTTGACTGACAAGAACGATTTTCCCATGCCGATGATTATTGAGTCTGAACGTGCTGCAAAGATTATTGCTGACGGACTTGAAAAACAAAAAGAAGAAATTTATTTTCCGTTTGTGTTTGCCATGCTGATGAAGATAATGGGTTCGCTGCCGAGCAGCTGGCAAACCCGTATCGTGACAAAAATAACAAATCCAAAATAAGAGAGTCCCGGCCCGGCTTTAATGTCCGGATGTGATGTGAGGCCTCTTTTTATAATATAAAGGTTTGTGGTTAACGATTTTTAATCGGCAACTTTTCAGAGGTGGCGTATGAAAATCGCAATTATCGGAAGCGGCATTTCGGGACTAACAGCTGCATATCGTTTGCACAAAGATCATGAGATTCTGGTCTTTGAGGCAAACAGTTATATCGGCGGACATACCCATACCGTTGATGTTGAAGCGGAGGGACGAAACTTTGCAGTGGACACCGGATTTATTGTATTTAATGACTGGACCTACCCTAATTTTATTTCACTGCTTGATGAGCTGGGAGTTGAATCACAACCCAGCAGTATGGGCTTTTCTGTAAAATGTGAAAAGACAGGCCTGGAATATTGCGGCAATTCTTTGAATGGCCTTTTTGGCCAGCGTAAAAATATTTTGAGTCCGTCTTTCTATAAAATGCTCTATGATATTTTTCGTTTTAACCGCATTGGAAAAATATTTGTTGAATCAGGAGATCTGTCGATTAGTCTGGGTGAGTTTTTAAATCAATATGGTTTTGGCGATCGGTTTCGTGACCATTACCTTATCCCTATGGGAGCGGCTATCTGGTCGACCGATCCTCGTAAAATGTTCGGTTATCCGGCGAATACATTTCTAAGATTTCTCAATAATCATGGTTTGCTAAATATCAATGATCGCCCCCAATGGCGGGTCATTACCGGCGGTTCCAGAGAATACGTTAAAAAAATGATCAGCGGGTTTTCTCAAAATATTCACTTGGACACTGCGGTTCAGGCCGTTACCCGTCATCAGGACCACTGCGCAATTAAACTCTCTAACGGTACGGAGGTTAGCTGCGACCATGTGTTCTTTGCCTGCCATAGTGATCAGGCTTTGGATCTGCTTAAAGATGCCAGCTCTAATGAGCACGAGATCCTTTCCGCAATCCCATATCAGGAGAATTCCGCAGTTTTACATACCGATCAGAGTGCATTGCCGATCCGTAAAAATTGCTGGGCGGCCTGGAATTACCATATCCCCCCGGGCCTGTCTGACCGGGTCGTATTGACCTACAATATGAATATTCTGCAGTCTTTATCTGCACAGCAGACCTTTTGTGTGTCCCTCAATTATCCCGGTGTTCTGAATCCAAGCCAGACCATCAGGCGTATTATTTATCACCACCCGGTTTTTTTGCAGAAAGGCATTGATGCCCAGTCCCGGCACCATGAGATCAGCGGACACAACCGCACCCATTTCTGCGGAGCCTATTGGCGATACGGCTTTCACGAAGACGGCGTTATCAGCGCCTTGAAAGCGATTAAGCGTTTTGATGAATCAATCAACAGAACCTGAGAGGCTTGTCGGTATGAACAGTTCGATTTACGAAGGAAAGGTCACGCATAAGCGCCTGACCCCCGCACAAAATAATTTTAATTATAAGATTTTTTTGGTTTATCTGGATTTGGCTGAAATTGATGCCGTTTTTAAAGGGCGTCTGTTCTGGTCTGTGGACAAGGCATCTCTGTGCCGGTTGAGACGGTCAGACCATTTTGGTGATCCATTGCTGACGCTTGACCAAACGATCCGGGACAAAGTGGAAAATGAGATCGGCCGCCGTCCGAAAGGGCCGATCCGGATGTTAACGCACTTGTGTTATTTCGGTTACTACTTTAACCCCATTTGTATCTATTACTGTTTTGATGAAACCGGAATACATCTGGATGTGATTGTGGGCGAAGTGAGTAATACGCCCTGGGGTCAAAAACATGTATATGTGCTTCCCATAGAAGAGGGAAAAGAGGCTTGCAATACTGATAAAAACCGTTTGCTGAAATTTAATAATAAAAAATGCTTTCATGTATCTCCTTTTATGAAAATGGATTTAGAATATTTCTGGCAGATAACAGTACCTTCGGAAAGTCTGTTTGTTCAAATTGAAGTAAAAGATCCAAGTGAGACACTTCTGGATGTGAAGCTTGAATTGAAGCGACAGGTCATTAACGGATGGAACCTGGCTCACTTGTTATTAAAATTTCCATGGATGACCGGACAGGTGATAAGCCTGATTTATTATCAGGCGCTTAAATTATGGTTTAAAAAAGTGCCGTATGTGCCGCCTCCCGGGACGGCAGTTATTGATTGATTCTGTTTAATTTTAGATGAAACAAATATATTTTGTGATATGAAAACAATACTTCTACCGAACGAACAGGTAAAAAAAACAAAACCGGTTCAATTAACCTTTTTTCAGCGCTGGATGAAGGGTCTGGTAGTTGGAAAGCTTTCTCTGCTGAAACATGGAAAACTCCAGCTGCTAGATGAAGAGGGAACCCTGACTTTTGGATCAAAGGATACGGGGCAGCCCTTATCTGTAACTATAACTGTTTATGACCCTGGGTTTTATACCGCCCTGGTTCTTGGCGGCAGTATCGGTGTGGCGGAAGCGTACATGCGCGGGGACCTGGTGTGTGATGACCTGACCGGTTTTGTCCGCATATTTGCTATAAATGAATCTCTGCTTTTAGGTGTGGACAGCGGTTTCTCTAAATTTAGTCAGATCTTTCAAAGATTTTATCACTGGCTCAACCGCAACAGCTTAAAGGGGAGTCGTCAAAATATTGAAGCGCATTATGATCTTGGCAACGACTTTTACCGGCTCTTTCTGGATGAGACCATGATGTATTCATGTGCGATCTTTCCAAAGCCGGACAGCTCTCTTTATGATGCTCAAAAACACCGGCTGGATGTCATCTGCCGAAAACTTAATCTTCAGCCGGAGGACCGGCTTCTCGAAATTGGAACCGGCTGGGGAGCCCTGGCGATTCATGCAACTAAACACTATGGTTGTCATGTCACCACCACGACAATTTCTAAAGAACAACATGCCTGGACGCAGCAGCGTATTGTTGACGAAGGACTTCAAGAGCGTATTACCCTGATTAGTTCTGATTACCGCACCCTTCCTGATAAGCTGAATGCAAAATTTGACAAACTGGTATCTATTGAAATGATCGAAGCTGTTGGGCATGCTTATTTTGATACGTTCTTTAAAATCTGCAGTGATTTGTTGAAACCCACCGGTCTCATGCTGCTTCAATCCATCACCATAAAAGATCAGCGTTATGAAGCGGCCAAAGATTCGGTCGATTTTATTCAGCGTTATATCTTTCCGGGGGGTGCGCTGCCATCTATTAGTGCGATAACAGATTGTGTCAAACGGGTTACGGATTTTACAGTATTTGATCTGCAGGAAATCGGTCCGCATTATGTCAAAACCCTGCAATACTGGCGTAATAATTTTTTTGGAAATATAGAGGCTGTCAGAAAGTTAGGTTTCGGTGAAACCTTTATACGGATGTGGGAAGCTTATTTTTGCTATTGTGAGGGCGCATTTGAAGAACGGGTGATCGGAGATGTACAGCTGTTGCTCAGTAAACCGTTTAACCGTTGTCAGGGTAGATGAAGCCAGATGTCAATAAAATCAAAGTAAGAAATGGGATGATTTGTTTTGTAAGCGGGAAACCTTTTTTTTGGTGAAGACTTTTTATTGCAGACGATTATAAAAATCATTAATTTTATCGGTTTTCAGGTGGGATGGTTCACCTGTGCATTCAGCGCGGCATATGAACGACAGTGGGTTGCGATCGGGGTTGTTGCTTTTATGCTTTTTATGCATTTTTCATTTTCTAAACGGAGGAAGCAGGATTTTTATTTTAAGCGTGACCCTGTTGGGCGGGTGTGTTGAAGCTCTGGCCGGATTATTTGGGATTTGCCGGTTCAACGGGAGTTTTTACGCGGACTGGATCGTGCCTTTATGGTTTCTAGCGTTGTGGGCGCTTTTTGCTTCGACGCTGCATTACTCTTTATCCTGGCTGAACCGGCGATATCTGCTGGCGGCGTCTTTGGGGGCTGTTGCCGGACCCTTAAGTTATTTTGGCGGCGAGAAGATCGGGGCGATTGAGATTATGGATAATACGGTTGTTAGTTTAATCTGGCTGATGATTATATGGGGGGCAGGAATGCCGTTTTTGATGTGGCTGGGCTGTCAAAAGCCGTTCAGCAGTGGAATAAAAGAGGGAGAAAACTGCTTCAGGAAAGCATAAAAGCTTAAAGATTAAAAAATATTCTGTCTCAGCGGGTTTAATTAATTATAATATACTAAAATTAACTTATTCTTTTAATAAATTCATGCTGGCATAATGTTAGATATTCTGTTATATAGCTAAAATAATATATATAAATTTATTCGTTCAATTTTTTGTCTTATATGCTTCATCAAACTAAGATTACGTTTAATATAATAGGTTAAATAAATTAAAACAAGAGGAGGGAAAAATGAAAAAAAGCATGCTTATGATAGCCGTTGTTTTTTCGTTTACCGTTTTCTTTTTAAGCGGTTGTGGTGCTGCTGACAAAGAGATGGCAAGTGGTGCTGCTGACAGGGAGATGGTACTTTTAAGTTTTGTTAAAGAAAAGTGTACCAAATGCCATGATGCCTCTCGTGTGCAAAATATCCACAAACTGGAAAAATCTCCCACAGAGATCGTGAAGAAGATGCAGCAAAAGAAGGATTCCGGTATTTCAGTAGAAGAAGCTTTAAATGTAGCCGGTGTACTTGAAAAACCATCATGGGAAATGCTGGTGACGGAATGTACAAAATGCCACAACCTGGACAGGGTTATCCGGGTCTGTGATAAAGGACCGGTTCCAATGGAAGCCATTAAGCGGATGCAGAAAAAAGGAGCGAACATAACGGATGAACAGGCCAAGGTTATCCATGAACTGCTTAATAAGAAGGCAAAATTTGAAAAATATATAACACTTTTGGATATATTTTCTGATAAGTGCACCAAATGTCATGATGCGACCCGGGCTCAGAAAATACACGATAATGAGAAAAAGGCCATGGAAATTGTACTGGAGATGCAGAAAAAAAAGGGTGCGGACATGTCTGATGAGGAGGTCATTAATATTGCAAAATTTCTTGAAGCGCCTTTCTGGCTGCAGCCGTTGTTTAAGAGTGAGTGTACCCAGTGCCATCCGATGGACGTTATTGTCAAAACATGTGCAAAGGACCCCTATACCTCAGGTGTTCCCAAAGAGATAATTAAAATGATGCAGAAAAAGGGTGCGAAGATTACCGACAAACAGGTCGATGAAATATACGAAATTCTTAACCGGAAATAGATTGATATGATTTAGCATGATAGAGGGGCTCTATAGAAATATAGGGCCCCTCTTATGTTTAATGCGCAGGTACAGGCATATCTTTGATCTGAAAAAATTAAATAGTTTAGGAGTTTTTCAATGAAAAATGATTCCTTTAAAGCAGAAGATACTACTTATATTATATGTGTTTTGGGAATAGTGCTGCTGCTTACGGCAGGTGCCGGAAGTGCTTATGCGCAAAAGGTAAATGATAAAAAACAGGAGAAAAAGAGGGTATATGTCATGACAGATAAAAAACAGGCAAATATTGGTAAAATTTTTCCTGAGATAAGTGCAAAGACACTTGAGAATAAGCCTGCAACACTGCCCGTTGACGCAAAAGGCAAGGTAACCCTTGTGGGGGTTGCCTTTTTGCGGGAGAGTCAGCCGCAGCTGGATTCCTGGCTGAATCCTTTTTATGAGACTTTTGGTAAACGGGACGGATTTATGTTTTATGAGGTGCCCATGATCTCATCGGGCTATAAGTTTATGAAAGTTGTTATTGACGGCGGGATGCGGGCCGGCATTCCAGAATTTAAGCATAAGCATGTGATGACCATGTATGGTGATGTTGAGAAATATACGGCGGCGCTGAATCTTGACCCGCAAAAGGGACATGCCTTTCTGCTTGATAAAGCGGGGATTATCCGCTGGCAGGGTGAGGGTTTTGCTACTGCCGAAGCGATTCAGGAACTTTCTGCTGCTGCAGAAAAACTTGCGCAGTAATTGCCGGAGAAAGTTTTTAGCTGTCAGAACTAATCTAAGATCAATACTGGTATGGCCATGAAAAAAACAGTTATTTTGCTTTTAATCCTTCTTACTTCGTGTGCGGGAAAGGATGATATGATGAAAAATACGCCGGAAGTCGTTCCCTCCGTCGATTTAAACAAATATATCGGAACCTGGTATGAGATCGCACGTTATCCAAACAATTTCCAGAAGAACTGTACTGCAACAACAGCGACCTATTCGCTGCGGGAGGATGGAAAGATAAAAGTACTGAATAAAGCCCGTATCCGGACGGCTGACGGTAAGGAGAAATCAGCTTCAGGGAAAGCCTGGGTGGTTGATAAAAAAACAAATGCCAAGCTCAAGGTACAGTTTTTCTGGCCGTTCAGCGGGAATTACTGGATCATACAGCTGGACAAAGATTATCAATGGGCGGTGGTCGGTCATCCGAGACATAAATATCTTTGGATCCTTTCACGAACGCCGGAGATGGAAGATGATCTTTACAGCAAAATTCTTATGCGTCTGAAAGAGCAGGGGCATGATACCGGCAGATTGTTACGTACCGGTCTGGCACCTGTTGACGAGGGTTGATTGGAAGCGATTCTTGAATATACTGAACCCGGGTGCAGAGTCAAACGGAGTATGAAAACTTAAGATGATAGGCTAATATTTTCCAAGCATTTTTTTATCTTTGTTAGCATCTCTTTTTTAAATGACCCCGGTTTTAGGACTGCCGGTTTTCGATCTCCAGCTTAGCACCCATGTATTAATTTCTTCTGTTACTTCCATTTTTTCCCAAATAAATATATAGATTTTTTGTAATATGATAACTGCTGTCAGTTAAAACTGAACGATTAATTGAACACATTACCCGGAGTAACAGACATGAGACTCTGGTCATTGCATCCCTGCTATTTAGACGCTAAAGGTTTGGTGGCTCTCTGGCGTGAAGGTTTGCTGGCCGTAAAGGTTTTATCTGGCCAAACCAATGCATATTGTCACCATCCGCAGTTAATCCGTTTCAGAAAAAGGCCTGATCCTGTTCGCTATTTGAGATCATATCTTACGGGTGTTTTTGCTGAGGCCCAAAGCCGGAGATATCATTTTAACCGGACCAAAATTGAAGGTCCCGGTACACGAGGAAAAATCGAACTGACCACCGGTCAAATCAAATATGAATGGATGCACCTGTTGAATAAACTGAAGATACGGGATCCCGAGTTATATAAAAAATATTATTCTATTAACACCCCTGATGCACATCCTTTTTTTAAACTCGTTGAAGGTCCGATTGCGGATTGGGAAAGAATAAAGCCCTGAACCGGTTTTGTTTATCAAAAACGGATTTTGTTCTACAATCATAACCGGTCCAGAAGGCGGAACGGATGAGGAAGGGTTGACTGCAAACAGCCTTAAATACAGAAGCAAACAGCGTTTTTCGATCTATTTTAAATAAGCCTTGATATTATCAATTTCCAGACGAAAAGCCCCTTCCTGCTTGTCTGCTATCAGGAAACCAAACGTCTTTATTTTACCATTCTTCAATTTGTCTGTACTATCCTGAACAACTCCCCTGAAGACCGGTATAAATTTATTGAAGGGGGCAATGACGTCGCTGCATTACCCCGCTTCAGTCTTAAATTCAAACTGGTACACAAAACCGCTGAATGAAGCGTCATTCTTCACTGTTGCCTTGTATTTTTTACCGTCGCCTTTAAGCCTTATCTTAATGCCTTTAAAATCGCTGAGGTCATGTGTCCGTGTCGGCAGAGAGCTTGCAGAACAGAACCCTCCAAAATTCTCCAGAGAGATATTTCCAGAAAAACATACAAGTGCTTCTCCGCACTGTTTCATTCGGTTTTGGGAGATGCCGCCCATAACGGTGTCATTAATTCCCTGCCATTCTGCAAGGTCTTTTTCTTTAGTAAAATCATAAATGACTTTATCCTTTTGTTCAGCCATTGCTGTATTCCCTATAAAAATAAAAATTAATATTTGCAATAGTATTTTATTCATAACATTCTTCTTTTTAAAATTAATATCTGAATTATTTACCAGTTAGCAAAAAAATTATTGTCTGTTCAGCAGAAAAATACCTGCGTTTAAATAGGTCGCGAGACAAATCCATAGAAAGTAAGGAATTAAAAATGCAGCAGCTGCCATGGAGGTTTTCCAAAAAAGAAAGATGATAACGATGAGTGTCAGGTCTAAAACAAGGATATCGATCAAGGAGAGCAGCAGAGAATTTAGCCTGAAAAAGAGGGGCATCCAGATAAAATTTAAGATGAGGTGGGATAAAAGAATAATGATGGTGAGCGTCGGCAAATGTTTAGAGGGTGTTTTTAAGTATAAAATGATTGAACAGGCAATCATGATGTATAAAATTGTCCAAACCGGACCGAAAACCCAGTTTGGGGGATTAAAAGGGGGCTTAATTAGATCTGCATACCAAACACTCATAAGGGTCTCCTTTACGATTTAAAGATTATAACCCTAAAATTATTTATCCCCGTTTCTGAGAATGGGGACACCCGGTGATGTTTTCAGGGTGCTTGATAATCGATTATCTCAATAAAACGCTTGGGTGTTCCTGGCGGACCTTCCGGGCCTTTGTATCTGACCATATAGTGGGGCGGCTCAACGCTGTACCACAATTCAAGTTCAGGCAGAACAGCCCACAGGAAGCCGGCCAGACCAAATTCAAGTTTGTAGCATTCGATCTTTTTACCCATAACCTGAATGGTCTTGCGGTGTTTATTACGGACACAGAGCATGAATTTTTTACTGCCGCTGCCGCCGAAATAATTAATCTGTAATTTTTCTTTTGACTCGAAGGGGAAGCCTCTTAACAAATGGCTTAAGGCAACAAAGTGGGGAATTTTAATAGCGTCATTATCTGGATTGGCTTTCGAATTTTTTACAATAAGTTTTGAATCCAGGGTTGCGGCATCATATTTTTGGATGGTTTGAACAGAGCTAACGGTCATATCTTTTCTGTTCACGCGGATATAGGTGTCCAGTACGGGCGATACTGAAGCAATCTCGTATAAGTTGTTTTGCCCGTCCCTGATATGAGTGATCTGTTCTTTAACCGTGATGGTTTTTCCATCGCTTCGACTGCTGTAGGTGATTGTCTCTCCATTGGGTATTTCCGGGTCAAGAAACTGAAAACCAGCCCAGCTTATACTGTAGAATATGAAGCAAGACAAAAATAAAGAAAAAACAAGGATTGGTACGTTAATAATTATTCTTGTAGGCATGGATAGTTCTCTGTTTTGCAATAAGCCACTTTTTAGTTAACTTTTTCAGGACATTCACTTATTCTTACTTCACCTTTATAGCCATCAACGATTACAAAGGTATTATCTTCCAAGGAACAGGCTCTTTCTACTGATGTTATTGCAGGAATTTTATACTCCCGGGCTATGATTGAACAATGGGAAAGAATTCCGCCTGATTCAGAAATGACAGCTCCAGCCTTAGAAAACAATGGCGCCAGCCCAATGTCCGAATAGGGAATAACCAGTATGTCTCCCTGATTCATCTTATCATATTCACTTATACCTTTTACTACTTTTATATAACCGCTGCAATATCCACAGGATGTGGCAATTCCACTAAAATCAATATTTTTAGAAAGTTCAGGCGGGGGTTCCTGTTCGCCAAATATAATGCTTGGCAAATTCATATTTTTATATCGACAAATGTCTTCTTTCCTTTTTTTGATCTTATCTCGGATGTTTTCACCTAAAGATTTTCTCTCTGCAATTTCCATAATTTCATCAAAATATAAGAGGAATATATCCTCTTTATTATTGAGAAAATCTTTTTTTTGATAACTGTTTCCAAGCTGAATAAAAAGATCCCTTAATATGCCGTAACTATAGGTGTGTATATAACTCGTCTTTTCTTTGTATTCTCTGGCCTTTTTAACTTTTTTTAGGATTATTTTAATTACTCCTCTTTTGAAAAATGGCAGCGTTTTTATTAACGTATTGTACGGATTGCGCGGATTTTGGATTTTGGATTGATAATCTGTAATAATGTGAAGCAATAAAGTTGGCGTTTCTTTCCAGGGTTTAAAAGAAAAGTCAGTACCGCTATCGCTAAAATGACCAAAACGTTCGAGAAAATTATTTACACCTGATTTAAAAGATTCAACTCCCTTCATAGAACAAAAGTCTTCATAGGATGTCTCTTTAAGTGTATTCTGGGTGTTAATATTCAGTTTTTTAAATTGTTTACTTAGTTTGATCATATATATATTCGGATCATAATTCTCAAGACTGTTTATTTCTGAACCGTCAAAGTGAACGAAGTCTGGGTTTTTTGTGCCAATGCTTTTTCTGAGAAAATAACTTGAAAAATAAAGAATAAAGGGTGCTAAAAGATAATAGTAACTTAGCTGATCAGTCTTTAATAACAGCCCCTCAATTTGTTCTAAAAGTTGTTTGTCTGTAAGCGTGCTAAAATCATTTTTTTTGATCTCATAAACCTCTTCTTCAATTTTTTTTAAAAAAAGGCTCAGTCTTTTATAAATATTAAGTTTATCCAACAGGAAGAATATCATCCGAGGGGCAAAGCGGAGTGTTCTTAATGTGGGCTTGTAAGATATTCCTTCTGAAAATTTTGTATTACCGATTATAAGCGTATCCAGTATTTTTGAAGGAAAACCAAGCTTTTTAAAAATAATTTCTAATACTCCCGTATTAAAATAGGCATGGTAATAAAATGATTTTGATAAGCGTTTATAATCAAGATTATTTTTTCCCATTATCTCAGTCAGAACTTTAACCCAAGCCTTGTTTATCTGCGGTACACTGATCGACCATACCAACGGTTTTATTATTCCGGGAAGAAACTCTTTTGAGAAGTGGTTTGTGTAAACATCTGTGTTCTGTATCGCAGTTATTTCTCTCATTTGAAGCCAAAATAAAGATCCTTTACTAAAACACCATTCCAGATCAAGAGGCTTATCAATCTGGCGGGATAATTTATTTGTCTGTTCAAAAATTATTGATATGGTTTCTTTAGAAACAAGATTCTGTTCGGGTTCTTCAAGGATTCCGTCCTTGTCCAGTCTCCATCGAAAAGGAGTAAAACCATTCTGAACGAGGTTGTCGCCGGTTCCTTTGATGACTTCAATGACTGTTTCGTTTTTGCCTGTTAAAGGATTTTGTGTAAATACAACCCCTGAGAATTCTGCCGGTATCATCTCCTGAATAATGACAGTCATTGAAAATTTTTTTTTGTTCCGGCCTATTTTTTGGATGTAAGATCTAACGGTTTCAGAATCAGCTGTTTCCCAGACAGATTTGACTGAAGTCCATATTGAAGCTATACCTTCCACGTTTAGAACGGTGGTGAAAAGACCTGCGTACGAATAGGTGCGGCCATCTTCCAGGCTTGATGAAGAGCGTACGGCATAAGTTGTTTGACTGTTTAGGATGCCGGCCAATTCTTCTTGAATTACTTTTTCTGTTTCTGCAGGGTTTAATAAAAAGGATTTGTAGGCATCAAAAGTACAGATATAAGTGTCAGGAACTTTGTAATGAAGAGTATCCAGAGAAAGAAGAGAACGGGCTTTATTGCCGATGGGTGATTGCGGGCTGCAGTCGCTCAGTTTTAAAATATAATTATGTGCCATTCGTATGCTTCTTGCTTAACGGGTTATTATTAAAAATTTTATAAAATTTATAGTCATCCATTTTTATTCTATTGTTTATAAATGTTGTAATACTGAATAAAACACAAAAAACAGTAAAGTAAATATCTTTTTCAAAGATATAGAATATAATTGGAATCAAAAAAAGAGGGATTGTTTTTATCACAGGATTATTTTTTGAGAAAAGAACAAGTGTTGTCCAGATAATTAACATGATGACACAGGCCTTTGGTGATAAAATCATCAGGCTCCAAATGGTTACGGTACTGCCTTTACCGCCTCTGCCTTTTAAAAATATTGAAAAACTTGTCCCGAGAAATGAAAGGTATATAAAAAGAAGCGTTATTTTTATATTACTCTCAAAGAAATAGCTTGAAGCAAGGATTGGAATAATTGCCTTGGAGATTTCGCCCAGCACCGTAATAATGCCCACGCTTGTACCGCCAATTTTAAATGCGTTTGTAACACCTATATTGCCGGAGCCCTCGTAAGCAAGGTTTCTTTTTTTTAAAAGATACGTTGCAATGTAGGCATAAGGCAAAGCGCCGTAGAAATATATTAATATGGCAAAAAGAAGAATAAGCATTATATCTACTTGATTATTTTAATGATTAATTTTTACCCGGCAAGGGTGTTTTTAAGTTGATTTAAGCTAAATAGCTGTATTTAAAGTTTTTAAAATATTTTTTGTTTGATAAATATAGTTTCCTCAAACTTGTTTTTGCAAGCAATTATTTTAATAAGTCTGCTAAATCAGCAAATGCTCTCTCACAAATATTGGTACAGCTAAGTGGGGCGGGTCATCCAAAACTACTGGTCCATGCCATACTTTGAAAGTTATTAAAACCGGTTTTTAATATTTACCCGCCATTTTTTTTATCTCAGTCAGCATCTCTTTTTTTAATGACTCCGGTTTTAGGACTGCGGCTTTTGATCCCCAGCTTAACACCCATGTTTTTATTTCTTCTGTTACGGCGATTTCTGCTTCAAAGATGATGGACCCGTCTTTGTTTTCTGTTATTTGTTGCGTTTCATGCCAGACCTTCTCGTTGATATAACCGGCTGCGTCAGTGTCAAACCATATTTTCACATTTTCCGGTTTTCCTTTAAATATGCCGAAGCTCGGTTTCATAAAGTCTTCCAGATCAAAGTCGTCCGGAACAATAAAATTTTCATTTGTCATTTGTACGGATTTTATGCGGTCAAGGGCAAAGATCCGTGTTTCTTTACGCTGATGACAGTATGCGATCAAATAGAAGGTCCCGTTAAAAAACCATATTCTGTAAGGGTCGACTTTGCGGGTGCTCTCTTTTTTATGGCTCATTGAATAATAATCGATCTCAATTGATTTTTTTCGGATGGCCGCATCATTTACCGTGTTTATGGTTCCCTTTGATCTGCCGTATTCTTTGTACTGCTTTTGGCTGACATAAAGGGTTTTTTGGACATTTTTCAGAAACTCTTCTGAATCGGGCGGAAGCGTTGTTTTTATTTTTTTAAAAAGAGATTCAAGAGAATCATAGAACAGTGTGTCCTGGAGGGTCCGGAGCAGGTCGCGGCTGAAATACAGGGCCATCAGTTCTGTCAGGGTGAAGGGAATGGGGATGCTTTGTTTAACTGTATCAAGAAGTGACCATAGGTTTTTTCCGTCTTCTCTTTCATTGCAGATCGGAAATCCCGCGATCTGAAGGGCCTCAAGATCACGGTAGACTGTGCGCAGGTTACATTCAAGTTCATCTGATATTTCTGCTGCAGATTTGCCTCTTTTTGAAGAAAGGAGGGTCTGGATGATCTGCCATTGTCTTCCGAGCTGGTCTCCGCGGGACATATTTTTCTCCTAAACAATATGGCTTCTTAAATCCCGCCAGGGCGAGGCTGCGTTGCGCTGCATCTTCAGTCTTTGCGGCGTACAGTAAGTACGCCTCATTCCTTTAGACTTGCGCGCCTTAAATTTGGAGCTTTTTAATTTGCCATCCTTGTCTATTTCTAATGACATTATTAAACAAGAAAAAACAATAAAAATATTATCAATATATATCAATTTAACATAGGAAATAGCAACAACTTATTAAAAAAAATCATTCCCTTTGACCTGATATGACAAAGACAGGCGCTATTATGGGTATCAAAAGATGATTAAAACGTTTCCTTAAAAATTATTAAAAAAACAAGCACAACATATTGCATGTTCTAATAAATGTACTACAATATATAGTAGGTATATAAAGGAGAAGATTATGAGACAAATACTTATCGTAATAGTTTTTCTGGCATGTGCAGCAATTGAAAATCCTGAAGATTATGTCTGGATGGACAATGAATATTCTACCGAAATAGCGGCTGACTTTAATATGAATCAGGAATCTGAGCTCTATGACGAGGATGATTTCAGTTATAATGCAGACTCTGATGTTGTGGCGGATGAGAACCTGCCTGATCAGGACACCATGGTTTACAGGTTTTGATTTTAAGCTGTTAAAAATATATTTTTCTTTCCCCTGTTTTTTCCCGGAACATTTCAAAGACAGCAATCTGGACTATCTGCCGGTGTGTTATTGACACGCAAAGGCGTTTATTCTATATTGCTTTTACGACAGGATTTAATTTTGGGAAAATACCTTGCAGATACGTATTGAAGAAATAAAGATCAAAAAACGGATAAGAAAGGAGCTGGGTGATTTAACGCCTTTGATTGAAAGTCTTCGCAAGCACGGACTGATGAACCCGGTTGTCATTACCAGAGATAATTTTCTTATTGCCGGACATAGAAGAATAGAATCAGCAAAGGCTCTGGGCTGGAGATTTATTGATGTTTTGGCCGTGGATGAAATATCTGAAATTGAAAAACTTGAGCTTGAGGTCGAAGAAAATGTGGTGCGGAAAGATTTTTCAGAAGAGGAACTTGAAGATGCCAGGGCCCGTCTTGAGACATTGAAAAACCCCGGATGGTTAAAAAGAGTATTAGATGTGATAATTAAGATGATAAACAGACTGTTTGGACTTGACTAGAGCAATTTTTTTAATATTGTAGCCTCAAGAACAGTTTGAACGGATTGAACGATTTAAATGAATTAAAATGAAATTTCAAAGTTCAAATTAAAAATATCAAATAAAACTGAAAAACACCAAGGCCAAACCCTTTTATCCTTTTTTCTTTTTTGTCATTCATTTGGCATTTGAACTTTGAAATTTGACTTTTTGATTGTACCGCTTCAGCCTTTTGTTGCGCAATGGTTACACGTTATGAAAATGCTCTAATTAGATATTATAAAAAGCCCCCGCACTTTTTTATTGTTGCAGGGGCTTTTTTTATGTTTGCGGAGATACTGGAAATTTCGAGAGGGACATCAATGCTGGTCAGTCATTGAAAGCACGGTTTTCCAGAGTCTTTCTTCCGGATCAATCTTTTTTCTTTTTGAGGTGGCAAGTTTTATGGGAACGTGGGTGTAGTTGTGGTTCCAGTAACTGACGAGCATATCGGTTTTTCCGGCCATTCCGGCATGAACCGCATTTTGACCGATTTGAAGACAGAAAACAGAATCATTTGCGTTTGCCGGTTTGCTGCGGATAATGTAGCTGGGATCAATGTATTTTACGGTTATCGGAAATCTGTTTTTTCTGAAATATAAGGTGATCTTGTCTTTTAAGAAAATTCCGATGTCCTTGTTCAGAATATTTCCTGAAGCATCTATCCTTCTTTCTTTGATGCTTTCATGCTCTTTTTCTATCAGGTCCTGACCGGCGCCTTCAGCCACCACAATAACCGAATGTCTGCGTTTTATAAGCCGGTTTTTTAAAAGAGGGAAAATGCCGTTTTTGCCGGTGAGGGTGAACGGTACTTCGGGAATAAGACAAAAGTTTACATCGGCATTTGCAAGTGTTGCCTGGGCCGCAATAAACCCGGAATCCCGTCCCATCAGTTTTACCAGCCCAATGCCGTTTTCAGCTCCTTTAGATTCGATATGTGCCGACTGAATCACAGAACGGGCTTCCTCAACAGCTGTTTCAAATCCAAAGGTCTGTTCAATAAAAGAAATGTCATTATCAATGGTTTTGGGGATGCCGATGACTGAAATATCAAGTTTTCTTTCTTTTATTTTTGATGCAATATCTGATGCCCCTCTCAACGTCCCGTCTCCGCCAATTGCAAAAAGAATAGAGATGTCAAGCTCCTGAAGATAATCAACCATTTTATCTTTGTTTTGAGGTCCGCGGGATGAGCCCAGCAGGGTGCCCCCTTTTTCATGAATCTCATTTACCATGTCCGTGTCTAAAAGAAGGGGAGGGATATTGCTTTTTTTAACCATTCCCTGGTAGCCGTACCTGAAGCCATAGACTTTATTAACCTTATATCTTGAATATGATTCGTAAACAATGGCCCTGATAACGTCGTTTATCCCGGGACAAAGCCCTCCGCAGGTCACTATTGCGCAATTGACCTTTTTTGAATCAAAAAATATCTTTTTCCTGGGGCCTGCAAGTTCAAAAGAAGGAAGGTCTTTGCCCTGTCTGATTAAGGAATTTATTTCTTCCATATCTGCAGATTGCGTTATTTTTTGTGTTTCGTTTACAAACAGTTCTTTTTCTTTTATTAAAGGAGAGTTTTTTTTGGGTGTTCCAAGAGAAGATATGATGAAATTCCCGGCAGTGAGTCTGTTATTAAGCATATTGGTCCTTGCTTTTATTTTTGTATTTTTGAATATTAACTAGTTATCATATTTATCAGATATTTGCTAAGATTATCGAAGAAAAAACTTATATAACGAGATTAAAATAATATATTTATGAAATTTTATAGGATGTAATTATAATTATGGATGGTTTTTGTCAAGAAGGTTTAACCTGTATTCATAATGCAAAAAAATTCTATTTTAGTAGTAAAATAGTACAAAAAAAACTTGCATTTTATTTCTAAAATATATAAAGTCCAAAAATATAGACAGGTATACTGTTTTACCTGCTACTTTAAGTATGCAAGTCTGGTTGTTATTTTGTTCTACGTTTGAAATTGTTTTTGCATCTTTTGCTATTCGGTTTCAAACCAGCAGTCAAAGTAGCCTCCTTACGAGCAGTTTTAACAATTAAGAAAGGAGCAAGAGAGAGATGACTGAAGGTACCGTTAAATGGTTTGACGCAAAAAAAGGCTATGGCTTCATCGAAACAGAAGAGCAGGGAGATGTTTTCGTGCATTTTAGTGTTATTGAGACTGAAGGTTATCGTACCCTGAATGAGGGGGAAAAGGTTTCTATAGAGATAGAACAGGGCCAGAAAGGTCCACAGGCAAAAAAGGTTGTAAGACAGTAAAACATGATAAGCGTTATTTAAAAGGAGTTTCCTGCGTTTAACAGGGAACTCCTTTATTGTTTTTTGATTTTTTTGTGTCGGAAGCAGGAGGTTACATGGTCGTTGACCATGCCGACTGCCTGCATAAAAGAGTAGCATATTGTCGGTCCAACAAAGCTAAACCCCATTTTCTTTAGAGTTCTGCTCATTTCTTCTGCTTCAGGAGAGGTCGTCGGCACATCCGTGTCATTTTTCCACTTATTTAATATGGGTTTGTGATTTACAAACTGCCAGATAAACGTTTCAAAGCTTTTAAAGCTTTTTTTAATTTCTAAAATTGCCCCTGCATTTTTTATGGCAGATTCTATCTTTAGTCTATTTCTTATGATTCCCGGGTTTAAAAGGAGGGCGTTGGTTTTGTTCTTATTGTATTTTGCTATTTTAGCCGGGTCAAAATTATCAAAAGCTTTTCTGTAATTCTCTCTTTTTTTAAGGACCGTGATCCAGCTCAGTCCTGCCTGGGCACCCTCAAGGATAAGGAACTCAAACAGCAGTCTGTCGTCATGGACAGGAACTCCCCATTCCGTGTCGTGGTATTCAAGGTAAACAGGGTCATCTGTTACCCAGCCGCAGCGTTTTTTCATATGCGTATCCTGATTAGATGTATCCTTGAATAAATTCAAGACAGGTTTTGTTTTTTTTGTATTTATGTCTATATATCAGACATGTTCCGCTATTTAATTTTCATTGTCAACTTCAGATTTATGAAAGTAAAAAAACAGGGGAGAGTTTCTTTTAAATGGGGAATTTAGATTTCGAAGGTAAAGCAAAGGACCTGCTCCAAGCCTAAAAAAAGCAGGTCCTTTGCCAGAGGGGGGCTTAGTAGGTTTTTTGCAGTCCGCTGATGTGTTCATGCTAGAGATTCTTTTTTTTGATTTGCGTAATGAATTTTTTCATGTCAAGCTCATCTCTGATTCCGAAACGGGTCAGAGCGAAATCATACCGGACCGGATCTTCGGGGGATAAAAGTTTGAACCCCTCTGTTATTTCTATGGCTGTTTTAAGGTCTGCCTGTTTCCGGGAGGTAAAACCAAGGGCTGTTCCGATTTTATACATATGGGTGTCAAGCGGGATGGTCAGTTTTTTTTGTTCAAGTTCATCCCAGCCCCCGGGGTCGACCCTGTCTTTTCTCACCATCCACCTCAAATAAAGATTAAGACGCTTGCAGGCGCTGCCATTTTGAGGGGAGGGGAGAAGATGGCTTTCAATGTCGTGAGCTTTTTCTTTTAGGATGCCGACAAATTTTGTCAGTGCGGGGATTTGGGTAGAATCCTCGGGCCGGGCGCATAAGGAAAAACAGCTGTAAAGTGAGCCGTATGTATTTATTACATGTCTTACGGCTACAAGCAGGCTGCTTACTTCTCTGCCGGTTGTAAACCTGTGTTTAAAATCGGGAAACAAATTTTTTATTTTAGCAGGTGAACTTTTTTTTAGAAAAACAGAAGGCTCAGGGGTTAACTTTTCAAGAATTGTACCAACGCTCTTTAGGATTTGGGTTACTTTTCCATAAGCCAGACAGGAGGCGATCAGCCCAACGATCTCCCGGTCATAAGTACTGTCATAATCATAAAGAAACTGGAGCGGATCAGGCGCGACAAAAGCTTTTTTGTTGTATTTCTTGTATATATTTTCGAAAAATTTTTTATCCATAATGTATTTTTTCATTTGTTGGTTTTATGAAATGTCTTTATTATAAACACGAGTAACATCAATACCAATAAGATTTTAAATTTTGGCACGTTAACTGAATTCTGAAATTTATCAAAGATACTGATAGTTATTTAAATTTATTATACCACTCAGTTACGAATTCAAGCATCCACAATATAAATTTCCTGCAGAAAATCTTTTAACATAATATATAAAAAAACTGGATTATTTAGCCGTCCCCAGTAGCCTTGCTAATGCTTGGAGCTTTCGGCTACGAAACCAAAGCGATTGATATCCTGACGAATAATGATAACACGCACATCCTTGGAGGAAACAAGTTCATCTATAAATGCTACGTCATCGGGCAGGTGGTAGAGAAACACCGGGATGTTGCTCAGCCCACAACGGGTGTTGGGTCCGTAGATAGGCTCCGCCCGGGTACCACTACTCAGACTCATCACCGTGAAACCTCCGAAATAGTAGACCGCCTTGAATAAAGCTATGACCACTGGGCCCATGATGTTCGAGTCAAAAGTTGGTTTGCAGTCATAGATCGTTTGAAAGCCCGCTTGCTTTATGGTCAGTAGACTTAGCGGGGCCTCTCCTTCAATGTAGACACGATCCCTCAAATCACCACGACCCATGAGCTGTTCCAGCCTTGCGAGTGCAGCTTGAAGCTGGTCTTTGTCCAAATGGCGCAGCTTCTTCCAATCTAGCCAGAAATACCCATCGTTCCCGACGGTATCAAACAGCGTGTCGAGAGTCAGGATGACTCCGTTTGGCTTTTCGTAGTGCCTGTTATGTGAGACGACGAACACGCCTAAGCTCGGATCATAAAATATGTCGACCTCGGAGCCCTTGGCCCCTTGGTCGAACGCATAGCTGATGCTTTCGATCGAGTTGCGAACCCGAACCGGGGAACCATCTGATCCGTCGGTGACGAGTCCTCTTGTCGCCCACACCTTATAGGGTTCGTTATATACTCCAATATAGGTCCGCTGAGCCAAGTTGTAGTCTACCCAGGAAATCATCAGGATGAAGCTCGTCATCATTAACCCAGTAGTTACGAGAAGGAGAGGAAACCACAGCAGGCTAGGTCCTTCTCCAAAGGTGTTCCGAGCTCGCCATCCGACTCGTAATAGCGTGAATACGACGATGGCAACGATGAACTGTGGAAAAAGCCCTGTCGATGTACTCGATGGGTCTACTACCACCGCCTCAAGCTTAGCAGCAAGAAGCAACACCCCCGTGGAGAGGCATAGGATGGAAACAAGGTTTCGCATAAACGGTTTGCACCATAAGGTGAAATTCAACGACTGTCAGCCTGTTTTGATTTATGTTTTGGGAGTTTATAATACACCTCCATTGTCTTCTCTTTTACCAGATACAGCCTTTTCCCCTTTGCGTTGTCCGTTTTCTTTAACTTGAGAGTATAAACTATTATAATACAAATATCCCGGCAAAAGAGCATGTGCAAGTGCTTTTTTTGCAAGTTCAGGATCAAGTTCTGACTGAACCAGTCTCCCTTTCTGATAGATAAACTGCGACGGTTCCATTTCAGGGCGGTTTATAACCACATCGCTGCCGAGCATAAATGCATTGACCTCCCCGTACTGCATTATAGCCCTGCCAGGGACATCTTCTGCTATATTTAAAAGAGGTTTTCCTATAAAAGGGTGCGTGGCGCTTATTCTAATTAAATCGAGCAGGGTTGACGGCATATCGATCTGACTGCAAACCTTTTCATACTTACCGGGCCCAATACCCGGACCGATAATAATACCCGGTATGTTGAATTTATGAATCGGAATCAGGTCCTGACCACGCAGACGTGTGCTATGGTCAGCAATAATTAAAAAAACCGTATTTTCATAATATTTCTCTTTTTTAGCCATTTCAAAAAATCTACCCACCGCATAATCAGCATACTTCATAGCATTATATCTTGACATTTTAGGCTGCTCATAAAGCTCTATTCGGCCGTCCGGAAACTCAAATGGATCATGGTTTGAGGTTGTCAGAACAAGAGAAAAGAAGGGCTCATCCTTATGAGCTTTAAAAACTTCATTTGCCTGTTTAAAGAGATCTTCGTCGGACACGCCCCAGGTCCCGGCAAAAACCGGGTCATTAAAAACTTTCTGATCATGAATTTTTTGAAAACCATTCGACAGGAAAAAGGACTTCATATTGTCAAACTGACTGTCTCCGCCATAGATAAATTCGGTAGCATACCCCTGTTGTGCAAGAAGCCCTGCAATAGTAAAAAAACCCTGTTGCGAGCGCTCCAGTTTTACAATACTTGCTCCTGGTGTGGGCAAAAATCCGCAGATAAGCGCCTCTATCGCCCGAACCGTCCTTGTACCGGTAGAGTAAAGCTTAGTAAAAGAGATTCCTTCCTTGCTCAGCTTATCAATACTTGGCGTAAGCGGAAGTCCTCCTAAATAACCCACATATTCTGCACCAAGACTCTCTTCCAGGATAATAACCAGGTTTAAAGGCTGTTTTCTGGGAAAATTTGATTTCTGATAATGAAATAAACTTTTTTCAATATCAGCATCAGGACTTTTTGATATACCGGCCGAAACAAGCACCTCCTCGAACATTTTATTTTTGTCCATTCTACCGTAAATCTTTCGGGGATCTATTCCATGTTTTTTTGCACGGTAATACGCATATACCATAGAATAGGTTGAATTAAGCCCCAGCTGGTTTACCAGATGGCTTTGTGAAAAAGCAGCAGTACTTATGTTTGCCGGGCGATGACCAATACTTGATCTTGCGCCTAAAACCAGCAAAGGACAAACAACTAAAAAAAGTGCTGCCCTCTTTAAAAAAGAAAAAGAAACATACTGCTTAAAAATATTTTGGTAAAAGAAGTAAACCAAAGCAGTACAAAGAAGCGTTAAGGGAATCCCAATCAGCAATTCCGTAAAATATCCCTTCAATACCATGGCAGCAACCTCCTTAAACTGAGCAATATGCTCAACAAAAAGCCTGTCCGGCCGAGTATCGAATTCCGCCATAAAGGGAAATGTGGCAATTTCCATAAATACAAAAACAGCCGAAAATAAAGCAAAATAAAGAGAAAAAACAGGGCTGAATATCCTGACTGCTTTTGAAGGCAGGATAACCATTAGCAAAAATACCGGTATAATAAGATAACTTAAAAGGATAACATCTATACGGATGCCTATTGGAAAAACAAGTAAACTGTTTTCAACATCAGCAACAGTGCTTAGATTGTTCAGATATAAAAGAATTCTAAAAACAAAAAAGAGTAATAAACTAATAATCAAAAATATCGCTGAAGGGAAAAAGGGCCCCATAAAAGTAAAACCCTTCCCAGAAACTTTTTTTGCAATTTTTCCTAGTCTGAAATTTAAGGAATCGGCCATATCTTTCTTTTCCATTGATATTATTTATAAATTAAAAAATATTTAAACTGCAGCAAAACTCTTACCTGAGCAGAGAAGGGGAGAATTAAAAAAAATTAATCTTGGAAAAAGCTTGAGGAATGGTGAGTTTTAAACAATATATTTGTGACTTTTTTTAAGGGTTTATCTATTATTAGTTTTAATCAAATTATTAAAAAAGTAGAAAATATTTTGTTTAATTTGCTTTAAGATAAGTGAAGTTATAAAATTAATGAGTAAACATTATTTCGGAGACTGTCGAAAAAACCCGGGGCGTGAATGCGGTCATAAAAACGGCATTCGAGGATGCCCCTGGATCAATGTTCTTGAACAGGGCCTTGTGATTTGATACCCTATATTTGTTTCTAGTCTTATGAAATGTACTTTTTCGACAGTCTCTCGGGTAACCTTAGTACTTCAGCACACTTCAAAAATGTAGAGTAAAGCCCTCGTGCACGCAAGCCGTCTGGAGGATTAGCCGAATGTCTGGCCACCCAATGTCCATTAAGTATCGGGAAGATACCCACGTACTGTACGTTTCCTTAACCTATATCCACACGATCATCTTCGCGAAAGCAGAGATTTACTCATGTTTATTAAGGACATCCCGCCTTCAGAATCGTGCGCTTGAAAGCAAAAATAAAATTCTCTCTGTGGACTCTGCGAGAAAAAGGTATGTCAGCTTTTTATTATGGAAAAGATAAAACAAACAGGGACTAAATTTTTAATGTCTTTGTTTTGATCTTAAAACGCTTCAATTCTTTTAGGCATTTTTAATCTTTCAACCCCAGCCTATCCAGAGTCTCTTTTTCAGGCAGACCGGTCTGAACCTCCCAGCCCCTTAGCGCATAATATTCATCCATCATCTTTTCAAACTCATCTTTATCAACTGCTTTTCCTTTTCGGGAAATCACCGTTTCCCCCTTCCCCGGAAGATAAAGTTCCGGATTATACATGCCAAAAACATCTGCGATCATCTCTTCGCGTTCTAAAAACATAAAATCCGGCAGCACATCATCTTCACGCCCGTTTCTTCCTTCCCGAAGAAGGATCATCCGGTTCAGGGTAAAAAGGCGGTTTCCAATCAGGTCAAATGCCTCGGGATCAAGCTCTTTTCCGGTAACCGCGGAAAAAAGCTGGGCCTCTAAGGTCGGGTCACCCACATGGTCATCTCTGTCAGCAGGGTCATAAACCGGCCAGGCAAAATCACACAGGTTTAAAGACTCTTTTATAAACTGCCTGTTCTGGACCTTAACGGCCGCAAGCGCCTTGCCGTCAACAGTTGAAAAATCAACGGCTTGTTCACTGCCCCAGAACGCTTTTGCGATCTTTTTCAAAACATCTGTGGATAAATAGCTCTTTTCCCCTTTTGATAAATACCACAGAGCCCATTTGGTCAGAGGTTCACAGATCTCATGAAGTTCGGTAATAAAAGGTCTGGGTTCTGTGGCATAAATAGCCGCTGACATACTGAATACTTTGGGCCCGTATGCGATTGCCCGCCCGCTGTGTGTCAGCATGTTGGCTGTTATCTTTTTCGACTTCTCCCCAAAAGCTTCTGATGCACGAAGAACGCCCTGAGAAAGGATCTCTCCGAAGCCCTCCTTGTTACAGATCTTCTGCAGCACGCCTTCCAGAAACTCCCGGCTTCCCATCTGTGAAAAATCAAGACCGGTTTCTTTTTGGGTGATTATTCCCTGCTGTGCGCACTGATCCATCCACATCAGAAGAAAGACCATATCCAGCGCGCATACCCCGAAATCATTGGCCAGCATGGGCGCCTCAAAACTTGCCTCGGTAAAACTGCCATGCAGTTTTTTATCCCACATCATGTAAAAGTTTCCGATCTGACATTTCCGGATATCCTCTGTTCCGGCAGGACTTCTATGCAGGGACCGCCAGCAGCCCTGGGGACAGCCGCTGCAGTGGACCCGCTTCACCACTTCAGATCCTGGAATGATAATCGGGTTATTAAAGAGATGAAAATAACCCTCTCCCATCATGGCCTTAAACCGACTCCTGATGGTTTTTATTTTTTCATCATCGGCCGCTATTATCTTCCCTGTACCGCGAACCGTAATGGCTTTCAAATTTTTTGAGCCCATGACCGCACCAAAGCCCATGGATGCGGTACTGCCTTCATCCGTAAAAAGGATGGCAAAACAGGTCAGGTTCTCTCCCGCAGGACCGATTGAGAGGATGCCATGTTTACCGCTGTACTCATTCTGGAGGATCTCACGTGTTTTAAAATTGCCAAGGCCCCACAAATGCCCGGCATCTTTTATTTCCACCTTTTCATTTTCAATACTTAAATAGACAGGGCTGTCCGCCCGGCCTTTAATAACCATACCGTCATATCCGGCTTTTTTGAGATCAACAGCAATGTGCCCCCCCATATTGGCATTCACAAAAGTTTCTGGATAAATACAGGGTGATTTTCCGCAGACAAGAAACCTTGGCGCTGAAGGCGCTTTTGTTCCGGCCAAAGGCCCTGTCATTAAAATAAGCGGATTATCCGGGTGAAACGCATTGACCTTTCCTGAGGCCATGTCCCAGTACAGCTTCAGCCCCACCCCCAGTCCACCGATATATTTATCTGAATAATCCTTTGTTTTAAGGAAAGAGATCTCCCTTTCGGTCAGATCAACGACCATTATTTTTCCTGCCCATCCGAACATATGCTGCTCCTATATAAAAACCTTATTATATCTTTAAGACAAGTTAGTTAAGTATATCACAATAACCGACTTTTGCCTGCCCTCACCTAAAAGACCAGATCAAAAACTTTATGCGTGGTTTCCTCTCCGAACACATCCACCATAAAGTGATAACCGGGATCATTTGCTTTCATTAGCTTGCTGGTGGCTGCTTTTTTTCTAAGATAATAGGCCCTATCTTCATCCCCGACAATCGGTTCAGCCTGCAGCCACAGTTCGGCATATTTTGCAATATATTCTCCCGTGACCTCGGGAACCTTTGCTATCCCGTCATCTGAGATCATGGCAACGAGCTTATACGGAGAAAGGGTATAAACGGATAGCGAGGGAAGATTAGCGGCTTTGTCGATCACCATATCACCAAGGATTTCAATCGCATTATCTTTTAAGTCTTTAATACATTCAACGTATTTTTCTGCATATCCGGGCCATACCACAAAATCCATCATGGGCACAAAGTCAAAAACAGGTACGTTCATGACTTCCGGCACAATCGTCAGGTTGCACCACAGGATCGGCAGGTTGTGATTATCATCCGGCCAGATCATAACCGTTGACTCCACCACCCCGGTCTCATGCATATTAATGGTGCAGAAAACAATTTTTTCGATCTTTTCCGCCTTAAATATTTCCAGATCAATGATGCCGCCCTCAGCTTCGATCCGACTGAGCTTCGGATCTATTTCTACCGGCTGCATGGGGATGGCATTCATAAATGTTTTTGCTTTTCCAGCAAAATCTATAGTTTCGGTCATGGTGTTGTCCTTTCCAATTTACGGTTCAATAATGGCGAGAGAGGTATCCGCCATCTCATCACCCAAAAACTTATTGAGGGTTCCGACACCGGGATCGTATTCCCGGTAAAGTGCGCGCATGTTTTTCCGCCGTTCATGAACCCGTTTCATATAATCGGATCCGGGATCCTGCGGTTGGGCTTCTTTATAAATTTTCAGCCAGGCATTAAAATAGTCCACAGCACACTGATATATCATATCCACATTATTTCCTGTTTTTTCAACAGTCCCGGTGATCAGGTAAGGAGAGTGGATCGCACGGACCCAGTGGAACACACTGGGTTTCATTCCGGGAACTTCACAGTAGGTGTTGTACAGATCTTCCAGCGGATCATAAAAATAGTTTTGCAGCTGTTCCAGATTTTGTGCCACGTCAACGCTGGGCATCAGGTCACAAATAAAAAAGATATGCTCATCTGATTCATCCCAGTCAATAATGTAATAGGGCATATCATATTCCGGGCCCGGGGTGATTGACACAACGTCGGCAACCATGGTTCCGTAAAAATTCATGCGGGAGATACCGATTTTTTCAAGTTTATCGGCTTTGTAAACCCGGTAAAAGCAGGACTCCCCTTCAAGCTCAAATTCGTTCAAACTGGTGACATCCGTGCCCTCGTGTTCAAAGACCTGAACCGGCGCAAGCTCCTGAGTTATTAGATCGGTCAGATGCTGCAGGATCGGGGTGAACTTCTGCGAAGCCGGAGTATCCCCGGCCGTCTTCTTTGCTGCAGGCGAGGCATCATCTTTTTTCCCCTTCTTTTCTTTGGGAGACAGCTTAACGCCCGGTATGGTGATCGCATCTGTTGGACACTCTTTAATACAGGTACCGCATTCTAGGCATTTTGAGATATCGGTGATGATACAAATACCATCCTCAAGAGCCAGGATTTTCATCGGACAGGCATCCACACAGGCCCCGCATCCAACACACCGCTCCGCATCAACCGTAAAGGCTATCTTTTTATTATCCTCTGCCATTATTTTTTCCTCCAGACTATATTTTTTTGTTATCTTCGATTCAATTTTTAAAACCAGCACCCTGTAACAGTCTGCTACCAGCACCAGTCCATGCCGCCGTCCACACTCAGGTTTTGAGAAGTAATATAGGATGCATCTTCGGACGCTAGAAAAGCCACTGCTGAAGCAATGTCTTCCGGTGCGCCTCCACGGGGAATCAAAAGCTGACCATTGTTGATTGATTCTTCCACCAGCCAGTCGGCAAAAGAGCCTTTCTCCATCATCATTTCCTTTTCAACCTTATTGTAGATTTCGGTAGCCACAATTCCCGGGGACACACAATTTACTCGAATTCCCGATGCTCCAAGGCTCTTGGCCAGGGTCTTGGTAAACATGATTACCGCTGCTTTTGAAGAGGCATACGCCCCGGACATGCCCTTACCACCCCGTGCCATCAGCGTGGATAAGGTTACAATTGCACCTTTAATATCGTTTTCCATCATGTTTTTGGCACTGGCCCGGCAAAACAGAAAAGACCCTTTTGTGTTTACGGCATACACCTGATCCCATTCCTGCGAAGAGATATCAAGAGCAGACGAGGCTGATTCCGTAATACCGGCATTTGATACCGCAACGTGCAAAGGACCAAAGGCTTCTGTCGCTTCTAAAATCAGGTTTTCAATGTCTTTTTCCTTTGATACGTCAGTTAGTACATAAAGGGCGGATCCCCCCTGTTCTTTAATCTCCCGTACGGCACGCTCCCCATTTTCCCGGTTCAGGTCTGCAATCACCACATTTCCACCTTCAGCTGCAAATCGATGGGCGATCCCTTTTCCGATTCCCGTTCCAGCCCCGGTTACGATGATATTTTTGTTATTAAATCTCATAAAATCTCCTTTCGTGTTTTCTCAAGCAAAAATAAAAGCAAACCATTATGATTGATATATCAATTATAACCATAAAAGAATTACTCAATTAGATTCTGGTAGATCTTTTTTAATACGGCTTTACAGATATCAATTTCTTCAGTGCTGATCCCCTGCTTTGCTTTTGCCATGTTGGACAGACCCAGCGGAATCAGTTCTTTTTCCAGGGCTTTTCCCTTGGGCGTTAAATAGACCTGTTTTTGACGGGAATCATTTTTGTCCTTTATTCTCACCACAAGATTCCGCCTTTCAAGGCCATCAATGAGCCTTGTGATGGCAGCACGGTCTTTAACAATAATATCCGCCAGAAGGTAGGGAGAACGGCCGTCTTCCTGCCACAAAAGAAGCAGTATCATCCACTGCTCCGAGGTAACATCGATCCCGTGACTGGTAAATAAACTCTGAAGCCGGGTTGAAAGTGTCCTCGTGGTCGTGTTCAACAAATTGGCCATTGAATCTTTTGGATTAAAATTTTTACAGTATGAGTCCATAAATTATTTATACTAAAAATAATTGATTAGTCAATATGTTTATTTATTTTTATTTTAAAAACCACAAACATCTTCCAGACAAACCAATAAGTATTTGAAAAAACTAAACAAATTATAAAAAGAAATTAATGCTCATTAAAACTTTTAAAATAGAGTTGCACCAATAATAAAATAATGATCAAAAAAACCTGTATCTCGACCCTTGATAAAAGGTTAAAGACATGAGACATCTTCGCTTAGAAAACAAGTTTTTGAACTTTATGGACCTATTTTTAAGTTGACTAGCCAACTATTTGTGTTATTTTAAAAAATATGGCTCATAAAAGATGAAAGTTGAATTTAATTTCATTTTTTTCAATATGCCGAAATAAGCTGTCAGCACATTTTAAAAAGATCGTTTCAAGGTAAATATTTTCTTAATTGTTTTTCTGGAGAATATATGAAAAAAAGTAACATTTATGCTTTTTTTGTTCGAAAAGAGTCTTGTGCAGCCTGTTTTTGTTTGTGTACAATACTGTTCAGCCTATCTACTGCAACCGCTCAGTGTGTCAATATTTCCAAAGACCCATTGCTGTCATTAAAATTTGTTCGACACACAATTACCGGCATAAAAACACCGCTGCCGGTGAAACCCGATGTCCCCGGTTACAAAGCACCCGGCTTTGTTGCTGTGGGTGATCTGAATCAGGACAGCATCCCTGAAGTGGTCTGTTCCTCTCTGATGGGACAATCTGTTGATTTTAATATTTTTGACGGGGCCATCGCAGTATTTACCTGGAACGGCTCAAACCTTGACGCCTGGACTCAGACCATTATTAACGATACCTTTTCCTTCCCAAATGACATGGTGCTGAGGGACATGGATAATGACAGCGACATAGATATTATGGTCATGGACAACTACCTGGCCGCGTGGTCTACCTGCGGAGTCTCCGGCATATATTATCTGGAAAACAACGGAGGAGATATCACCGATCCGGAAAATTGGAAAAAACAGATCATTTTTCAAGGGGAAATAAATGGAAAATGTCCATGCTCGTCGGATAACTGTACAGATGGTATCGAGACCTATCATAAAGCAGAATTCCATGATATAGACGGCGACGGACTGGAGGACTTCGTCACCACAAAATCCCACATGTGGTACTGGCAGAAAACAGATCAGCAGTACCGATGGGTAGAGTGGTTCAGACGGGAAACAGACAGGGAAACCTTTCCCTCGGGATATTCCGGCCCTTATGAAATCGGTGAGGGAGGCGGTTTTTTTATAGCTTTTTTTGATGTAGACAAAGACGGCGACCTTGATGTTCTGGCACCTCAGTTCCTGATCACAAATCCGGGGACCCTGATTGTCAAAGGGGGGCTGGACGGATCAGATATAAGAGGGGATACCCTTTCCTGGTTTGAAAATCCGGGCAGGACATCAGGTGTATCGGTTCTTAAACAGCCGTGGAACCGTTATACCATAGAAAACTGGTATAAATCGTCAAACCCCATTGGCAAAGGATTTGACGTATTCTGTTCGGATATTGATGATGATTCGGATGATGAAATACTCATTACAAGCCATAATCATCAGGACTATAAAAGCGATAACAGAGTATGGCCTTCGGGTATCTACTACTTTAATGTTCCGGACAATCCTCAAGTTACAGAAAACTGGAATCCAATCACCATAGATTCCGGAAATCCGGAACTGGATCCAGATGACGACGAGGCGGTAGCTGCAGACCCCTTTGCTGTTGACCGTCCCGGAGGAGCCTACTCCCAGGGATCCCCTGCGGCTGTCAAGGCAGCTGATATCTCAGGTGACGGCCTTCCGGATCTGGTTGTGTCGGGTGACGGAAAGGGAGCTGTATATTATTACGAATCACAAGGCCTTGAGGATGACTGCCTGGCCTTTAAACGTGCTGCCCTGTACAAAGATCCGGCATGCATGCCGGGAGAACCTGATATTTATGATATCGATGGTGATGGTGACCTGGATATAATCGCAACCATATACGATACCAGTGTAGATAAAGACAGTTCTTCAGGCTCAATTTTTGTCTACGAAAACAAAACTTCACAGTTATGCCCCATCAGTATGTTAATGAGCGGACAGCAGGAAAACTTAGAAACTGTAAGAGTTTTCCGGGACAAGGTCCTTTTATCTTCTCAAGGTGGTCGATCAATGGTTGCGCTGTATTATAAACATGCGGCTGAAATCATCGGCATTCTTCTCAGAGAACCCCAGCTGAAAACAAAGGCCAGGAACCTGCTGAGCACCCTTATTCCGGAGATAAAAAGAACGCAAGAAAACCATGCTACAGTATTTCCTCTAGCAGTTATCCAGCAGGGAATTGAGCTGATTAAAGAACTATCAAAACATGCCGGTTTAGACTTAAAAAAAGACTGCTCTAAAATAATTACCCGAACTGGTAATGAAATCTTCAGTCTACACGGTTTCTCAAACAACCATAAACGTCTGGATAGCATTGCAGACAGCGGGCATATTAATTCTGCCTGTTCTGTATTGAAATAAAAACCTTTTTAAACAACATTAATTATGATGAAGGAGGCTACCGTTATGAAAAAACTTGCTTTGGGTACTATTTTATTTTTTCTATTTTTATCAGGAGCCGTGTCGGCTCAGGACTGTGACTTTATGGTCGGCACCTGGGATGTCACATATGATGATAGCAGCACCGCAACCTGGGTAATCACAGAAACCACGGAGCGCGACAGCTCTATGTTTCCCTGCTATACTTCCGGAAACAGCACATCTGAAGGTGAAGACCCGGTTCCCTTTAGAATATACCCCAGAGTGTTTGCGGGAACAAAATATATGTATACTGAGGATCTGGGAGATCTTGATGAGTCCATGCCGGCAAGCCTTTTCACATTCTCCGGATGCACTCTTACAAAATACACGGGTGAAACTCCGGCTTACCCGATTGCACAGGCAATCAAGCAGGACTGCACTGACGATGGCGACGATCCCGTCTGCCCGGCCAGAACTGTTTTAGGGGAAGGCGATACACGGCTGGATACCCTTCACCGGTTCAGGGATGAAGTCCTTGCGGAAAATGCCGTTGGAAAAGCAATTATAAAAAGCTATTATGATAACGCAAGATCCATGAACGATATCATCATCTCTCATCCGGCTCTTAAATCGTTGACTGAAGTTATGATCAATGCGACTCTCCCGGTTATAGAAGCACTCCTGAAATAATATATAAAAACGGTCTCAGACCTTCTGCACAGAAGGTCTGAGACCGTTTTTAATTGATCCCATGAAAGGCAATTACATCAGTACGTCCTCTGCAGATTACTGACCGTAAAATCTTTCGGATTCACATAAATACGGATACCCTGAATGCCCGGCCCATAAAACCCACTCTGCGCCATCAGCTATTACGTTATTATAAAACCAGAAGGAAAAAGCGATAGCAATTATCTTTTTACTTTAACCACTGAAAGCTTAAGCTGTAGGTGTGATGAGAAAAACTGCGGCAGTGTACTCGTTTTCAACTGGAGAGATATCTGGTTGCGTTATCGTGATTAAAAACATAAAAAGCTTACTCCTTATTTAATATTTTCATCCCCCAAACCCTCCTCTTCCTGGAAAATAATTATAAAACAAGAATACCCCCCACAGCAGGCTGAGGGGGGTATCGCTTAAATTAATCCGGATTATTTTGCATACATATTACTTAACTTCACTCCAGGACTTGGCGTATGCGCGTCACGCTTCCGATCAAGAAATACAACCTTTATCAGTTTTCAAAAAATTTCTTTGCCGTCGATGGGACTGGCCCAAAAACTGCTGTTTTACCATCTGATCCGACCGCTTCTATCACATACCACCACTTGCTTCCCGGCCATACAATGCCGTGGATAAAACTGGTATCTTCAATCAGGCTCAGGTTTAACTTTCGTTTAAAAAGCATATCAGAATTACGTGATACATACACATTATATCCATTAATCGTCGATGAAGTATCCACCGTCCAAGACAGGTCTATGAAAAACTTCTTCTCGTCTGCATCCAGGCTGTCAAGATCGATCCAGTCTGAACGGCTGGCCAGCCTGAAAACCAGACATCCATTTCCGTCTGGAGCAGCGTTTTCCGTAAAGTTTCCAAAAATATTTGAACCCCCAACATACAGGGTATCGTCAAATTCAACAGGATTGCCAAAGGTAATAATTCCCCGGTTGCCGAAGGCGTTGTCCGTTATCCGCGTCCAAACCAAAGCGTCCGCTGACCCGGTTGCCCGCCAGATATCTGCCCCATCAAGTTTCCACGGTAAGCCTGCAACAGCCGCGTTTACAAAACAGGCTGCCCACAACGCATTATTATATGTATACAGATGAGATCCCAGTCCCCTTCCATATCCCAGAAGCCCACCGGCCCCGTCAAAACCATCCGGCATCGGCCCGTCACCGCCCACAGCATATTTCCATGAATCATTGGCCGTGTCTCCTGTCGCAGTATACATGATTCGGCTGCCAATTGTCCGGGCGATACCGAGAAAAAGATGGTCATCATAATCCGCCCAGGACCAGGCCTGAAAATTAGCGCTTAAAAAATCGGCTGCATCGCCAAGCCCGTTTTCATTCGTACCCTCATCATCAGTATCTACAAAATAATCAACTAAAAACGCCCACTCCGTTCCGTCATATTTTAATACCCTTGCCCCTCGGCCATTGCAGCCGGTCGAACCGGTTCCGCCCGCGAACAGGCTTTCCGTACCCGTCACATCACTGGCATGCAGATATGTGGCGCTGGAACAAACCGGACCGCCATTACGGTATTCATAACCGTCTACCAAACAAAAACCGGTTTCAACCCCGTCCATATCATAACCATGCATCAGACCAAAACTGTACTCTGAAGTCGGCTCCCACTCAAGACCGTCGGAACTTCGCCAAACCCGGGTCCCGTCCGCATAATTTAGCGCGACAGAAAGATACAGACGGCCCTGGTATTCTTCAAAGCCAATAAGATTCTTGTTCCAGATCTCTCCAAAACCGTTTGCTTTCCAGCCCAGCGTCACAAGATAGCTGTCACTCTGAGCAACCGAGCCAACGGTCATCTCCGAGCGGTCTGCATCCGGCGCAAAAGAAGCGCAAATCGTATATTCATCCTCTGTTGCCGCCTCATTCTGCTGAATGGTTAAAGTCGTATTATCATTGCTGATAATATCAAAAACCCGGCCCGCACCGTCACCGGATGATATCTTCAGCACACCTCCGGCCCACTGGTTAACTGTCCAGGCCTTGGTTGAGTCAGAAACCAGCGCAGTCATGGCCGTATCATCAGCAGCGCAATCGCTCAGAGATGTAATCTGCCCGGATTCTTTTTGGCCATCACTTCTTGCATCACTGATCACGGCCTGCCAGACTGTCCCGTCAAAGCGCCAGATTTCCAGGCCGACAGAGCGGAAAAGCATGTCTCCCTCATACCCGGAACCAACCGCCACATACAGCCTGTTGTCAAAAACAGTCATGGCACTGTAACCGCCGTTTAAAAAAGGCTGACGCACGCTGTCAGTAAAACCCGGTATGCTCAGCCGGGTCCAGCCGGCTGTTCCGGCCTGCCACAGCTGAAACCCTTCAACATCATTTCGTGTCAGGGCATACAAATTATCATTATACGCGCACAAAGCACTGATTCCGATATTATTGGAATTACCGAACCCTTCCGTTGATACCCTTTCCCAGATTGAGTTGTCTTCTGCTGTTATGCTTTCAATCGCTGGAGGAACTGTTTGCGCATCAGCAGAACAAACAACTGTTAAGGCTAATAAAACCGCCAAAAAAAGACAGGCTGTAATAAACGTGTTTTTTGGTTTTTTGTCCATACTTCATTTCCTCCTGAATCAATTTCAATTTAAAAAAGCCATAAAAACGATTTTTAATTGAAATTGATTACTAATACGTTCTCTGCAGATTACTGATCGTAAAAATTTTCGGGTTCACATCAATACTGATACCCTGGATATCCTGGATATTATACCCGCCGTGAGTTCGCTGAAAATCTATAAGCGAATACCCCACTATAAAATTTTTAACAGCGCCGGTTTTTGTTTTTACATCATTTGTAAACATGGCAAAGGTCTTCCAGAAACGTCCCTTTTCATCATATATATCCGTCCAGCGAATAATGTAGGTCTCCGGGCACACATACCAGACCCGCTTTCCATATATATAATTAGCGTCTTTATTTATGACTTCAACAACCAGCAGCTTTGTCCGCTCCAGATCCAGGTTATTGGGCACAATCTGACCGGTTGCGCGGCTTACTTTTTTCATATCCTGATGACGAGAGCAGAGCAGTTCTCTGGTGCCTTTAAATTCATAGGTGTTGCGCATAATATGACCATCCCAAAAGAACTCATCATCATAAATAAGGTCTGTTCCATCAACCGCGTCTGAACGTTGTTTTGTGGACATTCTCCGGATGCGCCGAAAGGCCTGGTACCACATATACATGGAATCATCTTTTTTCGGATCTATAAACCGCATCGAGAAATAACGCGTATTCATGAACTCCGGCGGACCCCACATATGGATAAAAGTTCCGCGATGATACCCCTTCGGGTTCTTTGGAATTTGGGGTTTAGGATCAAGTTCTGTACGGTGAACAAAATACAGTTCCCATTGCTCCTGATCGCCAAACCGCTCCGACCGGGTTTTCGGGTTAATATTGGGAGAATTCCGTTTGTAATGCGCGCTGTCTCCATGATTGGTAGAATCAAAGTTCCAGGCAATTTCAAGTCCTGTTTTCGGTGTCGGATAAGGGATCCCGGCCAGCCCCGCATAATTCACTATGGTTCCGTCATCATTGGTCTTAACAAGTGGCGCATTTTTTTGGGTCGCATCAATCATGCCCTGAGTGTCCATAACCCGCTGATAAGGAACAATATTAAAAAAAAGACCTTCTTCTGGAGCTGCCCACTTTTCCGGTTCTTTATACATCCCGGCAAATGATTCGGGCAAAAACTCGGCAACCTGATCAATATTGCTTCCGTCGATCTTTTTGCCGGCCCATGTTTTTTCCCAGGCCCTGACCTTTGCAAGCTCCTCTCCGAAATAAGCTGCAACCGGATAATCAATTTCCGCCGCTGAAACAATACCTGCCCATAATACTGCCCATACAGCCAGCCCGTTAAGCCATAATTTGTGATTTATTACTTTCATAAAATAATCTCTCCTTCCTAATTCTAGAATTCATAACGCAGCCGGAATATGACCGCATCTTTATCATGATAAGAACCGTAATTATAACCGTGCCTTGCACCGTAAAATTTATAGCCTATATCCATATACCAGTGGCTTCCCGAAAAGGAATAGGTCATAGTCGGACAGCCGAAATATTTGTTGATGCGAGGCTTGTAATTTCCGATAAAAGTAAAAGTCCACTCTCCGCTGAACATCATCTGCATGAGAAAAATTGAAAACCCTTCAGTCGTTGAATCACCGGGCCGGTGATTCAAGGCACTTTTATAAAGATCATGGTTGTTATCCCTGATTTTATCCCAGAAAAAGGTCAACGTCACATCAAGCATCTTACCCCGCCCGATAGTGTTGCTCACACCCGGAAGGCGGAACTTGTCAGAGCAGGAGACTGCAAATCCATAGGTATCTCGGCGTGTCCAGCCATCTATATCAGAAACACTTCCCCTTCCTCCCCGGTTAAAGGGCTGCCCTTTGTTGTAAAACCATTCCAGACGCCAGATCGAGCCATGAAGCCAATCGGCACAGTACTGGGCCGTACCGCCGAAGGTCTGAAGCCGTTTATACCGGTACACCTTGTATTCCGGCCAGTTGCCCGGATTGATAGACCCTCCGAAGATCGCAGCGCCTAAAGCACCCGACACATACTGCATACTGAAATCACCCAGGCGCCGGGGATCAGCTGTCGGACTGTCTGAAGGGGCATTCCAAAAAAGCAAAGTCCAGTCAATACCCAGAGAATACCCCCGGATCCTGAATCCCCACTCATAGTTTTCGCTCAGACTCCATCTTCGGGCATCCCGGTGCATCTTCTCCTGCTGCCATCCAAATATCGTCATACCTGAAGCGCCAAAAGGCTCGTCATAGGGAACCCCCCAGTGTGTTCCATCATAGGGAAGCCGGAACTCCTGAAAGTATCCCGGGTTAAAAATACCTTCTAAAAGTATATTTCCGGGCAAATCAGTCTGGTAGAACATACGAACCATCCACAGTCCCTTTTTTATTTCTTCCCAGGCATCAATCCCCGGCACATTCCAGCGGAAATCAATCGGGTTAACCACATCGGCAACTTTATCTACATCCAGCTGACCCCAGATAACGATCTGCTTGCCCAGACGGACTTGAAAGGGTCCTTTAATAATATCAACATAAGCTTCCGTTAAAATATCATCATCAAATTTTCGGGGCGAAGTATATTGCTTACGGTGTCGGTGGAGAATGTGTCGTCTCTGATTGTCATCCAGAAAACCTGAAGTTGACTCATACCACCACTTAACGCTTGTAAACATTCGCACCGTCAGATCAGGGCACTCTCTGAGGGTATACAGTGCTTCAATGTAGAGACTCGTTTTAGCCAAATCCAGTGCCGTATCCCTGTACTCCTGCTCACGTTTTGACTGGTCGGTTCGCACATACACTGTTTCTTTGGCAAAACCACTTAATATCAGCTTTCCGTCATACAGAGAAATTGTCGCCCCGGCCTTTCCGCATAGCCCAAAAAAAACAAGTGCTGCCAAAAAGAAGACTCCTCCTTTTTGCTTAAATTTGTTTTTCATGCCTCCTCCTTTCTCAAAGATTATGTTATATAATGAAAAACAATTTATTTTCAAAACAACCTCCTTACGATTAAATCAAAAGGCATAGAGGAAACAGGTTTTTTCTTATTTGGAGGGGGTCCGTAATGAGAAAATTTCCATTTCCTCCAATACCTTTTTCTTTTATAAACTTTACTCCCTTTCCTCTCTGCTCATCAGAGGCTTATTGATCCGCAAGGATCATTCTTTTAAAGAGATTCGGAAACACCAATGCCGATCATCGGAAAGACAACTCAGCGCCGCCTCTCTGACAAATAGATATATTCAGGATTTTGTTATTTAAAATAATCACAGGTCTGAGTCTGCAGTTGCCCGGGAAGCGCTCAAATAAAAACATAAAATTCACTGAATAAAAGACTAATATACAATTGACATGTCAACTATATGTTTTGAATTTCCTTGCTTTAATTAATTATTTGCCCTTTTTATTTATTTAAAATTCAGGTATTTAAACCAAGTTTTTGATTCTTGAATAAAACATAGCACTCTCAATTGACAAGTCAACTATTTTTTTGATTCTTTTTGTTTTTCTTAATTATCTTACTTCCTTTATATATTATTCCATATGGATTACGAGTTAATCTAAAAAATCAAAAATAAAAACCTGTGCAGATACCGTCAATTATGATTAAGCAGTTTTATTCTAATCCGCTATCGGCAAACGGTATTTACATCTTCACAGCTCATCAAATAATAAGTTCAATGTCTGACAGATTTTTTATTTATCTGAAAATCCGACATGTTTCACAAAGAATCCGAAAGCAACAGTTTTCTACTGTCTATTTTCTTGATAAGTGCCGGACGTTCAAGTGAAATTCTTTCACGATGCTTAAGTATTGCTCCCCACATCACTTTCGGTGATTTGTACTGGTTATACGTCCCTTCCAGTCTTTCCCCTTCAATCAGCGCGAAAAGATAGTCAAGCTCGTCATCCGTATAAGTCGGCACAAGAGCAAACCCCTGCGCTACCTGCAGGTAATCATCCCCGTTGAACTCAAAGGAGTCCTGCCACCATTTTGTATACGCTTCAAATCCTTTTTTATTCTCAATCTCATCAAAAACCGCATCTGCTGCCCGATAACCGCAGGTCAGCGCTCCCTGAGTCTCCACTTCAACATATGCAGCCGCATCTCCGATCACCAGAACATTTCCACGATGAGGGACCTTCATTGAACTGTAGGCGGTTGCCGTACAGGCGGCCTTTTTTACAATCCGGGCATTTTCAAACATGGGTTTAAGCGGGCTATTCATGGTAATTTCTTCAAACAGTTTTTCCGGCCTTCGCTCCTTAGTCCCGATCAGCACCAGATACCGCATGTCATCACTACCAAAAGCAGGGCCCATGATTACAGGCGCAAAAGAACGGTAGGCGGCTCCCATATAACTTTTCAGGGTGGCCGGCTCAAAATTCTTTACCCCTTCCAGAGTGGATACGGTTACCAGCACTTTTGTAAAAAGAGCTCTGCCGCTGTTGAGTCCCAGCATCTCGGCTGCAGGCGTATTCACCCCGTCTGCAATCACCAGTTTTTTGGCTGTAAGTTTTTCTTCACCATTCCCCCGGGTTAAACTTATAGATATTTTATCGTCACGGTCTTCAATACTTTTTATTTTCGATGCATTTAAAAATTCAACCCCCAGGCGCACACAGTCCTCCAGCAGGCCATGCAGCAACTGCCCCTTATCAAACTTGATTACCAGTGGTTTTTTATCCTCATGGGCAAAATGAATTTTATGCCCCCCGGGTGAAATAAAGTATTTATCTGTCACGGACAGAAGCGGGCCGCTGTAGGCCACTTCAAATTTGTTTTGGTTAAAAACAACGCTGTTATCTTCGATCCGGATGGTCTCTCCCTGGAAGTCCTCATCCATAATAAAAAACTGACAGCAGGCCCGGGTAATTTTTGAGATATCTTTTCTTTTTTCAATCAGGACCACTTTCAATCCCTGTTCCGAAGCTCTTTTGGCTGCCATCAGCCCTGCCGGCCCTGCGCCAACAATTGCAATATCGTAGTTCATGTTTTATTCCTCCAAGCTATTTATAAAAACTGTTTATAGTACAAACAAAGAAAGCACAAAACTTCAACACTTTCCCAATCCATGCATTATTATTCAATGATACAAAAACCTGATTACTCACAGACAAGTTCCTTAACTTCGGTTATTTCTCAAGACCAAACATAACCGTCCGTATATATTCCCGCTGTTTTTCAGGCCCCATAAATTTCTCAAACACATTTACAGCCGGACCGCCCTTGTCAAGTAGAGTCGTGACAAATTTCTCCAGACCCGCTTTAAGCTTTTGGCTCTGTTCAGGGCTGACTTTTTCTGCATGTTCAGCCATGTCCAGATAAGCATTCAGATAGGTTTTGTAAATCTCAAACAGCAACTCATCATCAGCACGATCAGCAGAGATATGGATGCTAAAATCCGTAATATAGTCAAAAAACCAGTCACTGACTTTGGATTGTTTGAATTTTGCAACCTGCGGCATCCATTTTTTCATCTCTGCATAGTATCGCTCCTTGTTGGAATCATCGATCCTGGCCGGATCAATTATTTCAATAACATAGACCCGCTTTCCGCCGATAAAAATGAAATCAATGGAAAGGACCGGCAGATTGTAGGCATAATCAGGCCGGAGCATCAGGGTATACATTTTTATAAAATAAAACAGGGTGGCATCCAGAGAATTAATCCGGGCAAGACGATCACTTTGCCGGCTGATTACCAGAAATTTCATGGTCTTTAAAAATTTGGCAGGATGAAGTTTTCTGTATTCCGCTTTAACTGAAAATTCATGCAATTCGAAACGCTGCGCCAGAACTTCATTGGTATAGGATTCATACCGGGAATAAAGCCGATCCCCCTCTTTCCGGGCTTTGATCCTAAAGGGTATTGCCGCCAGAACAGCAAGTAAAATGATAGACATCAGAACCAGAAAAGTATATTTAACAATTACGACAAACATTATTATCTCCTTCTTTCAAGATATAGCGACTGGGGTTTTTTATAAAATCGGTTCGTTTCCCATTTAAAATCTTCGCCCAGAGAGTCCGGTGTTTTATCAGAGGCTAGAACATGCATTTCAGTTCGATCATCCGGCATAATTTCGAATAGTTGCAGAGCCCGGTTCCCATATCTTTTGAAGAGGATATGCCCCTGGTTTCACATCAAGCAATATCATTTTATCAGGAGTTATTTTTGGCCAGTTAAACTTTTTGGGAATCATTTCAAGGCTTCTGTCTTTCTGTCCTTCAGGAATTAAACCCTTTTTTTGTATATTTTCTTCATCCCGCCCTGCGGCCTTCATCTCAAATTGAAAAAGAAAGCTAGGCAGGGAAAAACCCTGCCTTTTTTAAAAAAATATCAAGTCTAAACTTCTTCAGTTATTGCTTGAAATAAAATCATAAGACTGAATAACTGCCTGCGGAATACGCGGCCAGCTAAATGTAGGAACAAAACTATAATCAGCAGCGCTAGCCCAAAGGAGGTATAGGCCCTCTTCCAAACCACCGAATGAATAGTACCCATTTACATTTGTTTCTGTCGAAATTACCACAACAGTAATACCACAACTAACTATACCAACCTGTACAGTAACTCCTTCCTGAATATCTCCACTGATAGTTCCATAAATTGTATCCGCATCACAAACATCACCGGCACCATCACTATCTGCATCTTCCTGGCCGGGGTTGGCTGCATCCGGACAGTTATCATTCGAATCAGGAACACCATCACCATCCCCGTCCGAAGGTGAACTCTGTGCAAAAACAAAAATAGAACTTGAGGTGTACGGATACAGCTTTGAAACGCTTGTGTCAAAAATTACAGAAACAATATCCATATCACCATCTTTGTCAATATCAACAATTTCCGCTTCACCCGGCATGGACTGAAGATCCTGATACAGAGTAGCCCTTTTAAAAGTCAAGTTAGCGCCGTCCTTTTCACCGGCTTCATAATAATACACAACACCTTTTCCATCTCCGGGAACTACAATATCATTTTTATCATCGTCATTAATATCACCGGCACGAACCATACCGGGAGAGCCCTGATCATAGAAGCTGCCCCTTCTATCAGATGCATAAACATCATTAATAACAGCCGGATCTTCATACGGCTGATAATAATTGCCGGTTGAAGGATTGATCGTTCTTACTAAATCCGGATCACCGGTCTCAATGGCTACGGGTACCCAGTCAGCAGAAACTACCGGACTGCCGGAGTTACCGCCCAGACCTGGAATCTCCAGAAAGTATATTCCGGAAGGCCAGACTCTATTGCCATTTGCATCACTGTTCTGATGGTTGTGGTTACTGACCACCAGCTCATCGGTACCGTCATTGTCAATATCTGAAACCATAATCTCCATTGTCTTACCTAGGGGATTGATAGAAGTATACCAGTTATCTATTGTATAGCGGTTCCACAGAACATCAGGATTTGATGCAAGCGCAAGCAGACCGGGATTTTCAAACCAGACCAGAGAATCACCTAGCGGGTCAGTACCTGATGGCCCGCCTAAAATTTCACAACTCATCATCCCTGCTGTAATAAGAAACTGAGGAGCGATTAAATCCAGATCGCCATCCTCGTCCACATCATACATTATAAAAAGAGAACCACCCCCGATTCCGATATCATGTTTATTATACCCGGTAGTGCCGTTATTATAGGTTCCATCTCCGTTATTTTTCAGCCAGCCAATCCAGCCGTCCCAGTTCGTTGTCACGATATCATCGTAGTTATCATTATCAAGGTCAATGAATTGAGCCCGATGATAACTGTGTGTAGAATCAAGAGATAAATCTTCGAAAACTGTTTCACGTGTCCAGTTAGAAGGATCGGTAATGGTTCCGCCACCATTTTTAAGACAATAAATTCCACCCGGAAAGTCCCCGAAAATAAACTTGTCCATGATAATGATGTCAAGATATCCGTCTCCATCCAGATCTTTCACAATTGTTTCATTGGGAAAATAAAAAGTATCTTCAATAATTGTCTGTACCCAGACATCCTTGTTACTGCCGTCCCAGGTAAAAAGAGCGATCGACCCGTCAGCAGTCATTGGATTAGAATCAAGACCCATTCCCGAGGTGGATATAATATCCAATATTCCATTCTCATCGATATCCTCAATAGTTATATATGATGCGCCAATAAATCCGGGAACGTCAGGCAGTACAGGCTGCGGTGTAGTAATACCAGTTACCGTATGCCGTGTAAACTTGTCTGCAATTGTCTGGTCTTCTGTCACAATTACACCCTGAGCAAAAGCCGACTGACTGCCAAGCAGACAGAGCAGGCCCAGAACTGCCATTACAAAATCCGTAAATTGATTTAAAGCTTTTCGTCTCATAGCTAACCCTCCTTTGTTTAATTAATGATTTTAGTACGTTCTCTGCAGATTCGTTATGGAAAACATCTTGGTATCGAGCTCAACAGAAACCCCTTTTATTTTGTTTGTACTGTGCCCGCCATGAGTCCGCTGGTAATCCACAAAGACCGATCCCACAATATTGTTCTTGGTCTCACCCAGGGCTGTTTTATTGTTCCCCGTGTTTTGCATGAAACATTTCCAGAAACGCCCCTTCTGATCGTAGATCTCTGTCCATAAAATAATATAAGTCTCCGGGTCAACATACCAGATCCGCTTGCTGTATAGATAACTCGGGTCCTTGTTGAACACATCCACCACCAGTGTGTTCAGACGTTCCAGCATCAGGTCGTTTGACATAATCTGGCCGTTAGGACGGTTAAACTTTGACACATCCTGGTGTCGACAGCATAAAAGATCTTTCTTCCCTTTGTGCGTATAGGTATTCCGGGTAATATGTCCATCCCAGAAAAATTCATCATCATAAATCAGGTCCGTACCATCAATCGAATCCGTACGCTGGGTGGTAGATAAACGCCTGATTCTCCTGAACTGGGCATACCAGAAATAGGTCATATCATCTTTCGCCGTATCCATAAATCTCAAATTATAGTACCGGGTATTGATAAACTCTGGAGGTTCATACATATGAACAAAGGTTCCGCGAAGAATTCCTTTTTTAGTAGGCAGTACCGGTTTGGGATCCATTTCAGTCCGGTGCATGAAAGTCAAATACCATTGCTCCTGCTTGCTGGACCGTTCGGTTCTCTGTTTCGGATTGATGTTCGGTCCGTCCCGCATATAATGCTCTGTATCTCCATGGTTATTAAAGTCCATATTCCAGGCAATCTCAATACCTGTTTTCGGAGCCGGATAAGGCACCCCCGCAATTTCACCATAATTAGCGATGGACCCGTCCAGATTGGTCTTAACCAGAGGTGCATACTTTTTCGTTGCTTCGATCATTCCCTTTGTTTCAATGATCTGCTGGTACGGAACAAGAATCGATGTAATGTTTTCACCCGGAGGAGCCCCCCATTTTTCAGGATTTTTATAAATATCCACATAAGATTCAGGCAAAAATTCAGCCACCTGATCAACGTTTGTTTTATCGAGGTTTTTACCTGCCCAGTTTTTCTCCCACTCCCTGACCTTTGCAAGCTCATCTTTGGAATAAGCTGAAGTCGGATAAACTATTTCTTCAGCCCGCAATGTGGATATGAAAAATACAAGTAAAATGACACAGCTAATCATGGAGCAAAAAACATAATGCTGTCTTTTTATTTCTTTCATTAATGTATCCCCCTTCCAAAAAGAATTTTAAATGTCATTACCACTCATAGGTAAGTTTCAATATCACACTGTCCTTATGTTCATAAACACTGTGGGTATAGTCATTTTTTGCACCGCCATAAAGGCAGAGACCTGTTTCAAACGACCAATGCTTGCCGGGGAAATTATATCTTACCGCAGGCATCACAAACCATTTACCAATTCTGGGTTTGTAGTAGGAGTTAAATACGAAAGTCCAGACATAATTAAACATCGGCTGCATGCAAAATACCGAAATACTATCCGCCACAGAATCCCCCCGGCGATGATAGCGTGTATTCTGAATCAGATCATACTCATCCTTGAAAATTTTTTCAAAGTAATAGGTGATGGTCATTTCAAACTGTTTTCCCGTGCAGATCCGGCTTTGGGTAAATCCAGGGATATTATATTTCTGATAAAACTTTACCGCTCCTCCCAATATGTTTTTTCTGATCATTCCATAGGTAGCAGAGGCATCCCCGTTGGTCCCAAGATTAAACGGGGAATGGATATCATAATACCATTCTACTGTAAGGGTAGACCCGCGAAGCAGTCCGCCGCTTGTCATACATTTTTCAAAAGTACCACCCACAATCTGATTCCGTTTATATTTAAAAACCCTGTAACCGGGCCAGTCGCCCACCTCCTGCCAGGGCAGAATATTTCCAAAAATATACTGCTCCATGAAAGGTCCGACAGCTTTGGGATCAATAATAGGAGCACCGTTTATTGAATTATAATAGATCAGGCTCCAGTCAATATCCCAGGTATACCCGCTGAGTTTGAACCCGAACTCATAGTTGTTTGTGCTCCACCCCGGCGCATCCCTGCGGGATTTCTCAAACTGCCAGTGCATAAAGGATGGATCTGAATCAAATGGATTGTTCAGGTGGAGCGGCGTGCCGTAATGACCACCGCCGTCCAGGGGAAGAAGATCCTGTTTAAAATCACCGGGATTGAATATAGCTTCCATGCGGAGATTACCCGGAAGCTGGGTCTGGTAGAACATCCGAATCATAAATATGCCGCGCTTGAATTCTTCCCACTTGTCTACACCAAACATGGCGTGGCGAAGATCAACGGGATTAACTACATCCGCGGCCCGGTCTACATCAAGGTTTCCCCAAACAACGATCTGCTTTCCGATTCGGACCTGAAAGGGACCGCTGATAAAATCAAAATATGCCTCATTCAGCACATCCTCATCAAAATCCCTCGGCGTCACGTAATCTTTTTTGAACCGGTGATCCATCGACCGTCCATACTGGTCATCAATTCTGGGCGCGGCTTCATACCACCATTTTAACCCCGTAAAAAACCGAATGGTCAGATCCTGACTCTCCTTTATGCTGTAGAGTGCCTCAATACCAGCGCTTGTCTTTAAGAAATCAAAGTTCGTATCATGATATTTCGCCTCCATATCCTGCATGCTGGTTCTGTAGAAAGCCACTTCCTTTACATAACCGTTTAAAGTAAGCTTTTCATCAAACAGTTTCACCGTTGCCAGGGCACTCTCTGCCGCAAGCATAAAAAACACAAACCCCAGACTAAAACAAATTGCCCTTTTCATCTTTCCCTCCTTTTTAGTCATGCATTAAAATCTTTATTTAAAAGAAAGATTGCTTTTGGCTGATCTGAAAAGCATATTCCTGTTAAGAAAAGAATGTATCCCGCTTAAGAGGGCTGCGCATTGTCTTCTCATAGCCTTTTGTTCTGATCTTCCGGAATGCCAGATTCGTTGGAAAATCCGGTTCTGACACCACCGGCAGCATTATTTCATTCCACCTGACGGCCTTCTGCCCACAGGATTTTTTCTGCACTCTGAATATCGTGTTCAGCTCCCTCACGCGCCGGCTGTTTTTCATAACAGCGAAAGGCAACATGAACATTACCGGGATCCTCAGGAAAAACGGCCGAAGTTATGTGAATGGTTGCTTTCTTATTACGGTATGATTTTACAGCATGGCAATAGATGTTAAAAAATGTTCTGCTCTGCTCAAGCAACTGAACACCCGCCTGATCGGCCCATTCAAGGATAAGAGGATCCAGCGTTTCAAAATCACCTCTGATATGTGACCTGCTAAAATAGACTTTCGGTGTACTCAGCCGGGTGGTGTACTTCCCGGGATCCTGCTTTAACATCCCGTCATCACTAAGTGCTGCTGGAAGAATGGATTGCCAATAGCATCGGTACGGCATAACATCTTCTTTTGCCGGCTTTTCAAGTATTTTCTCCCGGATCTCTCCGGCAAAAACCTCCACCCGTTCCGGGATCAGCGATTCCCAGATATCGCGTCCCTGCCAGGGCGCACCGCTTTCCTTGGCCATTTTCCCCACCAGATCAACGGTTAATCTGTCCATCAGGTGAAGCGCCGGATAGACCTGCCGCCCCCCAAACCCGCCGATCACCAACGGCTTTACCGCCGAAAATTTTTTAAGGATATCCGTAAAATAATTCCGCCCGGCAATCAAATGGGGAGGTGATCCGGGAATATTAAGCAGCTGGGTTTCGTCACTGTCTCCGCAGGTCAGAAAATAGCACACCTGTTTTTGAGACAGATCTTCAAGATGTTTCTGTACAAAGGCATAAGTTGCTTTGGAAGGTTTTTCCCGCCGGGTGTAACTGCCGATAATAATATAATCAAAGGGCCTGACCGTCGTCACCTGACCCTGTCGCTTCACCTCAAGGTAGTGCTCTTTTCCGATCAGATCTTTTATCCAGTAGGCTACTTCTGCAGTCGCGCCATATATTGAATCGTAGACAAGCAGCCCTTTTTTTTTAGAATTTTCCATTTTTTTCTCACAATAATATTTTCAGGTTTTTACTTTATTTTATGTTCATGGCATTTATTTTGTGGAAGCTCCATACCTGAATGTGGCGTGTGCGCATCACCTTTTCGCTCAGAAACTCCGCCGGTTACAGCCTTTCAAGTATGGCTGCCATACCCGGGCCACCCCCGGCACACAGGGATGCGCAGCCCAGGTTTTCGCCCGTTTTATACATTTCATGAATCAGCGACACAATGACGCGAAGGCCTGAACAGCCTACCGGATGTCCAAGTGAAATACCTGACCCGTTCCGGTTAGTTTTTTCCATGTTAAGAACCATTCCGTACTCTATTTCAAGAATTCTTCCCACCCCCAGAAACTGGGCCGCGAAAGCTTCATTGACCTCAAAATAATCTATTTGTTCAAAATCAAGTCCTGCCGATTTTAAGGCTCCGGGAATGGCCCGGGCAGGGCCCAGCCCCATCACCTCCGGCTCAACTCCCACGCTTGCTGTCGCAAGAACTTTTACCCGGGGAATAAGATTGAGTTTTTCTGCTTTCTCCCGCAACATCAGTATCACCGCAGCCGCTCCGTCATTCACCCCGGAAGCATTTCCGGCAGTGACTGTACCGTTTTCCCTGAAAACAGGCTTTAACTTCGATAAGGTCTCTTCCGTTGTGCCTCCGCGGGGATGTTCATCCGTATCAAAAAGAATGGTCTCTTTCCTGTTTTTGACCTGAACCGGAACGATCTCGTCTTTAAATCTTCCACTTTTTATGGCAGCTGCTGCCCGATTCTGACTTAACACCGCAAGCGCATCCTGCTCCTGCCTTGAGATCTCAAAATGCGTTGCAATGTTTTCCGCTGTTACGCCCATATGATAATTCTCGACCGAACACACCAGCGCGTCCAGAAGCATGGCGTCCTCAAGGGTTCCGGAACCCATCCGGTATCCGCTGCGGGCCTGAGGAATCAAATAAGGCGCCATCGTCATATTTTCCACACCCAGGACAAGGCAACTGTCTGTTGCGCCGCAAATAATGTTCCGGGCACCGATCTCAAAAGCACGCATCGCCGAAGCACACAGCTGATTAACAGTACAGGCTGGGGCAGACCAGGGAATACCGAGAGCCCCCTGTATCTGCCGGCCCACATTCCCTCCGGCACCCGCCTGAATCACATTGCCGCACACAATCTCGTCAATATCATCCGCTGTTATTCCTGCTCTTTTAATTGCTTCCGAACCGACAATCCTGCCCAGTTCTTTTACATGAACATTTTTTAAGGTGCCCAGGAAACTTCCAATAGGTGTTCGGCAGGCGCCCAGAACGACAACTTCTCTCATTTCTTTTCCTCCGTTAACGCATACCGGCGCTGGCCGTGTTACGTCTGTTTATTCATAAACGATTCATATGACGATCTATCAGGCAGCACTCTCCCAGTTCACAAACTTTCTAAAGTTATTACCGGTCAATTTATGCTTAAACTCCATGCTCAGCGGCATATTCATAATATTGTCCAGCATGGGTTTGTAAAACGGCATGGTCAGCGGAAAATCCGTGCCATAGAAGACCTTGTCCGGTATAAAAAACTCCAGAAACCGCATGTGGTCCATGTCGAAAAACTGCCGGAAATGCATCAGCAGGGGTACCGGCATAACCACGTCCGTATAATAATTATCATGCTTCATCACATGCCAGAGACTCATTTCAATATTATTGAACATGCCGCAGTGCAGCTGCAGGATTTTCAGGTCCGGAAAATCAATGGCCACGTCATCCATATGCTCCGGGTTCTGCCACTTGGTCCGCGTACCGGGCAATTCCTCGCATCCGGTGTGAAACTGGACATGAAGACCGAGCTCCACGCATTTTTCATAGACCGGGTACATCTCCTTCATATTAGGACAGCCGGAGGTTGCGGTATGAAACTTCAGCCCCGGAAAACCGCAGTCATGGGCCGACTGCACCATTTCCAGCGCGGCTTCCACGCCGTAACGGGTATGCACTCCGCCCACGGCCGTGAACCGTCCGGGAAAAGCGTCGATAAACTCTTTTTTCACGTATTCATTGGGCACATGCCATTTCCAGACCTTCTTGTCCGGGCCAAAGGGTTCAGTCACCCCGTGTATCGCCTGCAGGCACATCCCTTCAATATTGGCCTGGTCCATATACTGAACGAATACTTCCGGCGTCATCTCAGGGCATTCTTCAGGTTTTGTGATCACGGCAAAAGGGTTGGGGTCGCCCAGCAAAGCGCGGGCGCCCATCATGCTGCGGGACACAACCGAGTTGCCGCACCAGAACTCCTGACACCCTTGTCTGTCCGCAATCCCTTTTTTTTCAAGACCCGGATGGCCATGGCTGTCAAAATGCCGGAACGGTTTCATCTGCATCATTTTTTCAATGGTGCCTTCTGTGTTTTCTTCCTGAGCAGAATTTTTCTCTTTAGTCATCTTTTTCATTCCCTTCTTCTTCGGTTATTAATTATATTAAGGTTTTAACCTATTAACAGCCACTTCATGATAGAGGACATTATTGTCATAAAGCTCTGAAATCTTATCCTCTGTATAACCAAGATTCTTACGCAGGACATCAAAATTGTTTTCCCCCAGCAGCGGCGCATGTCCTTTAATGCCGCAGGGTGTTTCAGACATTTTAAACGGACTGCCGTACATCTTCATTTTACCCACAAACGGCTGTTCAACCTCAACCATCATTTCTCGTGCTTTAATATGAGGATCCACGTCTGCCAGCTCCTTAATCCCCCTGACCCGGAGACAGGGAACACCGTTCTTTTCCAGTTTTTTCTCCACCTGGTCAACCGAAGTATTTGACAAAACCCATTCCTCAACAACTTTGTGAATAAACGGCGCGTTATTTTCCGTACACCGGGTGGAAACATCGGCCGCTCTGGGATCTGAAAGCAGCCACTCATAATCCCGGCCCATGGCCCGAACCAATCCTTCCCAGCGCGGCTGGGTTAAACAGGCTATGGTAATATCTCCGTCCTTTGCCTTATAAATCCCATAGGGCGCATATCCCGGATGCAACCGCCCGATCTTTGGCGGCTCAACCGGCTTGCCGATAGCATCCGTCAGCAGATACCAGGGCAGCGTATTTTCATGAAAGGTAAATAAGCAGTCCATCATGGAGATATCAATATTCTGACCTTTCCCGGTTTCCTTCCGGCTGTAAAGCGCTGCCAGAACTGCTGTTGCCGCATGCATTGACGCAGTCATGTCACCGATTGAAACCGGCGCGATCTGGGTCGTAATGCTCTGATCGGTCCATCCACTGGCCCCCTGGGCAATCAGATCATACCCGGGTTTCATCGCATAAGGTCCCCAGTGCCCAAAGCAGGACACCGAGCAGTAAACAATTTCCGGATTGATCTTTTTTACAGAATCATAATCAAGGTCCAAACGTTCCATAACGCCTGGCGCAAAGTTTTCCATCAGCACATCGCTTTTTTTGATCAGGTCATGGATCAACTCCCGGCCCTGAACTTCTTTCAGATTCACACAAATACTCTTTTTTCCCCGATTGCAGTTAATGTTATAAGAACTTTGCTTTACCCCATCATTTTCCACAATCAGGGGTAAGTGCCGTTCATTGGTTCCATCCTTGTAGCGCTCAACCTTGATAATCTCTGCACCCATATCCGCAAGTGTCCGGGTCGCAAAGGGTCCTGCCAGCACCCAGGTAAAATCCAGTATGGTCACGCCATGTAGAGGTCCTTTTTTTCCATGTTCCAATTTTATCTCCTGTTTCTGAAGCTTTAATGTTCTGAAGACGCAATTTCCATATAACAGCATACCTCTTCACAGGCTCTGTTTCACTCGGATGCGTTGCGCTCCTGCTCTATTTTATCAACCATATCCCGGCCCATCTCAAAGGCTTTTTCAAGACGGTCGGCAGTTTCCGTTTCAGTCAGGGTCTCTACACCGCCGACATATAATTGACCCGTTGTTTCAACCTGTTCGATCATCCAGTCAGCCCCCATCAGCTCAAAACAGGGGTCCCCCATCACCTCCCGGTATTCATCAGGACAGTTTCCGGTAACCAGCATCACTGCTTTTTTTTTAAACTCAGCCGGAACACGCGCAGCGCAAATAGTGGCATGCGCTTCCGGCGAACGATGGGCCAAACCGAATTTTCTTTCCATAAACTTTTTCATCAGCGCTGTAACGGACCCATCATAAACCGGGCTTGCAAACACATAGCCGTCCGCCGCAGCATATTCCTCAAGGATTTCTTTCATATCATCTTTTATCGGACACCGGCCGATGGGAAGCAAAGGATCATCAAAAATACACTTGCAGCAACCCATACAGTGCTGAATATTTTGTTTAATAAGGTCAATCCGATGGACAACCGCGCCACGACTTTGCGCGCCATCCAGTACTGCCTGCAAAAGCCGGCAGCAAATTCCCTTAACCCTGGGGCTTCCCAGAAATCCTATGATTTTCAAAACAACCTCCTTAAGAGAAAATCAAAAGGCATGGAGAAAACAGATTTTTTTTGCAGGAGGGGGTCCGTGCTTAAAAATTTCAACTTTCTCCAATACCTTTTTCTGTTATTAATTTTATTACCTTTCCTGTCCGTTCATCACACGCTTATTGATCTGCCAGACTCCTTGCCTGCTGTTTCTGAACCTTCTCCCATACATCCGGCCGTTCCTCCTGAATACGCTGATCATGTTTGTGAATTGCACCCCAGATCAGGCGGGGCGATTCGTACTGACTCCAGCTTCCGTTCAGCGTAACATCATCTAAAAGAGAAAACAGATACACCACCTGTTCATCTGTATAGTATGGAATCAGGGCATATCCGGTAGTGACCTGCATCATACCGTCATCGTTAAATTCAAAGGTCTCCTGCCATGTGCGGGCGTAATCCTCAAAACCGTCTTTGCCTTCCAGTTCCTTTGCAACCGCATCAGCAGCCCAATACCCGCAGTTCAGCGCTCCCTGGGCCTGCACCTCGACAAATGCCGCTGCGTCCCCAATCACCAGGCAGTTCCCCTTGTAGGGTTTTTTTAAAGGCGCAAACGCCTTGGTGGTGCAGCTGTGCATCTGCTCGACTTTGGCATTTTCAAACTTCCAGGCAACAGGACTCTTTTTCGTAAAATATTCAAAAAGCTCCAGCGGCCGCTGTTTTTCAGTCCCCACCATGATCAAATCGGCCCAGTCAAAATGCCCATGAGGGCCGGTGCCAATCAGCGGTGCGTAATTTGACCCATAGCACGACCCCCAGTACCCGACCCAGTGATTCCGGTTATACTCTTTCACCCCGGACATATAGATCGCCACAACCGGCGCAGTCGCTAAAAACATTCTGCCATCGTTTATTCCCATACTCTGCGCGATCTGAGCGCTGGCGCCGTCCGCAGCAAGGAGTTTTTTGGCTTTCAGGGTAAAACGCTTCCCCTTGCTTACACATTTTAAAAGCACACCTTCCGAATTCCCGGTATCACGCGCTTCATAACAGGTGGTTCCGCTAGCATACTCCACTCCCAGAGCCAAAACCTCATCCAGCAGCTGCTGCTGAAGGCCTCCCTTGTCATATTTCCAGGCAAGCGGTTTGAACCCCGGCCAGGTAAAATGTGCGTTGTGGTCGAGATCGGCGGAATAGTAGTATTTATCCAGACAGGGACATAAGGGACCGTGATAGGTTATTTCCCATCCGAATTTAGCAGAGCGGATCTTGTTCTTATTGTTTGCAGGAACGATCTTATACGGCCCTTCCGGCGGTAGACCGGGCTCCACAATGAGCGTGTCGCCATTATAATTTTCGTCTAAAATAAGATGCTCACTGCAGTACCGGGTGATCTTTGAGATATCAATACGTTTTTCTACGAGTACAACGCTCAGTCCTTTTTTAGCTGCCCACTTTGCTGCATGCAGCCCTGAAGGGCCCGCGCCCACTATTGCAACATCATACATATCTATTTGCCCTTTCCTTTGTATAAATTCTTATCATCATCTTCATGTCGAACCCAGCGCTGCCAGGGACGTTTGCCTTTCTCTCTGAACTTTATATTGGTGATGGTTGCCTCTTTTACGGTCAGTCTGCTGATCAGCATCATCTGCTTCGCCATTTGGATATATTTTTCATGGGGTATTTTTCTGGCATCCGCGCCTTCCTCATAGGGATAAATCTCTTTCAGGATTTTTTCATATTCCGGGCTGTTTCCATCAATCAGCTCAGCCGTCCCCACAAACTGAATACAGAGCGTTTCCCCCCAGTTTTTAAATTCCCGGTGCCAGTTTAAACTAAATCGGGGATTTTGTTTAAGGTGAAGAAGTTTTGCGGTTCCTTTTTCATGAACCCCGTACAAAGCCATGTCCTGAGGATCCAGAACGTATTCGGCCGTTGAACTTGTCGGCACATTATTGATACAGGTTGCCAGAATGCTGGTCCGGCACTGTTTTCTGCCGCCCATTTCTTTTACAATAGCTTCTTTTACAAGACGATTGTCCATGATCCCTTCATCGGGGCTAAACCCGGCATAGTTTCCTGTGAGCCATACCTGAGTAGCGGTGGTCTTTGCATCAAACTTTATTTCATGACAATCCGCGCAGGTCACCCCTTCGGGAATCTCAGGATGATTGCTGTCAACATCGGCCTCAGCATTGATTTGTTTATCTTCTTTGATCTGGCTTTCGTTTGCATGAAGAGCTTCTGAAATAGATAACAGTGAAAAAATAAGGCTTATGAATATGAGGCTATATGCTTTTCTGTTTTTTTTCATTTTCAGCTCCATATTTTACTTTTTTAATTTTCTGTTTTTTTAGCAAGTGATACATATCAAAAACGCTAAACTTTAAACACCTTGATTATACTGACCGGTCAGTATATCATTGTCCTAAAAAAAGGGTTTACAAAGAACTGTCCGGCTAGCTGAACCGTTTTAAAAAATACGGATTAACCTTCAGCAGAAGGCGGAAAACCGTAAGCTCCGATAACTGCTTCAGGAATATTATTCTGCCGTGAAACTTTATAGCCGTAATCCTCGGTCGTCATCCACTCCTGAATTTTCTTACGACTGTCACGCATTTTTATAAAATCATCTTCAGTCGGCGACGGTTTTGTTTCGCTGGTAATTTTTTTGTATGCTTCCATTGCGCCTGAAAACAGGCTCTCCAGAAGCGCCGCGTCACTCTCCTCAAAAAAATAGAGAATCCCGCATTCAGCGGCACAGCCGCCCAGCATCCCCCGGCCCGCCAGAAAAGCCTGGTATTCTTCCAAACTCTGTTTATTTTTTTCACAGGCTGCTCTCAGCGCATCTGTGAAAATATCCTTGTCTTCCTGAAGCGGCGCACCATTCTGAATGATCAGATCCGCATAAAAGGTGATAATCGCGTCCATCCCTTCCATTTTACTGGTGCTGGCCATAATGATCAGACCGGGCAGATTCGGGTTTTTCGGCCAGGCCAGGGTCTGAACCAGAGTAATGTCTGCGGATCCTCCATCAACCTCTCCTTTTGTCAGTTCCACCCGTGCCATACCGGCCTTTTCAAACAATTCTCCCCGGGAACAGTGGACTTCAGCACACCAGACCCCGGAACCCTCTTTTATGACCGGGTCAAAGGACCCGCTTTTATCCATTTCCGCATAAAAAGCCTCTAGCTTTTCCAGATTTTGCCGTTTCGGAAAAGCAAACCTGTTCTTTGAGTCCATAAACCTGTCCTTTTCTACAAATAAATAAGTGATTTAAATAGCCTTTTCAATCAGCTGCACCAGGCTATACATATCCAGACCGCCGTCATCCGCATAGATACCGTCCTGAAGATTGGCCTCACACCAGGGGCAGCTGGTCACCAGCGCCTCAGCGCCTGTTTCCTTTGCTTCCTGAACCCGCTCGCGGGCCGTTTCAACTGCAAATTCCGGAAGGGCGGACTTGACCCCGCCGCCGGCGCCGCAGCACCACGAAAATTCCCGGATGCGTTCCATTTCAACAAGCTCAACACCCGGTATGGCCTTCAATACATTCCGGGGAGCATCATAAACCCCTTTTGCACCGAAGTTCCTCTCTCTTGGAGGATCAGACAACCCCCATTTCACCCGTTTCCCCTCCCACAGATCCTGAGGCTCTCCGCCCCGGCCTGAATGGCAGGGGTCGTGCCAGGTCACCTTCATAGGAACTTCTTTTGTAAACTTTAGTTTTCCTTCTTTGATCAGCTCATCAAAATATTCCACACTGTGTTTGATCTCAAAATTCATTTTTCCAATCGCCGGATACTGACTCTGAAAAACTCCGTAACAGCCGGCACAGGAAGTGACAATCGTTTTCACCCCAAGATCATTAAACATTTCAATGTTTCTTGCTGCATGCTCCCTGAAAAGGTCATACATACCGACCTTCACCACCGGACTGGCGCAGCAGTTCTCACTTTTGCCCAGAATCCCCACATCAATCCCGCCCTGCTGAAGAATACGGAGGGTGGAGCGGGCGACATCCTGAAGATTGGCATTGTAGGAGTAGGTGCAGCCTGCAAAATAAAGAACCCCCGCTTTTTCCTGATTCAGGTCTTTGACCTCCATTTTACGGGCCCAGTGGCCGCGGCGCGCTGCAGGCTGAAGCCAGGGGTTTCTGTTTTTCCGGATACTGTCAATTGCGGGCATATGCCCGGGCAACGGTCCTTTTCCCTTCTCAACGCAATACTTTCGCAGCTCGTGCAGAACTTCAAGAGGCTCCATGTCGCGGGTAAATTTGCAGGTCACATCACAGGCGCCGCACAGGGTACAGGAATAGATCACTTCCAGCGCCTTATCATTCAGCTCGACTTCTCCTTCAAGCAGCGCCCGGGCAAGATCAAACCGGCCCTGAGCGGAATAGGCATCAAAGTTATATTTTTTCAGTGAAGGGCAGACCATGGCACGCGCCCTGCTTTTAACAGCCCAGGGATGCTGCCACTTGCACATGGAGCAGCGTTCACAGTTAACAAGATCCCATCGGTATTTTTCAAGACTCATGGATTTAACTCCTCCTAAAGACCCAGTTTCCCCGGGTTCATGATATTGTTCTTATCTAAAAGTTCTTTTATGAGCTTTGCGGTCTGGTACTGCCCCGCATTTCGGCTTGCAGTTATCTGCGCCCAGGGCCCGTATGCCCGGGTGAACAAAGCGCCCAGATTATAGACTTCTTCACTGGCCAGACCATGCAGCTGTTTTACCTGTGCGCATTCCTGCTGATCTTCGGGGTTGAAAGGAATAGAAAATTCCACATGCGCTGCCCGGCCGTTTTCTATGGGCTGCAGGTAAAATCCGATGTCCTGAAAATTGTACCCGGCCGCACCCGCCTGCTGCTGCATCACATGAATAAAATCAGCTGCTTTATTCATGGTGGTAATAAAGAAAATGTCAGCGCTTGCTCCTCTGCGGACATCCTTCCAGTACACATCTCCTTCCCAGCAGCGGTGCAGATTCTTCTCAAAAAAATCAGCGGCCCGCGGCGCTTCAGGAATCGTATGAAGCGGCGTCACTCCGCACTCCTGCGAGGTCTCCAGAAAATCAGCCTGCTGATAGGCAATACGCTCATCCGGAAAGCGTTTTAAACCGCCGATACAGAAAATCTGAACATATGCCGGAAGCTTCCTTTGAATCATTTCTCTTTCACTCGGCGTTTTTGACAGGATATTGGCCAGATGGGTTCTGTTCAGGATAAAACATTCATAACCAATCCATTTTTTCTGAATCCGTCCGGTAAAATTAACCAGCGTATTTATATCCGGACTGGCTGTAAAATAGAGTTTCTGTTTCCCGGGCTTTGGCTCTGCCATGATATTTGCCCAGGTAATCACCCCCAGGGTCCCCTGACTGCGGGTAAAGAGCCGGTTCCAGTCCAGTCCCGGCCCCCAGGGCCCGACCATATCTGTCTGGGTCTGTTCCGGCGGCGCCACTGCGGCTGAGCCGGTTCGAAAAAGCTCGCCGGAGGGTAATACGATTTCTGCGGTATAAAGCGGTTCGCTGTAGTTGAACTCCGGAATCAGCATGGGATGGGCTTCCATGTGAGCGGTCAAAACGGACTGGTCTTTACGCGGCAAAAGAGGAATAAGCGCTCTTAACCCCTCTTTTTCAAGGGCATCCTGAAGTTCATTATAATTCACTCCCGGCGCGACCCGAACCGCACGATTTCTGTGATCTATTTTATGGATTTCTTTCCAACCGGATAAATCAAGGATCATACCGCCCATACGCGGCAGGGCAGCGCCGTAATTATGCGTGCCTGAGCTGACCGGGATAATCGGCAGCCGGATCGTATTTGCGTATTTCACCAGCTCGCAGATCTGTTCCATGTTTTTCGGACAGACCACAAAGGCCGGCTTACCATATCTCTCCAGACTTTTATCAGAAGCATATTTTTCCAGGTCTTCCGGCATATCAGATACATTTTTTTCACCCACAATAGCAGCTATTTTATGGTTTATCTCTTTCTGATATTTACCCTTTGCCGCCGTTACCTCTCCATAGGATACATCTTCAAGTGGCTTTTGATAATCCACCTTGGCCAGCTTTTGTTCATCCATCCTTTTTAACCTCCATCATTTGTCTGATATTTTTTTATTAATAACGCCGGGCCTAATCTTCTAATTCACCTTCTTCTGTTTATCCCTGCGGCGGTTCAGGCGGAACAGGATAGCCCGGATTTGAGGTCATCCTCGGATCAACCGCTTCTTTTATTTTTTTCACCAGTTCATGATAATTACACATGGCCGGGCCGGTAATATAGGTCATGGGACCCAGCGGCCAGGAGCTGGTCATTTTTCTTTTCACGGCTTCCATTACGGTGGTGACATAACCGTTCATAAAAGTACCGCCGGCCTCAAGATCGTGCTCAAAATAAATCAGCGGCTCGGTTTCTGCAAAGTGGCCCAGCTGGTAGGAGTTCAGCCAGTCATTTCCCATATCATCGGGCGCCAGGTGTCCTTTTTCAATACCATCTAAAATGAGAGGCCACATATACTCCTTGCTCATTTTCAGGCTCTGATCCAGAGAATCAAAGCCGAATCCGCCCATCACAAAAAAATCACCCGCAATCCTGAAAAGCCGGTTGGAACCGCCGGTACGGAACTGTTCTCCAAGGTTGCAGCTGGCATGTTCCCAAAGCTCTGAATTTTCAGTAATATATTCGCCATCAGTTTCTTTAACAATCGCATCAAGTACCGTCTGCTCATATTCGACCTGACGTGAAGATGAAAAACCAAACAGAGTCACAGACAGCACGTTGGTCCATTTTTTCTTGAAATCCGGCCATTTTTCCCAAAAATATTCAACCGAAGGAGACTCACCGCACAAAATCATGCTGGCCGGTTCCTCATGCACAGCAATCGCGATCTCTTCATGCCCGATCTCATACATGGCATCAATCAGCTTTTCGCGAGTCGGAAATTTTATCAGGTTAACCTTAAAACGATCTTTCGGAAAATCTGTATTAAAATTGGGACTGGTCCCTTTCACTGGAAAAGTTTTGGGTCCCGGATAAGGAAACAGTTTTACCGCCATGGTGGTCACCATGCCCAGACCACCGCAGTGTCCGCTATCCCCCCGCAGCAGCCCTTTTAAGTTCATCCCGGCACAATCCCCCCAGAACCAGTCGCCGCGGGCATTCCCCCGGGAGCCGATCTTTAAAAGCTCGCCATTCGGCAGTATCCAGTCACAGCCCAGAATACCCCGGTTGAATCCAAACTTGTGACCGGTTCCGCCCATCCCCTGAAACATATTATTCGCAAGCACCGAACACTGGGAACCGCCTTCACAAACCGTAAGGGTCAGCCCCTTCTTCATGGTTTCTGCCTGAAGCTGGGCATAGGTAACATAAGGTTCAACTACCGCAAACATATTATCGGTATCAATTTCCAGAATGCGGTTCATCCGTTTGGGATCGATAATAATTGTGTCCGGACGGGTAGGCATGCTCGGCGGGAACAAATTGGTTCCAACCGGTATATAATTGAACCCGTAACGGTTGGCAATTTTGATGATAGTCTGAATGTCCCCGGTGCTTTCCGGCAAGGCCACAGCAGCCGGGCGGTATCGTCCGGACTGAGCATGCGTCGCATAAGCCAGCCACATATAGCTGTAACCGGAGGTTATGGACGGATCATCACTCACATTATTCTTACCCAGAGCGTCTTCCAACGCCGGGTAGGCACCTTCTGGCAAACTCATATCATTCCTCCCTTTGCCTGCTTATCTTTCTTATCTGGATTTTATGGACTCCAGTATTCTGTCAACTTGAAACGCGTTTTGCTCTTTTAGATCAAAATCGATTTTCATGGCATAACGGGTAAAAATAACGCCGATAGAAAGAAAATAGATCGCCCGGGCTAATTTTTCCGTGTCAAAACCAACAAAAACACCGGCACGGATACCCTGCTGCAATAACTTTTTAAGATGTTCCATAAACTGATCATAAAAAATCGTTTTCATTTTTTTCACTTCCGGATTAGCGGCATTCCGGGACAACTCTTCCACGTAAGTCCTGAAAAATTCCCGTTCCTCGTAGATCACATTCACAAAACCCTCAATAAAAATACGGACTTGAAGCTCCGGATCTTCAGCTTTTTCAACCTCCTTGAGTATTAATTCAAAATATTTTTTGAAACTTTCATAGAACATCTCAAATATATTCATACTTTGCCCTTTCTATAAACTGACCGGTCAGTACAGTTATGTTATAAAAAACAATCCACCCACTCAAGAATGATTTAAATACTCATAAAAACTGTAATTTTATGCTTTAAACCTGTATTAACTAATTTTAATTGTTTCCAGAAATTCTCTTATTTGACGGGTATGCTCCCCGGCTAAATCAAAATCCTTCCGAACCGTAAAATAGGTAAAGAAAATCCCCGCAGACAGAAAATAAACACGCCTGGCAACTTTACCGGTATCTATATTTTTAAATATTTTCTCATCTACTCCGGCCTGAATAAGCTCTTTAAAATGTTCAATTGCATTTTTGTAATACGAAGTCATTACATCACAAATCTCAGGATCGCGTAATCCCATTGTCATGAATTCTATAAAAAACCTTAAGAAATCCTCATTACCCATATAAAGGCTGCCTGCTTTTTCGATAAACAGTTCCAGCCTTTCTTCCGGGTCTTTAACCGTCTGTATCTCGTTTCGTACCTGCTCAAGATACTTATTGCACCTGAAAGTAAAAAGCTTTATAAACAGCTCTTCTTTTGATTTGAAATGATAATATATACCGCCTTTGCTGATTTTTGCTTTTTTAGCAATTTTATCAATGGATGTTCTGTAATAGCCTGTTTCATTGAAACATTTCAAGGCCGCTTCAAAAACATCTTCTTTACGATCTTTTTTTACCGTTTTTTTAAGCATGACTTATCCTTAATAAACTGACTGGTCAGTATATTAAGGATTTAAAAGGTTTTTGTCAAGAAAAACTTAAATTAATTGCCTGGATTAAAATCAGTTTCCAAAAATTTCACAACCCAAAACACCTGTTCTTCTGACCCCTCAATAGCCTTATTGTTTATTGACACAAAGCATACTATAACTTATACTGTGTAGTTAACTTTAGGCTTCTTAAAAACCAGCAGATTCACCATAATACCAATCAACAGCCTCTGGACTGAACTGCCAAAACATATAGAATAGGTAACCGGAAACAAAATGATGAAAGCCCTTGTATTAAATGAAAAAATAAGAAATATCGCTATCATTGCCCATGTTGACCACGGTAAAACAACCCTGGTCGATGCCATGTTCAAACAAAGCGGTCTTTTCCGACAAAACCAGGAAGTGGATGACCGCATCATGGACAGCATGGATCTGGAACGCGAGCGCGGCATTACCATTTCAGCAAAAAACTGCTCTGTTCTCTGGAAAAATGTAAAAATTAATATCATTGACACCCCCGGGCATGCTGATTTCGGCGGCGAGGTGGAGAGAGCGCTTTCAATGGCCGACGGCGCAATTCTCCTGGTGGATGCCTCCGAGGGCCCTTTGCCCCAGACCCGTTTTGTCCTTAAAAAAACCTTTGAAGCGGGACTTCATGTAATTGTGGTCATCAACAAGATCGACCGTAAAGATGCAAGACCTTATGAAGTACTGGACGAAATATATGATCTTTTTATCGATCTTGAAGCTACCGATGAACAGCTCGAGTTTACCGTTCTTTATGCCAATGGCCGCGAAGGCATTGTGATGGAAAAGCTTGAAGACAAAACAGATAATCTTCATGTTCTTTTAGAAAGCATACTCGAGGAAATTCCTCCGCCAACCTATGACCCGAAAGCGCCGCTTCAGATGCTGGTGTCAGACCTCGGTTATTCAGATTATCTGGGCCGTCTTGCTATCGGCCGTATCTTTAACGGAACAGCAAAATTTAATGATCAGCTGATCTGTATCAATGAAAAAAATGAATACCTTCCCCTTAAAGTTTCAAAACTCCAGACATACGACGGCATGAAGTTTAAGACTGTGGAGGAAGCAGGACCGGGAGAAATAATCATCCTGTCCGGAATCGAAAATACCACCATCGGAGATACGATCTGCAAAAAAGACTACCCAAAACCTTTAAAGCGGATAACGGTTGACGAGCCCACAGTTTCCATGCGCTTTACCATTAACAACTCCCCATACTGCGGCAGAGAGGGAACGATTGTCCAGTCCAGCAAGATTCGCGAAAGACTGAATAAGGAGACCCTTCTTAATGTCGCCATCAAGGTCGAAGAAACAACGGAACGCGAAAGTTTCATCGTAAAGGGTCGCGGCGAATTTCAGATGGCCATTCTTATTGAGACCATGCGGCGGGAAGGCTTTGAGTTCAGCGTGGGCAGACCCGAAGTCATCTTTAAAGAGAAAAAAGGCAAAAAGCAGGAGCCGGTTGAACACCTCTTCATTGACTGCGAAGAAAGTTTTCTCGGGGTTGTCACTGAAAAGCTGTCTGTTAAAAAAGGAAGAATGATCAACCTGGCAAATCACGGCAAAGGAAGAGTCAACATTGAGTTCAGCGTCCCTTCCCGTGCTTTAATCGGGTATCGGGACGAATTTTTGACCGACACCAAAGGAACCGGTATCATCAACTCCAGTTTTTCAGGATATGAGGATTACCGCGGTGATTTTCCCATGCGGTTTAACGGGTCCATCGTGTCTGACCGCACCGGAAAGGCTGTCCCCTATGCGCTGTTTAACCTTGAACCGAGGGGTCAGCTTTTTGTGGTTCCCGGTGACCCTGTTTATGAGGGAATGATCGTCGGAGAGCACAACCGCGACACAGATATGAATGTAAACCCGACCAAGACCAAGGCACTGACCAATATGCGCGCATCGGGAAAAGATGATGGCATTATTCTTGCGCCCATAGCTCCGATCACGCTGGAACGCGCGATAAACTTTATCAGGGAAGATGAAATGGTTGAAGTCACACCAAAGTCGATCCGGATGCGAAAAACAATCCTTCCTGCCATCGACCGAAGATCAACCTTGCGGCCAAGCTAAAGGATAAAAATCTCGTCAGTTGTTCGTCGTCAGTGGTCAGTTGCAACGGGCCGGTTTGTGTCGCATTTAAACCGACCACAGGGACGGTTTAAGCGATACCAGATTATAAGATCAGACTTAATTACCGGGAAGCCCTGCACTCTGTGCGGAGAGCTTCACAACATACAAAGGACAACTGACCTTTTTCAAGGAAAAACCATGGATTATTTTAAGGGTACCCCTGACTATGTTATCTCTCCCGAACTTCAGGACAGCGTCAATGTCTCCATTGCCCTTGCCAGACCACTGGTGGTTAAAGGCGAACCCGGCACAGGAAAAACCCTGCTGGCCCATGCGATCGCCAAAGCCCTTGGCAAGAAACTTTTTATCTGGAACATAAAATCAACCACAAAAGCACACGAAGGCCTTTATGTATACGATACGATTAAGCGCTTAAATGATGCGCGCTTTGGGGATCATGATGTCTCTGATATCAGCCAGTACATCCGCCTTGGCAAGCTGGGCGAGGCCTTTGCGGCAGAAGAACAGGTGGTTCTGATCATTGATGAAATAGACAAGGCTGAGCTGGAGTTCCCAAATGATCTACTAAACGAACTTGACGAGATGAGTTTTTATATTCCGGAAACGGGTGAAACCGTAAAAGCCCAAAACCGCCCGATTGTGATCATCACCTCAAACAGTGAAAAAGAGCTGCCGGACCCTTTTCTGCGCCGCTGTATTTTTCACTATATTGAATTTCCTGAAAAGGAACTGATGGAAGAAATCGTTAATGTTCACTTCCCGGACATTGAGACCAAAATGCTGAGAGAAGCCCTGAAGAAATTTTACTGGATACGTGAATTTGACATGCTGCGGAAAAAACCCTCCACCAGCGAACTGATCGACTGGCTCCAGGCGCTGATTATCGGCGGCATTTCACCTTCAAAAATATCAAAAGCGATCCCGTTCATGGGAACGCTTTTAAAGAAAAAAGAGGATGCGGATCTGGTTGACAACTCTGACGGTTCGCATTACGCATATAAAACCAGCAAGAGATCAAGGCGTGTTTATTAATTTTTTTTCAAACCTCAAGTCAAAGGGCGTGCCTGTCTCTCTTCACGAGTGGATGACCCTCCACCGTGCCCTGGCAGATGACCTCAGCAGCTGCAGCCTTACCCGATTTTATCACATCGCAAGATCGATCCTGGTGAAGAACGAGATATACTTTGACCGTTATGACATGGCCTTTCTTGACACTTTTTCAGGAATCGAAACAACGGATGAACTTCTTGACCGGGTCCTTTCCTGTCTCCGCCAGACCCGGGATCTGAAACTGACCGAAGAAGAAAAAGAAGAGCTCAAAGCGCTTGATCTGGATGAAGTCCTGAAAAACTTTGAACGCCAGCTTATTGAACAGCGCAACGACACAGACTATTCAAGCGATTACGGCGGTAACCGCGCCATCGGCACCAGTGGAACCTCGACTCAGGGTGCCTGGGGATACAACCCTGCAGGAATACGAATCGGACAGGGAATTTCCCGCAACAAACGTGCTGTGCAGGTAGCCGAGAAACGATCCTTTAAAAACTACGCCAGCGACCGGACCCTGGACACCCGCCAGATGAAAGTCGCCCTGTCACACCTGAGGTCACTTCTTCCGGCAGGAGAAGGTGAAGAACTGAACGTGGAAGCAACCATTAATGCCACCTGTAAAAATGCCGGGGAAATAGAACTGGTCTGGGAAAACAAACTTAAAAAGAGTTCCAAAGTGATCTTGTTTATGGATGTGGGCGGTTCTATGACGCCTTATTCAACGATGGTCCCCGATGGCCACCCAAAATCCCCCACCTGTGGCCACTTGAAAATCCCCCACC
>CAYLYF010000003.1:0-74329 GCA_964387595.1 uncultured Thermodesulfobacteriota bacterium | reverse complement strand
GTGGGGGATTTTGACCCGGCCACAGGTGGGGGATTTTCAAGTGGCCATCGGGGGAGGGGAGTCCCCTTTCTTGTTTCTCTGTTTTTTTTGTTTTGGACTTTTCAATATACAGAACAAACAGGGAAGTGTCCCTAATTGTCTAAACCTTTATTTTTCGTTTGTGTTTTGAGGATTTTTGTTTATACTTCCAATTACTGGTTTTTGAAAACTAGTAGTTAGTAATATTTACGAAGATAACCCTTTGTATTAAGACAATAAAGGTTCATAGAACCAATCTTCAATTACTAGTTTAAAAAAACTAGTAATAAATTAGTAGTTGTATTATCTGATGGTAAAATGAGGCATAAAAATGAAAACACCTGACAAGGCACCTGACCATAATAAAATAATAACAAAAATGATTGATGAGAAGAAAATCGAAGCGCTGTTGTCGTGTGGGCCAATCAACGAAAAAGGAAGATATCTTCATTGGGACAAGTTAAAACATCTAAATCCGCCAGAAGGTTATAATACCTCAGAAGAATGGTGGGCCAGTGTTAAATTTTCAAGACAACAAATATCCAAACCCTTAAACCTGGTGGACAAGGAGGGTCAACCTTTTAGTTTTTTGACAACAGATTTTATATTAAAAGAGCTCCACTGGCTTGATAAAAACACTGCGGGGAGTCTTTCTGCAGATATACCTATTCTTAATTCACAGTTAAAAAATACCTGCCTTATTCGCTCTTTAGTTGAAGAAGCAATTAGTTCTAGTCAAGTAGAAGGCGCAGCAACTACCCGCAAGGTAGCGAAAGAAATGATACTTCAGGGACGTGAGCCAATCGATAAAGACGAACAGATGATTCTCAACAATTTTAAGGCTATGCAGTTTGTTAGAGAAGACAAGAAAGAGCCTTTAACCAACTCAATAATTCTAGAACTACATAAAATTCTCACAGACAAAACTCTAGACAACCCCGAATCTTCGGGTTGTTACCGTACTTTAAAAGATGACATACATGTTGTTAATGGCCAAGGTGAAATTCTTTTTACACCACCCAAAGCTGATGAATTGCCTGAAAGAATGGATCTTCTTTGTCGTTTTGCAAATGATTTAGAATCTGAAACATTCATGCACCCTGTAATCAGAGCAATTCTTTTACATTTCATGTTGGCTTACAACCATCCTTTTGTAGATGGAAATGGACGAACAGCAAGAGCTCTTTTTTATTGGTCGATGGCAAAACAGGGTTATTGGCTAATGGAGTTTGTAGCGATTTCTCGAATTATAAAAAGGGCCATCGTTCAATATGGAACAGCCTTCCTCCATACCGAAACAGATGGAAACGACACAACCTATTTTATTATACACCAGCTTCAAGTAATTAGGAAAGCCATAGAAGAATTGCAGGAGTTTTTGAAGAAAAAAACACTCCACCAAAAAGAAGCCCGAGAATTACTTGAGGGTTCTGAAAAACTAAAGAGTAAGCTTAATTATCGTCAGTTAGCATTGTTAAGACATGCGGTTAAGAAACCAGGCTCTGAATATAAAATTCATAAACATAAACAACTACATAATATAGCATATGAAACAGCAAGAAATGACCTTATTAAAATGTCTGATGAATTGAACATTTTAAAGAAATTAACACAAGGCAAATCATTTGTTTTTGTTTCACCCGATGATATTTTAAAACGAATTGAACAAGCGAAAAAAAAATTAAAATAATAAAATTCAAGAGGGAAAAAGGCTTCATATAACATTCCAGATTAAAGAAATTCATGTTAATATTAATGAATACAAAAAACGGACTAAAAACATCATAGGACATCCCCAAAAAAATGGGCTGTAGACCTAAGGGCTTAAAGGCTGATCTTCATATTCATACCTGTGACGGCGCCGAAGAAAAATATATTAAATATAATGCTTTTAATCTCATTGATGCTGCAGTGGAAAGAAGATTAGACGTTCTGTCAATAACCAACCATAATACAGTCACCTATAACAATTATCTGAGCGATTATGCTAGGGAAAGAGGAATTCTTCTTATTCCGGGGGTTGAGTTAACCTTAAAAAACAAACATGTCCTCATATATAATTTAATAGATGAATTGAACGGTATTAACAATTTTGATGATTTAAAAAAAATCAAAGACAAAAACAACCTCTTTATTGCACCCCATCCGTTTTTCCCTGCAAACTGTTCACTGGGAAAATATCTGGTAAAATGGCAAAGTCTGTTTGATGCCATTGAACTCTCGCATTTTTATACCCGCTCAATTGATTTCAATAAAAAAGCAATTGCGATAGCCGAAAAGTTTCATCTTCCAATGGTGGGCACATCCGACAGCCACCTGCTGCGCCAGTTAAACACAACCTATTCTGTTATTTATGCAGAAAAAAACATAGAAACCGTTATCGACGCGGTCAAAAACGGGGAGATTGAGATTGTCACCCATCCGCTTTCAACGGCAGAGGCCGGAATGGTTTTTTATGAACTGTTTTTTGAACACCGCGCAAGAAAAGTGGGTACAGCCTGTTTCTCTCTTTTTTCTCTTCTGTGGCGAAGTTAAAAAAAATTTAATTTTGTGTGACTACCCGGTTTAATCAAACTGCAAAATTAATTACCCCGCTGATAAAACGAGGGGTGAGTCCAAGCTCCCCGATGAATAAAAATATAAAAACATACTGCCGAAGATTAACGCCCCTTTTTCTTTGGGTCTGTTCATTTATCTTCTTTTGCGGGATAACTGCCTGTAAAAAGACAGGCTCTATTATCGGTACAATAAGCGGTGCTGTTAGAGAGGAAGTGACCATGACCTTGTCCGGTGACTCTTCCGGCAGTACGACAACCGATTCGAATGACAGCTATCGCTTTACAAATCTGAAAAACGGCCGTTATACAGTTACCCCTGAAACCCTGCAGAACTTGGCTGAGAATGGTAATTACCTGCCGCTAGCAGGTTCCGGATTCCCGCGGCGTCAATTCAATCATAGCAGCTCTATAGGCTGATCTTAGCCCTTCCCTTGGCGGTAATATCTATCACCAGACCCGGGGTTCGGCCCCCGACCGGATTTTTGTTGTCACCTATGACAATATCCCATACAGCGATCTATCCGGGAGTGTAACCTTTCAGATAGTACTTTATGAAACTTCAAATATTATAGATTTACAGTACCAGGACTTTGAGACGGATAAAAGGAGACATACCCAGGGAATTGAGAATGCAAATGGAACCAAAGACTGTTTTATAGAAGGCAGAAACCTTGAAGACTTTACCCTGCCGGATGAGTATACCGTCAGATTTTCTCCGGCTGAATGATTACCGGCATTAATTATTTTTAAAAGCATGACCTTTTAGACCGTTCAGTTTTCTCCATAAATTATCATAAAAGCTTCTTTTGTAAACCTTTTGAAGTGTCTGTTAAACTGGACGGAGTCAAACTTAAGGAATAAACGTTCTATCAGCATACGTTCTCGCTTTACCGCCGCCCAAAATCATCAAAAACATTGTCAGCTGCATGCCCGGCAATGTTTTTCCTGTTGACCTCTAAGCCCTTATTTTATATAATATAACTGCCTGAAAGCGAGTTCTTATCAAAAAGATGTCCCCGTCTAAAAACGAGTTCTTATCAAAAAGATGTACCCGCCTGAAAGCAAAATATAATAAAAAAACATCAAATATGGCATCATTTTAAAGATTTTAAGAAGATGCCGTGACAATTCATGAACTGTTTCTGTTGCACCAAAATGAGCCTGGTCATTTTGGTGCTCTTGTTCATAATAATAGCGGGTCAGGTTTTCATTCATGAAAAAATTATTAATTATCGTACTGCTTTTGAGCTCATATCTAATATCAACAGGAGAAACAATTGCCGGTGAAACCGGCCACTTTGTTTGCGGTGTAGAAGGAATCAACCTAGGCACCGCACCGCCCCCGGGATTTTATTATAAAATATATAATGTTTTTTATAATACCCACGCCATCAAAGATGATCACGGTGATCTGCTCCATCTGCGTCCCGACATTCAGGATTACATCATGGTGCACCGGCCGATCTGGATAACCAAAAAGAAATTTTTAGGCGCAAATTATTATACGACCCTTTTAATCCCCTTTGCCTATGCTGATTTCCGGGTAAAAGAAACAGGCACCAGCGACAGCCGCTGGAGTCACGGAGATGTTTGCTTTGAATTTTTAGGTCTTGCCTGGCACAAACCGCGCAGAGATACTCTGTTCAGTCTGGCAGTTTATCTGCCCATCGGCGAGTACAGCAGACACCAGCCGGCCTCTCTCGGAAAAGACCACTGGACCCTTCTGACAAGCTATGGAGACACTATTTTTCTGGATAAAAACAAAATATGGACATTGTCCATGATGATGCGCCATGAAATCCACAGCATGAAACACCATGAGAATGTGCGGCCCGGACAGGTTATATCACTGGAATGGTCGATTGGTAAAAAGGTTGAAAGACTCTGGGAAATTGGAATTACCGGATATGCGCAATGGCAGATCACCGATGATACCGGCCGGGACGTAACCTGGTCTACCCATGTACATGACCGGGTTTATGCAATAGGACCGGAGGTGAGCATATATGTGCCGTTCTTAAAAGTGAAGTGCCAGCTTCGCCACCAAATCGAGTTCATGGCGAAAGACCGCAGCCAGGGCGCTATTACCAATATTGCCTTCAGCATAATATTCTAACAGAAAGCAAGCTATATGACCGGAAAAACCGTTATACGGATCATTATAATGATCTCAGCACTTGCAACCCTGTCATGTGCCTCAAAAAATTTCACGACCACTCTTGTTCCCGTTGAAAGGCCCTGCAATGACTCTGATGTGCGTTTCAGAATTGTGGACGTTACCCCGCTGCATCCGGATGAATTTTTTATAAGCGGCTATACGGACAGTAATTACTGGTTCAAAAAGATCAAAGATTCAGGGCACATGGATGAACTTGCGGTCGATATGCAGAAAAAAGCCTGCAGCCTTTACCCGGACCTGTTTTCCCGCAAAAGCACTGCCCTGCCGCTGGGTGTCTCCATCATGACCCGATACTATAAAAACACAAGCACCGCATCATCGCTGCATTAAGCTGGGGACTGTTCGGCTTTGTCCTGCCTCTGCCGCTGGGATTCACCTGTGAATATGAGGTTACCATATCAAGCCCTGAAGCAAACATCAGCCACGAAACCGTTTTCGGAAACCGCCTTTCATCCTGGATCTCTTTTCCTTCACCACTGGCACTCATACCGGTACCCAGACCTGCAGACCGTCGGGCTTTTGTAGTGCATCCATATCAAAGCAAGTACTATTCCGGCAAACACTTTATGCTGGAATGTTTTGTCGAGGCAATCGTACAGGCTCTTTACAAAACGGATCTCCAGAGCCTGCACAGGACAAACACAAAACTTTGCAGATCTGCAGCCGGCACTGTCAAAACCTCTGCACCTTTTCCGAAAACAGGAAAATAATTAAAAATAATTACCTTAAGCTGTTTTAACCGTACTGAACTGATAAAAAGAGGTGTTCCCGAAGATAACTTACACATTGACGAAACAAAGAGGTGTGATAAAATCGTTCAGAAATAGCGCAGTTTCAACCAAACAACGATTTTTTTGGCAAAACTGCTAAAAAGGTCTTGTGGATCAACCGGAGATAAAAGAATGAACTTTATAAACGGAAGCATTAAAGAATTAAAACTGCATCTGATTCTTTTTCTAATAAGTGTTGCGACCGCAACAGCTGGTTTTTTTCTCTTTAAGCAGCTTCTTGCTATGATTTAACAAAGAATAAAGACCATCATTTTTTATTTTTTAGATTCCTGTCCTCCATTCACCTTTCACAAAACACGGTCTATTCCAGCAAACATACGGTAAATCCCCAAAATTTAAATTATATTTAAATTGTATTTAAAATATTTTAAAGAAAAATCCTTTTTTTCCGATAGTTTATAATATATCTGGTGTCTGTTTTAATTTGAAACACAATATTTATTTATCTATACTGTGCAAAATTAAAAAATACCAATGTCATTCCCTTTTTGGTTAAACTCTTTGCTTAGATGAAAAAGTTTAGAAGAATACTTCACAGCTGATTCAGGCTTTGGGGGGAAAACCTTAGTCGGCTAAAAAAATCAGGGGGTATGCCTACCATCATAAAAGACGAACGCCTCAAAAGACCTGAAAGAAAAGCGCTCGGCCTGATCTCCAAAGAGCTTAAAAAAGAAACGGTCCTTCCATTCTTGATTTTTCGATCGATTATCTTGTAAAAATAATCGAAGAAAACATAAACAGATAAGGCAAATTCAGAGCTGATCCATTTTGTAGTTAAGGGGGATTCACTCTGGAAGATCTCAAAGCAGTATAAATTTCCGATGGAAAAAATAGCCGAAACAAACAATATCAGAGATCCGCGCAAGATCAGATATGGGAAGAGAGCAGGTTTGACAGTAATGCAAAATCAAAAGACAACTGCAGGAAACTGGCCCAGCTTAACCCAAGGTTTAACGAGGTCTCTCAGGATACAAAAAATAATTTCAGAAAGAGTCTTGGCTACTTACGTCATGAATTTGTTTATTACCGAAAAAAAGGCTTTGATAAAAAACCCTCCGCTATTTGTGCACTTGCGACATATAATGGAGATGATACCAGAATAAGGCGGTTAATCAGGACCGGAGAATGGGACGGAAAAAATGTAGCGACCCTCCCGATTCCGGAAACAAGGGAACATCTGAAAAAAATATTTTGCAGATGTGAAAATAATTATCAGGCTGTTCTGTAATAACAAAAGAAGGTTAGATCCGGTCCTTTATCTTTAAAGACCGGATTTTTGTTTTTTAAAATAATGCTATTTCGGGTTTTTCCTTCCTAAGGCCTCACAAACTTTTATTTCCTAAACCCTTTCCTTTTTATTGTTTTAAGGTTAAATTTATTTTATATTAATAAGTCTACGTAATTGTCTATTTATGAAATATCCTGAAAATGAAATTATCTGAAATAAAAACCTCAGACATCCCGAAAAGAAAGCTTTTTCAAATAGAAAGAGCTGTGGTGCGCGAAGCAACCGACCTCTGGTGCAAAGATAAAGTTTATTTCCCGAATAACTTTGCGGACAATATTGATGTGGATCTTGACCGCAAAAGAATAAAAGTCGTTTTTTCCGGCAAAGAGAGGATGATCACGGGTTCTCCTGAAGCAACCGTAAATGAAATGATGAGAGGACTAATTCTGACCATGGCCTCTGATCAGAACACGGGCGGCCTGATTGGTAATTATGAAGATATAATCGCAAATGTTTTGGATGTTTTCGTTCACCGGCTAAAAGAGATCGGCGAAAGGAACTTTATCTTTCAGCGTCTTCAGACCTTAGAACTTGGTTTTGGGGTAACCTTTGGTCTTGACAAAGAATTTTATCCGATTAAAAAGGTCCGTCATATTCTGGATGATATCTTAATGAGCGCAAGCCAGTCGGGACCCGAAGAAGCAGCAGAGGCCCTAATAAATGATATCCGTGAAACAGAAGCTCTGGGTCAGGAAGAACATGGTGTCACCTTTCATATCATAACAATTAACAAGGGCCGTGAAGCAAGCTTTATAAGTCTTCCCCTGGGTTCTGCTCAGGCAAGTTATGTTTCTCTTCTGGGAACACATACCCTGAGATGTAATATAATTGGTAAAGCTGACGGATCTCACAATATAAAATCAGGAATTTTAAAAATTGATGCACCGTCCCATCCGCTTAATTTTATCCGGTATAAAGGGATGTCTCTCTCCATTGACGAAAAAGCCTTTATGGAAAAACTCAGCACCGGAAGCGGGCTTTCAAAAAAAGATTTTACCGCAGATGAACTGACCTCTCTTAAACTTCTTTTTAATGAATATGTTCAGCTTTCCTACTTTCTCTTAAAAAGCGGCCGAATTGATAAGGATCTAAGACTTCTGATCATTTTCCCCAGGGTTAATATTTTCAGAATCCTGAATGAGGAAAATCCTGCTATTCCGCTAGAAGAACCCCAGCAGCTTGGAGAACTTGCAGCCCTTTACAGCATGCTGTTTAAAATAAAAAAACCGTCCGGAAAAAAAGAAGGGAGCCCTGCCCGTATTCCTGAAAGAGTTATACAGGAAAAAGTCTATGAAGCCATAATTGCTTTTTCCAGAAATATAATTCGTAATATTTACAAACCGATCACCGGCATTAAGAGAGCTGTTATTTATTTCATGCAGGACGAATACAGAAACCAGGGCTACATTACCGAGACAAAAAACAGACTTGATGAAATATCCAGCTATCTAAAAAAACTGAAAAATATGAGGGAAGTTATTATCAACAAAGATACAGGTGAACTTGATCTTGAGGCATCAGTTGCAGTAACTGAAAAGAATGAAAGGCCGGACGCTCTTGTTGAGATCATCCAAAGTATACAGGCTGCAGAAATCGAACAGGTAAAAGATATTATTGTTTCAAAAATGCTTGCTTATCTTTCTTTTGTTTCCATGAGAATCGACCAGATTGAAAAAGTAAGTTCTCCCTACATCAAACAGGAGATCGTTAAAGAAATCGAAGATTCTTCCCTGAACATCCTCATCCAGGCAAAATCATTTTATAAACTTGTGATGGGAAAAACAAACAGGGAATAGTTCAAGCACTTTCAGATAGTCGAGTTTTCCTTCTTTTAACCGCCTTTCTCAGATTGAAAAAAATAATAAATATCTTCAGCCCTTTTTTTAGTAACCGACGGAACCCGTTCAAGCTCTGACAGAGCGGCCTTCTTCGCATTTTTTAAACTGCCGAAATATTTTAGTACGGCAGATACGGTTTTACTGCCGACACCCGGAATGTCTTCAATTTCAGAAGTGAAATCCCTGTTTTTTTTCAGGGTCTTATAATACGACACCGCAAACCTGTGAGCCTCATCTCTTAGCTGCTGCAGCAAAAAAAGAGCCCGGGAGCCCTTTTGAAAAAGGATTGAATTTTTCCGGTTAGGAATAAATATTTTATCATCGTCTTTTTTACCGGTCTTTTCATCCGGTCTTCCCTTTGCCAGAGCTGCCGCACTTATTCCTTCCGAATCCTGTTCCTTCAGTACTTTGAGCAAAATGCCGAGCTGCCCCTTACCGCCGTCAACTAAAATAAGGTCGGGCCTGGATGCACCACCCTTTTTTATGCGGTTTAAATGTCTGGATAGGACTTCATTCATCATTGCATAATCGTTTGGCCGGTTTATATTTTTTATTTTAAATTTTCTGTAGCCCTGCTTAAGCGGCTTTCCGTTTTCAAAAACGACCATTGAACCCACAGCAGAAGTTCCCATAATGTTTGAGATGTCAAAACACTCGATCCGGACTGGATATTTTTTCAGGTGCAGCCTTTTTTCAAGCTCTTTTAATATGTTTTCTGTATTTTCCTCATACAGCCGGTTTTTTTGAAACATGATCTTTGCATTGTTCCCGGCCATAACAAGGAGTTTCTTTTTTGCTCCCTGTTTCGGCATGATGATTTTTACGGATGACCCTTTTTTATCCTTTAGCCAATCCTCCAAAAGCTTTTTTTCTTTATAGTCAAAAGGCGAGACCACCTCATCCGGAATAAACTCACCCTGCTGGTAATACTGGGCAATAAAAGAAGACAAAATCTCTTCATCGGTGAGCAGAACTTTCTTTAGAAAAAAACTTCTGCTTCCGGTCATTCTTCCTGCTCTTAAAAACAGGGCGGTAATGCCGGCCTGACCGCCTTCTCGAAAACAGGCAAACACATCACGGTCCGTAAAATCATTATGAACAATGGACTGCTTTTCAAGGGTTTTTTCTATTCCGGATATCCGGTCTCTTAGCTGGGCAGCCAGTTCAAATTCAAGTGCTTTGGAAGCCTTTTCCATTCTCCTTTTCATCTGGGGAATTATTTCGGTTTTCCGGCCCTGGAGAAAAAGCTGAACATCCTGCACCACCTGTTGATAATCTTCCTTTTTGACCCTGACTGAACAGGGTGCAAAACATTGACCCAGCTGATGATATACGCACGGTCTTTTGTTGTTCATTTTTTTCGTGGAGCACTTTCTTAGGGGAAAGAGCTTTTTTATTACTTTTAATGTTTCACGCACAGCTTGGGCAGAAGCGAAGGGCCCGAAATACATGCTTCCGTCTTTTTTGGGTTTTCGGGCAATGGTAAGGTTCGGGAAGGGTTCTGAAACCGATAGCCTGAGATATGGATATTCCTTATCATCCCTGAACACAACATTAAACCGGGGACGATATTTTTTAATCAGGTTGTTCTCCAGGATCAGAGCCTCTTTTTCGGTTGCTGTTATGATGGTATCAATATCAATAATTTTTGAGACCATGACAGCAGTTTTTCTTTCTGTGCCATGCTGTTTTTGAAAGTAGGAAGTTACTCTTTTCTTAAGTGATTTTGCCTTGCCCACATAAATAACACTCTCTTTACTGTCCTTCATCAGATACACACCGGGCTCAGGCGGAAGCCGTTTTGCTTTTTCAAGTAAATTTTTAAATGAAGGATTTCTTTGTGTTTCCATCCGGAAACTCCTGATGTCCAGGTAATCGTGTTTTGAATATTATGTTACGGACCCGGCATGAATAACACCGGGCCCGTTATGTGAAGGAATTAAAGTGCAGAGGTTACTTCTTTTATCACGATATCACTGCTTGTGGCTTTAACACTTTTAAGCATACCCTTGCCCTCATAATAGTCGATCAGCGGAGCAGTGGACGTGTTATAGGTCTCAAGCCTGTTTAGGATAGCCTCCTCTGTCTCGTCGCTTCTCTGGATCGCCGGGCTGCCGCATTTGTCACACACACCCTCTACTTTTGTCGGATTGCTTTTTGTATTGTAGATAGCCTGGCATGAGGAGTTTGTACAGGTCCTTCGGGTTGTGAGGCGGTCCAGCACAACATCTTTTCCGATCTCAAGATTAACTACAAAATTAAGTTTTATGTCAAGCTTTTCTAAAAGCTCTCCCAGAGCATCCGCCTGGGGAATCGTTCTTGGAAAACCGTCAAAGATAAAGCCTTTCTGACAGTCGGGTTCTTTAAGCCTCTCCTCCATCATGCCCATAATAAGAGAATCAGGAACAAGGTCTCCCCTGTCCATATAGCCCTTTGCTTCAATTCCAAGAGGTGTTCCATCCTTTACAGCATTTCGCAGGATATCTCCGGTTGAGATGTGAACAGAGTTATCATGTGATTTTAAAAGGTTGGATACAGTGCCTTTTCCTGCCCCGGGAGGGCCCAGTAAAATTATTCTCATTTGTTTTTCCTTTCAGATAAAGATATTTAAAAAATTAATATAGAATTATTTCAAACAATTTTCAAGAGAAGATTCTATCATATTAGCACAAAACAGACAACAAGTCCGGTCAGCCAAAATCCACCGCCTAAATTCACATACGCACTATTTCCAAGCCACCGGAGATGTTTTTAAAAACCAATACCTGACGGCAGGGTTTTCTTCACGTGTTTCCTCACTACAGCGCTGTGGGTGAGGAAACTAAACGCAGCTTTCCACCTTCGGGCCATGAGGGGCTCTTTTCCGGAGGGGTTTTTCCCCTAAAAATTAAAAACAATTCAATGTGGGCCGATCTGAGAGGTTCCAGCCACAAATTTTATCCTGTCGGTATCGGCACCAGCATTGCTATCCTTCTGCGCGCTTCTATCAAAAGATTAGGGGAAGGGTGGTTCTTTGTTAAACGCAGTTTCAAATCACGTGATCGTTCTACCACTCTGCCAGGCAGTTGGATAATAGAAAACCGGATGGCCTTCATGCGCTTACGGCTCCAGGATTTCTAAAGCACCTGGGTCTTCATAATCGCATTCAAGTTATGCGCTATCACCATGATCCACCACCATGCTGCATTCTCGCCAAAGTCTTCTGAGGGAAACTTGCCACCAGCTAAATCTGCCTTCATTACCGAATCGGCCTCCTCACTTTTACCACAGCGCTCGTGATGCCAGTGAATCAATCCATCCAGTGCCGTCATTCCCGTTGTTTTTTCTCTTCTTCGTACTTTAATGGTAATATCCCTTGTGCCATAATTGTTTCACCTCGTTGGTGATATGTTTGTTTTTCCAAACACATTATATCTCCCCTGTTTACAAGGACCAACGAGTTTTTCTTTTTTTTAGATGGTGAATCAGGGTCTCCAGATGTCCACAGAGGTGTCTATTGCTCTTTGCTTTACCTCTGTTTTCTTCTATGTAACCAAGGCTCCTCCAATGCAAAACATTTATCTGTTTCGGCATTTACTGAAATTTAATTTTGAGCATTAATGTGTAATTTTATTATTGGTACCGCATGATATCTCTTTGACCTTGACACAGAAAATAAGATAACATATAAATATATTTTAATTAGACGTCTTTTCTTTAATCCTTTACAAAACATTAAGGTACTGTGAAGCTATCCGTAATCATCTGTGTCTATAATGAAACAAATACCATTCTGGAAATAATTCATAGGGTTCAGCAGGCAGAACTCGGGCCAGACTGGACTAAAGAGATTATCATTATAGACAACTGCTCAACCGATGGTACCCGAGAGCTCCTCGAAAAAATAAGTGCGACTAACATTCGTGTAGTGCTGCAGGCTAAAAACTTGGGCAAAGGCAATTCAGTCCGAACTGCCATTCCCCTGTGCACCGGCGATTTTACCATAACCCAGGATGCCGACTTGGAATACCACCCAAACCAATACCCTTTGTTACTGAAAAAGGCTATTACCGAGGACCTTGACGCCGTCTACGGTTCCCGGGTTTTAGAAAATAAACGCTACCATCATTACCCCGTTAATTATTGGGCTGTGCGGACACTAACCTTTTTGACGAACTTATTTTTTTCTACAAAATACACCGATGTCGCAACCAACTACAAACTCATCAGAACCCCTTTACTTAAAAAACTTAAGCTTTCCTGCTCAGGATTTGACCTGGATTTTGAACTAAGCAACAAACTTGCCCTGGCTACAAAAAAAATTGGGGAAGTACCGATTGCCTTTGAACCGAGAACCTACAATGAAGGCAAGAAAATCAAAATCAAAGACGGCTTTCAGTCGTTTGCGGTCATTTTAAAAAACAGGCTCAGACCAAATTCCTAAAAATTATGGTTTGATAAAATCTTCACACTTCACTGCCCGGAACTCTATGAACATAAAAGTCTTTCTCCAGCGTAACGGAGCAGTTCTGTTCATCTTACTACTGCTGACCACCCACTCCTTTTTGATGAATGGATACTATACAAATCACCGGCAACTTACCGTTGCAACCTACTTTTCCTCGATCCGCGCCGAAATTGATCCCTCGCTTTTCCAAAATTCAGGCTATGTACAAGCTGTTAACCGAACAAATCTAAGAATTGCTCTCTTCTATGATTTAGTGCCACATATTTTAGAATACATCGATCTCGAGACTTATGCTATTTTTCAAACTTTTATTAGCCTTTTCTTTATGCTCTCCGGCATTTATGCTTTGACGTATACGATGTTTGGAAGCTCGAGGGCTGGCTATCTTGCGACACTACTGTACTCAATAGAAATTAACAACTGGACTCTGGGATCACCGGCACCTTATCTTAATTTTTTTCATCACGGGCTGCCATTCACTTATCCGCTTATAGTCTGGTCAATGTTTTTCTTTTTAAAGAAAAGATTCCCGCTTGCTTTTTTTCTTGCCGGTACAGCCTGGGCCTTTCATATCATGTGTGCTTTTTTTCTTGTTTGGGCCTACGCTGTCTACTGGATTTTCAATTTCAAACAATTCAAGCTAAAAACAACATTAATTTGCGGCATCTCCTTTGGATTGCCCGCCCTGCCTTACCTTTTTAAAGCGATTAAGCACATGGGCAGCAGTAGCGCCTCTGGCCCACTCTGGCAGGAGGGTGTCCGGTGGGTAGCCTGGTATTCCTGCTTTCCTGCAACATGGCCGCTATTTTCTATTCTAAAAGCAGGCCTTTTTTTTGTGCTGACCCTTGTTTGTATTCTGAAAATAAGAAAACTGGCTGTTATTAATACTATTATGCCGTTCTTTCTTTCGGTAGCCTTGCTATGCCTAATTGGAATAATTTTTACGGACTTTTACCCTATACCAATTGTAATTAAATTCAGCCTTTGGCGCAGCACTATTATTTACCTTTTCCTGGCAATTTCTTGTATTGGCTACGTCCTGACAAAACTGAATGATCATATTACACAACGTTTTCTGGCCATTGCCCTGATTGTTATAATTAGCGGCTATCTGGATAATTTCAAACTCTATTATTTCCCTTTTCTAATTTTGCTGCTAACCCTCGTGTTGTGGGAAAAACCAATAACGGCACGCATCAAGTTTTTGAAAACAAACTTCAAATTTCTCCTCATTATCATTTTTGCAGGACTTTTCAGCTATCAACTTTTTTCCGACAAGAGCGCATTATCCATGGGGATCTTTTTTTTATCAACCCTGCTGTTTTTGCTGACCACCCGAACAGTTTTATCTAAGATTAAACCTTCTTTAAGAAATAACGCCTCCATGGTTATGGCTTTACTGTTTTTATGTGCCTTTGATTTTGCTGTTTTGTATAGTAATGGTGGGCCTGACATTTACTATCAAGGCAAAAAAATGGGCAAAATGGACCTCTGGACCGACATACAGATCGCTGCGAAAAAGCATTCTGGAAAAGATGACTTGTTTATTGTTCCGCCGTATATACCCGGCTTCACCAACTACTCGCTAAGAGCGACCCTTGGGGACTGGGCCGAAGGCTCAACACTTCTATATCTTGACAACCAGTACACTCAGGAATGGTTTGAACGGATGAATGACCTGGGTTGGACCAAACCAAATAATAGCGAGAAAGGATTTAATGAGCTCAGCACAAAAGCCATCATTAAGGCAGCCCGAAAATATGGTGCCCGGTTTGTGGTAACAGAAAAACCAAAAACTTTTTCCCTGCCGACTGTCTACGAAAACAATAAATATATCCTCTATCAAATCTTCTAACCATCAGGTGTTATTGCCGAAAAAATAGCGGTACTTGCATTATTGGCTATTTTAACTTCCAACAGAACAAAAAGATACTTTGGGCTTGCACAGCTAGTGTTTGACCGTGAAATTATTTTCTATCCGCAATCAATTGCTGTGTATATAGAAATATCTATGCAGTTTTCGGAAAATATTTTTTAGGGAAAATTTTTAACTATTCCGTAGACAGCGAACCGACCAAAACAATTGTCAATCCTTCCTGTACTGAAATTTACGATAAGTACAGTGCCCGGTAAGTTCAAAGAAAACTCGTTGCACCAATCAAAAGGACTGGTTAGTTATGTCACCCAGCAGGCTTGAGCCTCTTTTGCGGTTTCTATATACGAATCAAGATGCTTCTCACTCAAAAGACTGCTTTGAGTATAAAATTCCCGGTACCATTCTGTGGTAGCTGCAAAAGTTTTTTCACTGTCCCACACAGGAAACCATTTAAGCTTGATATGGGCTTTCGAACAATCAATCTTAAGATAATTTGCTTCATGAGAAGAACGCATTCTCTCGCTAAGCACGTAATCGACCCTATCCCAATTTTTCTTTATGCGTCTAACCACCTTTTCAACAGTAATAGCGCCTTCTTCCAACGGACCAAGGTTCCAGGCTTCGGCAAAAGAACTTTGTTCTTCAAGAAGTTTTTGCCCGATAAGCAGATATCCTGATAAAGGCTCAAGCACATGCTGCCAGGGCCGGGTTGAGACAGGATTGCGAATAGTAACTGTCCCACTTTTGGCTGTTGCCCGCATGATATCAGGAACAAGCCTGTCTTCAGCCCAATCACCGCCGCCAATCACATTGCCTGCTCGCGCACTTGCCAGAAGCAGACTGTTTTTTCTGCTGGATTGCTTTTGATTGAAAAACGAATTTCTATAGCTTGAAGTAATAATTTCAGTGCAGCCCTTTGAAGAGCTATAGGGATCATATCCGCCAACAGGATCGTTCTCACGGTAGCCCCACAGCCACTCCCTGTTCTCATACACTTTATCACTGGTTACACAAACAATGGCCCGCACACTATCGCACTGCCTTGCCGCCTCGTAAACATTGACCGCACCCATAATATTAGTTTCATACGTTTCACGGGGATCCCGGTAGGAACGCTGAACCAAAGGCTGTGCCGCAAGATGGAAAACGATCTCAGGCTTAACTGTTTCAAAAAGATTTTTTACCTTCTTAAAATTCCTTATATCTCCTATGACAGAGCTGATGCCAAGATTGAGAAGATTATAATGATTAGGTTCTGTTTCCGGCTCCAGGGCATAACCTGTAACATGAGCCCCCATGTTTTTTAGCCAGAGACAAAGCCATGAGCCTTTAAATCCGGTATGACCTGTAACCAGAACCTTTTTGTTATTATAAATATCTGCAAACTGAATCATTCTAAACCTGCCAAGATGCTATTTCGGTTTTTCAAAAATTTATATGCCTATTGCTGCCGCACATTTTAATTATATTTTCCGCGCAAATTATAATATTTAATCAGGAATAAATCCCAACCGCAAACAATAATATTTTTAAGCACTTTAACTTTTGAACCGCCAATATGTTTCCAGTAAACCGGAACCTCTTTAATACGGCAACCATCTTTTTGTGCAATATAAAGATCCTCTGCATCAAAGCTCCAGTTTTTTAGCAACTGTCGAGAAAAAATTTTTCGAGCAGTTTCCAGACGGTAGCACTTAAAACCACAGGTGAAATCAGAGATAGTCAGGCCCAGCAAAAAGTTGGCGAGCTTTATATATCCTTTTCCAAAAAAAACTCTTTTAAAGGGAGCAAAATGTTTTTTTGTCCGCACCGCCATATATATATCAATCTCCGGACTGAACAACGGAATAAATATATCGATTTCCTCAATAGCTGTTGAACCGTCAGCATCAAGGAAAAATACATACTCACCCTGGGCTGCAAGCATTCCGTTTTTAACCGCAGCACCTTTTCCCTGGTTTATTGCGAGATCTAATATCCGGAATTTATCAGGAAGATGTTGTCTAAGAACGTTGTTAGCCAGTTTGACAGTGGCATCTATACTTCCATCATTGACAATGATTACTTCATAAGAAAAAGTTTGTCTGGCAAGGAAAGCAACAACATCCGCTAAAAAAGTTTCTATCCTTTTCTCCTCATTATAAACAGGTATAAGGATACTGATAAAAACTGCCGATTTATTAGCTTCCATAGTTAACCTTTTAACTGACTATTGTAATTTATTTTATGAGGTGTTTTTTGAATAAAACTCTTTTCCCTGTTTGTTTTAGAGCAAAATATCGAGTGTAATCTTTGCAGGCATGAAAAAGTTTTATATTCTTTGTTGGATTGATCAGATTTATAATAAAGACAAAGACGTATTCTCTGCGCTTTGCAAGAATATATGCTGATTTCTGGTATGTCAATAAAAACAATATGTCAGTTAATGTGCTAAACAAAATATCATTTAGAGTTAGAGAACCAAAAGAATAAGATCATTATTAAAACTACATTTTTTAACAAGATTAATACATTATTTCAATTTTGCTATTGTTATAACATGTATGAGCTTTTCTGTTGACACACAACTGCTACCTGTCTATACTTTCAGTATCAAAAATGCTGACGTATCAAACAAAGTTGAAAGGTTATATGAACGTAGTATTTATTTCTTCTGCCTGTGAAACTTTGGCTATTGAATACCTGTCGGCAGCACTCAAGCTGGCGGGTCATAACTGTAAGCTTTGTTTTGATCCGCAGCTTTTTGATGACACCTTTCTGAAATATCCTACCCTTAGCCGCCTTTTTGATCATACCGAGATCATTGTGGAAGAATTGCGTTCTTACCAGCCTGACCTGGTGGCTATTTCAGTAGTTTCGGATAATTTCCCCTGGGCATCACGGTTGTCGCAGCGGATAAAACAGGAGTTTGACGTACCCATCGTTTTCGGCGGAGTTCATCCAACCTCTGTTCCTGAATATACCTTGCAGTATTCAGCTGCCGATTATGTGATCATGGGTGAAAGCGAGGAAGCCATGGTTGACCTTGTCGATAATCTTAATAATCCGGCCGTGTGCCGCACCATTCCCAATGTCTGGACTAAAGACGGTGAAAAAATCATTGAAAACGATGTCAGGCCGCTTATCGAAGACTTGGACAGCCTGCCGTTTCCGGACAAAGAGATTTTTTATGAGAAACTACCCCATATCCGTGACAGCTATATATCCCTGTCCAGTCGCGGCTGTGTCAATAAATGCACCTTTTGTAATAATTCTCTCTACAAGGACATCATCTACAAAAATAAGGGCCGGTTCTTTCGTCGCCGCAGCGCACAAAATGTGCTTGATGAACTGATCCAGGCCAAAAAGAAGTATGATTACAAAGCGATTCATTTTTGGGACGAGATTTTTATCAGTGATCGTAAGTGGCTTTTTGAGTTTTTGGAAGGCTATCGCAAAGAGATCGATGTGCCTTTTACCTGCTGCATTCACGTGAACTTTATCGATGAGGAAGTGGCACATCTACTGAAACAGAGTAACTGCTGGCAGGCAATCATGGGGGTTCAGTCCCTGAATGAAGAACTGAAGCGTAACATTCTTAACCGGCACGAATCCAATGAGAAGGTTCGCAACGCCATAACCTGTCTGCGGCGGGAGAATATTCAAACTATCTGCGAAAACATGCTGGGTCTGCCCACTCAGGATGAAAGTGATCTTGTTGACATGCTCTCCTTTTATAATGAAACAAGACCAAGCCGCCTGAGTGTCTACTTTCTCCGGTATTATCCCCGCACTAAGATTATCGACACCGCCCTGGAGCACAAAATGCTCACGCCACAGGATGTAGAAGATATCAATATCGGCATGAACGCCCGCTCTTTTATCCAGGGCGGTACGCTGAATGAAAAAGGTTTTGCAAAGCTGCAGAGCTATTTGACATTTCTGTTGGTACTGCCCAAAGGACTTAACCGATTCCTGATCACGACAAAAATATATAAGTATCTGCCGCGCCTCGGGATGCTGGCGCACAGCTTTGCGCGTATCCTGGACCGGGAAAAGGAATTTGATATTGATGCGGCCCGCTTTGTCAGACGCTACAAAATGTATATGCTGAAAAAAATACGCTTTGCCCTCACCGGACGCCGTCCAGCAGAATGATATTGCGGGCAATCTTGATGAAACCCTTTCCCTCGGATACCGGCTATGAAAATTGTACTCATTTCGCTGCTGCCAACAACAGAAAATTTCGGTATAAAACACATTCATTCCTATCTGCTCAGCAAAGGGCACGACTCGGCAATTGTTTACATTCCCCGTCATCGAATCCTGGCCGGTGATGCCCTGAACGAGTTTCTGGCGAAGTTTAAGCCTGATATCGTTGGTTGTGGTTTTATGAGCTATGAAGCATCCTTTGCAAAGTTTCTGGGTGGCAAAATCAAGGAACGCTTTCCAGAATTACCCCTAATCGTCGGCGGCATTCATCCCACCATAAATCCTGAGGAGTGTCTTGAGTATGCCGACTATGTCTGTGTCGGCGAAGGAGAAGAGGTGATGCTTGAAATTGCCGAACGGGTTGATGCCGGCCGGCCTTTTTCCGATGTAAAAAACATGGTACACAAACAGAACGGAACGCTCACCCGCAACACGCTCCGTCCGCTCATCGAGGACCTTGACAGCCTGCCGTTTCCAGGCCATAAACCTGAGAAGTCCTATGTCTTTCACAAGAAAGCGATCCTTCCTATGGATATATCGCTCTTTCGCCGATATACCCGTTATGATGGCAAAGCCTATAATATTATCAGTTCACGCGGCTGTCCTTTTTCCTGCTCATACTGCTGTAATTCCTTTTTGTCAAAACTCTATGATTCCAAAAAATTGCGTAAACGCTCGCCCCAGAACTTTATCAGTGAAATGCGAAAAGTCTTTGAGCAGTTTCCGGATATGATTCTGATGAACATTCACGATGACTGCTTTCTGGCTCAGCCCGCCGAATGGCACCGGGAATTTATGCAAGAGTATAAAAAATGGATTGGGCTGCCCTTTATTGTGCGATCGACACCGCTGCATTTGAATGAGGAAAAAATTGGGATTTTAAAGGAAGCGGGTTTAGCCTGGGTGACCATGGGGTTGCAATCCGGTAGCGAAAACACGAATAAAAATGTTTTTTTGCGGCGGGTGACCAATGAAAAATTTATTGAGGCAACCCGGCTGTGCCATAAGCATAAAATCAGCGGCTACTATGATGTGATTCTCGACAACCCCTTTGAGAACGATAACGATATTATTGAAACCATCAATGTATTAAAACAGGTTCCCAAGCCCTTTCAGCTGCAGCTGTTTTCTTTAACCTTTTACAAGGGAACAGATATCTATGACATGTATAAAGAAAAATTCGGCGGTGATTCCGACCCTGATATCCAGAACTATTTTGGCTACCAGCGAACCTTTTTGAATAAAATGGTCAGGGTGTCGCCGCTGCTTCCGTCTTCATGTGTAGATTTTTTTGTGGCAAGGCGAAGCAATCTTCTTTTTCGTTGGCTGTTTAATATTTTATATACTGTGATAGCGCTAGTGCTTGAGCCTCTTTCGTTTTTCTATCTGATGCTGAGTGCCTTTAGAAACAGCTTGGCTTTGACACTTAAAATTACTCTACCGACTTTTAAGACTAAAATTCGTGAAAGGCTTATGAATTTTGGCTCTGACTTTTCCTGAAAACATTAGGTCTTTGGTTGTAAGGTCATCCCCCGGCAAATCAAAACGTGTATGTACTACTTAACAGACAATGTTCTTTTTTGATACCTCTGTTAGGTTAAATCAACCAACCCGACGAAAAAAAATTTAATTTTTTCTTTCTCAACTTTTCTTTTCTGGGTCCACGGTTTTATTTTTAAAAATATATGACAGAACAGCCAAGCCTGCTTTTATATAATCAACTATTCTTTCAGGATGTAATATACCGAATATTGCATAACGTAAAATAATTTTGGGCCTGAGATAAAAAACCCTAAACATTTTTTTGTGCGTTGATATAATCTGATCAGAGGTCAGCCCTTTGGGAATAAATACGGGTTCCCAGAACCCAAGCTTATCCCAATCTCTGTCAAAGGTCCCGTAACTTTCCGCCGTTTCAAACAGCTCCGACCCGGGCATGGGTGTTAAAAATGTTGAATGAAAGTCCTTCAAACCGCTGGACACTGTAAATTCCATAGTTTTATTCATGGATTCAACTGTCTCGCCGGGACATCCAATCATAAAATAACCTCTTGAATGGATTCCAGCTTTATTTGTCAATTCAATAGCCCTAAGGTTTTTCTCTACTGTTGTCCTTTTTTTGAGATTATTTAAAATAGTCTGATCACCGCTTTCTATTCCAAAGGCAATCTGCCAGCAACCCGCTCTTTTTATAAGCTCACAAAAGTCAGGGGAAATCGTCTCATTTCTGGCAAGACAGGACCAGCTGAGGTTATAGCTCTTTTTCAACAATCCCTCACAAATATCAGTAACCCTTTTCTTATCCAGGAGAAAATTATCATCATAAAAAAGGATGTCTCTGACCCCATATTGTTTGACAAGAAGGTCGATCATCCCAAGTGTATACTCAGCGCTGTGTCCCCTGTACTTTTCTCCAATAAAGGGTCTTGCACAAAAAGTACATGTGCCGTTGCATCCTCTTGAAGAGACCAGAGCCGCAGAAGGAAGCCTTAAATAACTATGACTTGCCGGCCGGTAATATTTTACCATATCCGGCAACAGGTCAAATGCCGGATATGGAAGAAGGTCTATATCCTCTATAGGTTTTCTAGGCGAAGTTAAAAACACAGCTCCCCCCGTTCTAACAACAAGTCCTGATATTTTTTCTAAATCACGGGGGCTACCAGCAGTATTTAAAATATCAAGTATTGTCAGCTCTCCTTCATTTATAACCCCGACATCAAAAGCAGGGAATTCTTTCATGGTCTCTAAGGGGAGTGCAGAAACATGGGCACCTCCAATGATCAAAGGTGTTTTTATACCGATATCTTTTATTGTTTTTGCAAGAAGAGAGGCTCTTATTATCGAAACGGTTGGTGCTGTAATCCCAATAAATTTTGGATTTAATTCTTTGACAAGAGAAACAGTCTGATCAATATCTAAATCCTGGACAGGAGAATCAATAATTTTTACGGTAAACCCCTTGCTCCTGGCAGAGGCAGCGAGATAACATAATCCAAGGTTAGGCGTGCTGCTGCCAAGAGCGGCAAATCTTCCGTAGCGCTCCTCCATTGTAAGCGGGGGGTTAATGAGAACAAGGTCTAGATTCATAAAACAAGTTTACTTCCTAATTTTCTTTAGAAAGATATTGTTATTTGATAGTACATCGCTTTTTAAGTATAAAGCGGGTACTATTGTATGTCAATAAATATCAGAACTTGGGATATATTAACACCGTATATTTAAATCCTGTAGGCCTTCAGCCTGCACAAAGTAAGGCTGCTTAAATAAAAACATTCAGATAACAACAGCCTTGACAAACGGCGGAGGGAAAGAATATCCGCACCAAGATCGGGTTGTTATCAATGAAAAACGATATCTATTCTATACGCAAATTTGCATATAACCTCTTTCAGAAAAATATTGATGGAGAAAACGTACCACTGTTGATAAAACTAAGATCGCAAAGCTCGGTTCCTTCCGGCACGCCCTGTAAAATTTTAAGGCCTTTATTAAATTATTGTTCCGGTAGAAAGTTAAAAGCAGAACGGAATTCCAAAATTTTTATATTTGTCGAAAAGAATTCAATCAATCTTTTGCCCTAGTTTAGTACCTGGGTTCTGAATTTTATCTTGACACAAATTGTCTCAATTTTTATACTTTGTCTGGTCAAAGTGGTATCATATCAAATGTCATAACACTGTTTTCATAAAAGACATCGTAGAGATACAGTTTAAACCACGACGGTGAGCTCCTGATTGTATAGCCTGAATTATCATTTAAGAATGACATGCAGATTCATGTCCGGTTTACGTTTCGAGAAGTTTAAAACACGACATAGCAAAACTGACAACAAGTGTTTATTTGCTTTTATTAAATTAATTAATATATGACAATATTACTGTTGGCCGCAAGGTGATTCATGGGTCGATGCAAACCAAAAATCCATCGAAGACATATTATGGGTCGTTTATTATTTATTCAGGATAACGGTGTAAATGAAAATATCGGTGTCATGTCAATAGCCGGCACGCTAAAAGCTGATGGACATGATGTTGATCTGATCTTAACTGATGAGCACCCCGATTATCTGAAGTTAGTCAAAGACTATAACCCCGATTTAATTGGGTTTTCTTTTATGACCGGCAACCGGCGATGGGCTTTTGCCACTGCCAAAAAAATAAAAGATCAAACCGGTAAACCAATTATATTTGGGGGCGTACATCCAACCCTTTTCCCCGAAGATATCGATTTTAGTTATGTTGATTATGTTTGTGTCGGTGAAGGTGAATATGCGGCAAGCGAACTGCTGAACGGAATTGTAAACGGCACAGACTGTACCCGGATTAAAAATCTTTGGATAAAAAACGGTGACAAGATCATTAAGAACCCGGTGCGCGATTTAATACAGGATTTTGACGCTCTGCCCCTGCCTTACCGGGAAATCTACTATAAATATGCGTTTATACGTGACCTTCCCATTAAACGGTTTATTTCCGGTATTGGCTGTCCCTACCAGTGTACTTTCTGTCATAACCCTGTGCATATAAAAATGTTTAAGGGCCATGGTAAATTTGTGCGCAAAAAAAGTGTTGTGCGAGTCATCGCAGAGATTAAAGAGGTTAAAGATAACTATGTGCTTAAACGGGTACATTTTTCCGACGACCTGTTTGTTTTAAGCAAAAAATGGGTTAAAGAGTTTTTGGTAGCATATCGGCGTGAAATCAATATTCCTTTTTCCTGCAATATCCGTATAGATCGTGTCAATGAAGAGATGATTCGTGATATGTATGAGAGCAAATGCTGGGGAGTGTCGTTCGGTATTGAGTCGGGTAGTGACAGGATCAGAAACGGCATTTTAAAGAAAAAGCTGAAAGAAGAAGACATTATCAACAACTCCCGGATAATAAAAAAATATGGGATCAAGCTCATTATTACCAATTTGATGGGACTTCCGTCTGAAACCCTGGAAGAAGCCTTTCAGACAGTCGAGATTAATCAGCGGATTAAGGCGGATTATATCCGTGCCAATGTTCTGGTTCCCTATCCAAAAACCGGTGTAGTCGATTATGCTATTGAGCGAGGGCTGTTGCCGGACGATTTCAGTATCCATAACTTTGACCAGGTGATGCGCACAGCATTAATTAAATCTCCCTATTCTCGTGAGTTTGAAAACTTATGCGCTCTTTTCAACCTTACCGTTAAATTTCCAATCATTACCCCTCTCACACGCAAGTTGGTTAAACTGCCATTCTCTCGAGTTTTTTCTGTACTCCGACTTTGGGAAGCCTTTGAAAATATGCTCTATCACCAACTTTTTAATATTGCCGGGTTTCGCTATACTTATCACATTGTGAGGAATGTTGTCAGAGATGTCTGGAACTGAAAAAGAACAAAACACCTCAGAGGGTTATTCACGAGAAGAAGTTCCTTGTGTTATCTGCGGCGTTCAGAATGCGGAATTTCTGTTTAATGCTCCGGAAAGGATTGTTAAGTGCCGGCATTGCGGGCTGGTATATGTTAACCCCCGGCTGGATGTAGAAAGTCTGGCAAAAGTATATTCCAAGAATTACTTTGTCAGTGATGCGGATGATCCCGGCGTGGACTATAAAGCCTATGCAAACTACATCAGCGATGAAAAGGTTATTCTCCGGTCAATGAACCGCCGTATGAAGAAAGTGGAGAAATATGCTCCGGGTAAAGGACGGGTCCTTGATGTCGGTTGCGCAGCTGCATTTTCCTTGCTGGCGGCACAACAGCGCGGATGGGAAGCTGAAGGGATTGAGTACTCTGATTTCTGTGTTGACTATGCCCGTTCACGCGGGTTAAAAGTTTACCAGGGAGGACTTGATAGTTTTCAGGCTTTACCAGAATGTTTTGAAGCGATTACCATGTGGGATTATCTTGAACACTCCAGTAATCCGCTGGAGGAGCTAAAAAAATGTCATGGGATGTTAAAAGACCGAGGTGTTGTAGTATTGTCAATTCCAAATGTGGATTCCTGGTCATATGCACTCTTTAAAGATAAGTGGATAGGTTTTAAGAATATTGAGCACTTTTATTTTTACAGCCGCAAAACACTCGCCCAAATTGCCGAAATGGCGGGATTTAAACTAGAGCATAGTTTTTACCAGGGCAAATATCTTTCCCTGTCTTTTTTTCTTTCGCGGGTACAGTACTACACAGACTTTAAGCCTCTTTTGAGTGCTGTTGAGAATGTAGCAAACTGCGGGCTTGCCAAGAATATTTCATTTTATCTGAATCCTTTTGATATCCTTAATGTTGTCCTGCGAAAAAAAGACCACACGAACTAATTGTCTTTTAGACAAAGGTCAAATGCAAAAAGGTATTGATTGTAGAGTCGAAGGAGAGAGCGTGCTAGAGGCTAATATGCTTTATTTTATAGTCGTAGATTGATTTGGAAGAAACATCATTCACAAAGTTTTCAGCCAGGGCAAAGCCCATCTCGATAGAATTGTCTGCATTATTATAGCGAAACATTCCGGTTCGTCCCAGCAAATAACAGTTGTCTGTTTCTAAAAATTGGGCTGTTTTATCCAGCTTACTTTTATAGTCCAGATCGTAATAAGGATAAGCATATTTTAAGCGGTAAACATAGTAGGAAGAAACTTCTGCCTTGTTAAGATAGTTGATACGATGAGCATCTTCAATAGCTGTTTTTGCAATCTGATCATCCGGCATATTCCATAAGTCACTATTGTTATAACAGGTAATATCAAAACAAACAGAGGTTGTTCCCGGAGGGCACATCTCTGGTGACCAGTTTGAAAATTCAACCCCACGGTTAAAAATAATTTTATCATCTGGAAAGTAGAGCCAGTGATCATTTGAAATAGATTCGCGGTCGAGAAATGCAAAGACAAAAATAATATTCATATAGACAAGGTTTTGAATACAGTTTTTGATTTCAGGGTCTTTTTTGTCCTGCAACTCATAAAAATTGTTCAATGGGATTGTTGAAATTAAATTTTCATATGAAACCGTTTCTACAGATTTATTTTGAAGAAACTCAACTGTTTTATCTTTACGATTAATACCTGACAGTCTTACCCCTGTTTGTATTTCAGCACGATGGTTCTGGGCGGCCCGGGCAAAAGCATCAGGCAACTCCTGAATACCCTTATTTGGATAATAAAATTCGCCGCCGTCGGGAATTAGTTCTTCATCCTCAATACTGTAGCTACTGAAGTCAAGCGTCAGCAATTTAGTAAATATTCTTTTTATAAGGTAAATAATCTTTTCGCCCTGGAACCTCTCTTCCGCCCAATCCGCAGATATCATGCTGGGGTCTGTCCGCCACACCTTAGATGTGTAAGGACGGCACATTACCTCATACAGGCCTGGTCCATAAAAATGGACAAACCAGTCTTTATAGCTTTTAATAGCCGGTTCAGTCAAAAGCTTTGTTTTAATAAGATTAGCAGTAAAAGAAAAGCTGCAGTATATACTCTGGGTGAGCGGCATGGCCCGCAAAAGGTTTTGCAACTGGAACGGATATTTAAGGTATTTATCAAACATATACATCCGGCTCTTTTTAAGATGCTTATGCATATTTAAGCCGGGAAGTTCAAAAAGCTCTTTTAAAAGATCCTCATTTCTTGTATGAAAACGGTGGGCGCAAAAGTCCAGATAATGGTTGTTATGATTAAGCGTTCTCGATATGCCACCGACAGTATCTTCTTTTTCAAGCAGCAGCACTGAAGAACCGTTTTCGGAAACACGTTTGGCAAAAGCCAATCCAGCTAAACCTGCCCCCAGAACAACAAAATCATACTTTTGCATTATAATCCTTTATGAATATGCTGCTATATTCGGACAGGCATTCCTGCCAGCTTTGCATATAGTTAATTCCTCTGGAGTTAAGTTTTAGATTTATAAGTCTTTCTGAATCTGGTCTTGGAGCAAAGTATTCCTTTTTAAAATAATCAGAGTCAACTTGGGTTACCTTGATTTTGCCTTTGAGGCCCAACAACCTTATAAATTCAACTGCGACATCATAGCGACTGCCGCTGCCCAAACCTACCTGATTATAAAGGCCATAATATTTAGTGGGTAAAACTTTTGAAATAGATTCAGCAAAATTTTTGGTATAGGTTGGATTGCCAAGTTTATCTTCAACAATAAAAAGTTCTGTTGCTCCAGCAGAAATTTGTTTATAGATTTTATTTATGAATTTTTTATCTTTTTTTGGGCCGCCACCCATCATCCAGCCAGCCCTGAAAATAAAGTATTTTCCCAGGAATTGCTGCACAAATACTTCACCATGGTATTTGGATTTTGCATAATGACTTAGAGGATTTGGCGGATCAAAGTCTGTATAAGCATCCTGTTTACCGTCATAAACACCCGCAGTGCTAATTTGACACATTGTGCAGCCATGTTTTTTTGCCATGAGAGCAACATTTTCTGTTCCCAGAGCATTGGTTTTCCAGGATTCTGTTGGGTTGTTCTCACAATATTCAAGGTCGGTAAGTGCTGCTAAATTCAAAACGAGGGTGGGTTTAAATTGTTCAAATATCTTCTCACACTCATTAATGTCGCGGACGTCGAGATGCTCCAGCCATGATTCATTCAGGTCGATATCAGTTGCCAGCACCTGAGCATCAGTTTGAGAAAAAACAGGATATACTGAAGAACCCAGCATGCCCCCGCAACCGGTAATCAGAATTCTCGATTTTTCCATGAGATTTCGTATGTTGTTAGTGTTTTTTGTGGTTGATCAGCTCTTTACATTTTTAGAATTCTAAACTGTATACACCGTTTTTGCAACACTAAAAATCATCTATTCTGGCAATTTCCGCGTAAATAAGTTTATCGACGGGTATCACCATAACATTAAGCACAAGCAGCGCTTTTTTTAGTGTTTTAAAAATGGCCCCTCTTTTTTATCGTGCTTTTTATATGTTTGCATTATCTGATATCCTAAAATATAATAACTAAAAAGACTGAATGTTTTTTCTAAAAAAGCTTAATAAATTCTTTCATGTAGAGCGTAAAATCTTTTTCTTTTTGCTGCCTCATAAATTCTTTTAAGAAAAAGATTTAAAAAGAATTATGTTGATTAAGACCTTAATTGTCCCAATAGATATTGATATTAGCCTGCTGTCTTTTATAGAACTACTTTTTCCAGTTAGGTTAAAACTCCTCCTATTATAGATTTTAAAATATTTTTAAGTGAAGGTTTCGAAACAGCTTATTTTGCAAAACTTATTTACTAAAGAACAAAAGCTATTGAAAAATTTTACAGACAATCGAAGCATTATCAATAACAGTTACCGACGCTGCCGGTTTAAGGATTTTAAGCTCAAAGTTTTGGCAAACCTGTACGAAGATTCGTTTGTGGAATTATGCTGCCGCCTTACAGAAAAAAAAAATAATATGGGCACAAAAGTTCCAAGTTCCACATTTGCCAAAGTACATCGTTTTAAATTTAAGAACAAAATTTATTATCACAAATCATTTTTGCCTCGAAACAAATGGGAACAAATTAAAAATTTCTTCAAGAAAACACGGGCGGAAAGAACAATGAAAGGGCATCTGCTGCTCGAAAAAAATGGGTTCGACACCCCCCGGATTGCTGCCGTCGGACAAAAAGGGTCATCTAACTTCATTGTCTCTGAAACCATGAATAACGAGAAAAACGGTCTTAGTTACTGGCAGGAATCTTTTCCGGCGGAAGAGGATTATTTTATGAACAAAAGAGCTTTAATTCGAAGCTTAGGGCGCACCATCGGAAAACTGCATGCCTTGTTTATTTTCCATGGGGACCTGCGTTTAAACAACATGGGAATCAATAGCAGTGAACCGGGGAAATGGCAGTTCGAATTTATTGATAATGAAAGGACGGTTCAATTAAGAAGACTGTCCGATGCAAGGAGAATAAGAAACCTGACACAACTTTGCATGTCAGCAAACCACCTGACTACCCGCACCGATCGCCTGTGTTTTTTTAATGCCTATCTTTCCGAAAACCCTCAACTACTTATTCAAAAGAAGCAATGGATAAAACGAATATTAACATATTTTTCAAAACGGTTACGAGAAAAAGCTTTAAAAAAAGCCGGCAATACTGTACAAAAATATTTGTAGATTTTTTATTTTAAATAGCTGAAAACTAATGTCAAAATATCTGATCGATATTTTTTTATGCATAGCATACGGAATTTTCCTGTTGGGCGCTTCCGGGTCCTTTCGCTATAACGGCGCAAAAAAAACCGTATTGATAATGCTTTCAGCAATTACAATGAACATCTGTATCAGCCTGCCTTTAATTACAAAGATTCTGTCTGCCGGTCAGGGTACAGGAAACCCCGTTATGGTTGACATGTTTTTTGGAACAGTATTTGTCTGGACAACATTCCTTGCAGCACTTGTTTTTCGGATTAAAAAGTCTCTGCATATTTTCCATGCTTTAATTGCGGTCGTTGAAATCTGCTGGTTTCTTAATATTGTTTTGTTTATATACGGGACATACCGCTTTTCGGTGTCCTGATAATTAAGTGAATTGTAAAAATGTTTAGATTTATAAAAATTTTTTTCTGGCTGATCTCTCCCCTTGGAATCTATGCGTTTGGGCTACAGGTATACAGATCTTTTACCCCCGATTTTTTCTTGTCTACAGAATGTACCCTGGTGATTTACGGGTTTTTTGCAGGGGCAATACTGTGGCTTATTTTTGGCAGGTTCCTGCAGTTTTTTCATGTGCTTGAACATGAACTTACCCATCTTCTATTTGGTCTGTTTTTTTTTAAAAAACCAAAAGCTATTTCCGCATCAGACCAGGGCGGCCGCACAGAACTTTACGGGGGGAATTTTATTATTACCCTTGCACCCTATTTTTCCCCCACGCTTTCTTTTATGCTGCTGCTTTTATTCCCGTTTCTGGATGAAAAATTCTATAATTATTTTTTTATAGTGCTTGGCTTTTTTACAGGATATCATTTTATTTCTAACATTCAGGAATTTAAATTCAGCCAGCCCGACATCAAAGAAGCGGGAATAATTTTTTCACCTCTTTTCTGCCTGTTTGGAAGTATTCTAGCTCTTGGGTTTATTCTTGGTTTTTTAGAAGACGGCTTTAAAGGCGGGGGAGAGTTTTTTGTAAAGGGCTTTTACCTGTCAACAGATACGGCTGTTTTTCTTTATGAAGAAGCAAAAGACCTTATCCTTAAGCTCCTATAGTGAGCTGCACTATTTTACTTCCCAGACACTCTCTTCTGTTGCAAAGATCCAGTAACCCCGGCCCGGTTTCATTGTTGAAAACATTGCAGAATCCGGATTTTTTGGTGAGTAACGCTCACACCTGTCACCATTATATGACCATACGGCTCTGAATTTATCCGTGATTGAAAAAAGCGCATCAGAAATATTTTGTTCAGCCAGCCGGTTAAAACCGGCAAGGTTCCAACCTTTATTAAGTTCAATTGGGCAGAGATTTTTTATACCGGTAATATCAAGTACTGCCGCTTTATTCATTCTAATATAATAACCGACCCCGGGTTCCATGAACGAAAGGGAGTCAAAGCCCGGCAAAAAGGGAATATAGGAAAGAAATTTATTATCTTTAAAGGTCCACACTTTTGTATATTTTCCTGAGATTGGATCAAGGACGGTCTCAATAGCGGTATCAGACGGATACAAAGGAAAAGATATCAGGTTCCAGCCCTTGTCAAGAGACAAGAAAAAGGTCTCGACGTCTCTTGGGTCAAGATGTATATCTATAAATGCTGAACCGAGGTTTGATGTGTTTTCAGTATCTGATCCGATAGAAAAAGCACCGTACCAGTGATCGGTTTTTCCGCAGAGATCCCACTGCACTCCAAGATCAAAAAATTCACCTGCAAGAAAAGATGTCTTATTATCAGCTGTAGAAAATTTTATGTTTTCCCTGTCTTCTTCTTTAACATCTGCAACAGCAATTGAAACAGAATCTGTCTTGTCAGAACTGCTTGCCAGCCAGTTTTGAACAATTATCCAGTACGTGCCGGGAGCCGGGTCTTCCAGGCTGCAGTATTCATACACAGACGATGTCGCTGCACTGCAGACAGGGGTGAGATCCGGCACTTTCACTATAAACATATCAATATCATAGGAAGTAGTTTCGATTATCTCTGCAACAAGTCTTTTTGTTCCGGCCTTTACCTTTTTTGATATTATTGAAGTGCCGTCTTCTGGTGTGCCGGGCTTGCTAATATCAAAAAAATTATCCGGGGTTAAATCCTGATAAAAAGATTTTGTAAATATTTCAGCAGGATAAAGGCCCGGGCTTTCAACATGAATAGAAGTAATCTCCGTACCGGGTTCTATGTTATAGATTGTATCGTTATCAGATTCTTTAACGTTATTAAATACTATGGTGTCATTAATGTTTGAAACGGAACGCTTTATAGCTACAGGAAAAGCGGCTGTGACCGTTTCAGACGATGAGGTTGTAAAAAAAACACGTCCGAAAAGCCATGTTTCAAAGTCAGCCTGAGAAACATCCGCTGTTATGGTAACGGTTTGAGCGCTGTCGGGTGAAAGCACAAAAGATTCCGGTACCACAGAAATTGTAATTCCTTCAGGTTTTTCAACCTCAACCGTCCAGGTCATGTTTGTGCTCATGGTGCTTCTTAAGATCCGTGTCCAAGTGTGACTGACAACGGCATTTGCCTTGGCCAAACTTGCAAGATTAAGGGCGGATGGATCGTTTCCTGTTTTCGGATCAGCCCGCAAATAATTTTCATAGGTCTCATTTAAAACAAATCCGGCTTTTACTGCTTTTGATACATCTATTCGTCCTGATCCCGCGTCAAAAGAATCAGGGGTTACAAAGTCATCACCCGTGTCTGCTTTCAACCGGGGGATTAAAGAAGTAATCATGAGAGCAGACTGGATCTCAGCCGGCGTCCAGTCCGGATGGACTGCTTTAACTAGAGCTGCAGCACCAGCTGCATGGGGGGCTGACATGGAGGTTCCCGTTGCAGCATCCCAGGACACCCTGTTGTCTGTTCCATATGCAGCAAGAATGTTAGTGCCCGGAGCCATGACATCAGGTTTTAAAATGTCGGGGGCCGGCGGGTTAGGCCCTCTGGAACTGGAAGGATAGATAATATCGCCATATTCATCATTGATATCCGCACCATTGTTAAAAACACGGTTATGAGAAATATTACCAACAGACAGGACCCAGGGCGCATTGGCGGGTGAGTTTATGGTTTCAGAATCAGGGCCGTCATTTCCGGCAGCAGCGGCAACAAAGATCCCAAGGTCCCGGGCCGTAAGGAAGGCCTGAGCATCAAGGGTATCTGATTTCCAGGGATCTTTATAGCTTCCGCCGATTGAAAAATTTATAATGTCCACTCCGTCAAGCATGGCCTGCTCAATGGCAGCAAGCACAGAAACTTCCGGACAGCCGTTCCATTCGGGATGATCTTCGCTTTCCCGGTAACAGGCACGGTAAGAGATTATGTTCGCATGGGGTGCAACCCCGGAAATTGAAAGGGTCAGACCGCTGTATTTTGCATTGTCTACAAAATTTCCGGCAGCGGTTCCTGCGACATGGGAGCCATGGCCATAGACATCATAGGGTGTTTCCGTGTTATAAGGGTTTTCGCGAAGCGGTGTAAAATCATAGGCCCCGATCAATTTATCATTACATGAAAAATCCGGGTCATAATCGTCCCGTGAAGAGTCACAGACACCGAAATATTGACCTTTCGGGTTTGTGTGGTCATATCCGTCATCCCCCTCCTCTGCAAAGGATGGATTGGCCGGGTTTATGCCGGTATCTATTATACCGATAACAAGCCCTTCTCCTTTTGAAGATAGCGCTGAAGAAGCCCAGACTTGATCCGCCTCTATCCATGCCGGGCCTGCATCAGTCAGAAGCTTGTAGGTCTGTTCTTTTTTGACTGCTATAATTTCCGGCAGCTTTGATATTTTTTTTGCCTCTTCATCTGTCATTCTGACAGCAACGGCGTTTAAAAAAACATCAAAACTTTTGATTATCTTTAATGGCCGCCTGATCTTTTTTTCAATTGTGCGGCAGACGGTTTTTCTTCTTTCCGCAAGAAGATTACGGTAAGTATGAGCAGAGCGGCTTTTCAGGTAAGATTTTTGTTTAGGGTTTTTATCTGTGCTTCTAAGCTGATTTGTCAGTGAAGGATCTTCAAATCGGATAATATAATTTTGCTTTTGCTGCAGATCTGCATGACATGTAAAAACAAAACACGGAAAAAAAACAAAAAATAAAACTACTGTTTTTTTATAAATTGTTTTTACCATGATATTAGAAAAAGAATTTAGCCGATTTGGCTTTCAATCTCACCGGTTAAGCAGTACGGTCCCTGAAGCACTTTGTTTTCTGCAATGACCTTTCTGTTTTCAAGGTGGATCCGTCCTTCTGCAAAGGCCTTAATGGTCTGGATCACAAGGGGAAGTTCTCTTTTTGCGCCGTCCTGCCTTATCTTTTTGAAAAGAGAATTTTCTTCTCCTTCCTCTTTTGCTATTTCATCAATAGATTTTGTTTTCAGCTTCTCTTCTATTTTCAGCCGCAAAGGATCAAAACCCTCTCCGACAAGGGGAAAGGTCACATATGTGATCGGCGCGCCTTTGTCCAGCTCTTCGGTTACCAGGTGCATCATGTTGCCGCTTTTTTCTGCTTTTTCTTTGATCAGCTGCCAGATCACTTCCTGCCAGGTGCCTGCCGGACCGTCAGGTGCTGCCGGATGAAGATTTATCATATCAAATTTTTTGCACATCACATCCCCCACCACAAGCATATAGCCTGCCAGAACATTTATATCCGCCTGAAAAGGTTCGAGTCTTTTTATTATCTCTGCATCATATGCGTTTCGCCAGCGGTTTAATGCATCCGGGTCGGTCTTTCCCTGTTTTCGCAGTTCAGGCATGAAACGTTTTGAAGAAAAGGACACCAGGTTCAGGCCATAATCTTTTACCTGCTGCAGATACCTGTCACTTCCCTCTGCATCGCCCGCTTCTCTGCTGCAGCACACAAAAGAAATTTCCGCCTTTACAATGTTATCATTTATCGCCTGCATGATTGAATGAAGAAGGTTTAAAGATCCCTGTCCGCGTCCGGTTGAAAACCACCCTATCTTGTACATTTATCTGCTCCTGTGTTTAATTAGGTTTTAATTTACACATTAAATCTTATGTTTAAAATATCACCGTTTTCAACGATATAATCTTTTCCCTTAAGGTATGCTTTCCCGGCTTTTTTCAGTCCGGCTTCATCTTTATGTTCAATAAGTTCATTATATTTCATGACCTCAGCCCGGATAAACCCTTTTTGAAGGTCAGAATGGATCACTCCGGCGGCTTCAGGTGCTGAAGATCCTTTTTTTACAAGCCATTCCCTTACTTCATCTGTGCCCACAGTAAAAAAGGGGATAAGTCCCAATACTTTAAGACACAAGCGGGTAAGCATTTCAAGTGCAGGTTCTTTTATTCCAAGATCATCAAGGAACTCTTTTTTTTCTTCCTCAGAATCCAGTGCTGCTATTTCCGCCTCAACCTTTGCAGATATCTGCATTATTTCAATATGATTTTCTTCACAGGTCTTTTTAAGACTGTTTAAAAGGTCATCCTTTCCAATATTATCATCGGAGACATTTAAGGTCAGGATCATCTGTTTCAGGGTAATAAAGGGATAGCTGGAAATTATGGTTTTTTCTTCAGCTTCTATCTCCATCAGCCTTAAGGGCTTTTCGTTTTCAAGATGCGTTCTCATCTTTTGCATAAGCAGGAGTTCTGCTTCCTGTTTTTTATCTTTAAGTCTTTTCAGGCTGTGCTCAATTCTTTCAATTCTCTTTTCGATAAAAAGAAGGTCATGAAGAACAAGTTCCGTGTTTACCATGTCAATATCACGAACAGGATCCACAGAGCCGTCAACATGATAAATCGCCTCATCCTCAAAGGCCCTGACAACGTGACAGATGGCATCCATGTCTATAATATCTTTAAATATATCCCCTTTCACAATGGTCTCTTTTTCCATCTTTGGAAGCAGTGCAATATCCACCCGTGCGCGCACCTCTTTTTTTGGAGAATACATGTTAACCAGAAGGTCAAAACGGGAGTCCTGAATATCTGCTGTTCCGATTACGGGTTTATGAGTATCTGTGTGTTCAGTATGTTTTGTTCCAGTTAAGATCTGGGAGAGTGTTTTTTTTCCTGTCTGGGGCAGCCCGATTATACCGACTTTCATTTTTAGCCTCTAAAATATTAGTTTTTATAATTGACAATAATATCACCCTTTAAAAAGAGCGTCAAAGGATATCTAAAGGCAGTAAATAGTTAATGGTGAATAGCGAAAAAAAGAGGCCGTGAGACACTTGAAAATGGTCAACTGCGTTTTGCAGGCAAGGTGATGTGAAAACTTGTTCCCTCACCCAGAACAGACTTAACCCAGATGTCTCCGCCGTGTTCATTGATTATTTTCTTTGTCATTGAAAGACCCAGCCCTGTTCCCCCGGAACCTTTGGAGCTGAAGAAAGCTTCAAAGGTTTTCCCAAGGTTTTCTTCGGATATCCCCGACCCATTATTGGAAAATTCAATTTTTACGGTTTCCGGCTCTTTTAAAAGTCCTGTTGTGAAGATGATCTTTCCATCCTTACCCAGAGCATCCATTGCATTTGAAAAAAGATTCATGATACAGCGTCTTATTTCCAGTTTTTCAATAAGAATGCCACTGATTTCAGGATCGGGCTTTTTTGTTACCAGAATATTTTTTTCATTTAGACGAGGCGAGACAATTCCGTAATACCTGAAATAAGCGCATTAAGATCGGTTAGGCACATCTACTTGACGTCTTAGTGTTGACGAATTATCTGTATGATCAGTTGTCTTCATAAATAACTTTCAAAAAAATGGTTGTTTTTTTCTATCTAGTTTAATGTAGATAAAACATCAAGAAGAAACAATAAAAAGGTGGGGGGATTTAGGTTTTGGTTGTAAAGTTCTAAAATATCTCTTCTCTTTCACTACTGTATATTTTTATAAATTTTTTAATACACTCCAAAGCAACATCTCTGATACTGTCTGTTTCCATGAGGATTTCATGCTTTGCATCTTTAAACAATACTTTTTCACAGTCTGTTCTTTCGCACAAGATATCCATGCTTTCCGGTTTGACAATAGAATCTTTTTCCGCTTTTAAGATAAGAGCGGGTATTTCAATTTTACAGCTGTTTTTCAGTGCTTTTTTGCAAGCTTTAATACTTTCATTGACCCACCGGTTGGTTGCTCCGCCTGATATTATTTCCGGGTTTCCGGAAAGTATTTTTTCCTCCCACAGGTCCCACCTTTTTTTACTGGAGGAAAGTTTATTGTTTTTAAAACTTCTATGCTTTCTTTTTCCCTGGGTAATGCAATAGCGTTTTTCCATTCCAAGAGCAATAAAAAGTTTTGTCATTAAACCGGCAGCCTTCTCCGGACAGATACCGGTATTGATTTTCATCATCGGAGAACAAAAAACAGCCCCCTTAAAAGCAGAAGAGCATGATTCAAGATAGAGCGCCGCAATTGTGCCGCCCATTGAATGGCTGATCAAAAACAGGTTTTTATGTTTTTTGGGGATCACAATCCTGTCCATAAACTTTTTAAAATCACTTACATAATAATCAAATTTTTCCACAAAAACTTTATCCATGTTTTGAACAGGTCTTTCAGAAAAACCCATCCCCCTGTGATCCATTAGATAAAAAGAGAAGCCCGGATTTTTAAGATCATAAATGAGCTCAGCATATTTAAGATAAGACTCGGATTTTCCCGGCAGAATCACAACAGCCGTGTCTTTTTGCTCTGATTCATATTTAAGATAATTTATTCTTTTGTTTTCAGACCCGTAAAAAAACCCCAGTTCACAGCTGTTGTAAAAAGGGACGACCTTTTTTTGATAATCAGTAAAAAAATCTTTTTCACTTATGGCAAAAGCAGGTGAGATAACAAATAAAAAGACCAGCGCCATAAAAATATGTTTAAGCATTTAGGTTTCCTTAAGTAAAAATTAAAAAATCGAACATTACTGAAATTATAGAACCGATCGTTAAGACTTAAACGAACATATAAAACTATATATGAAGTTCTCAAAAAATCAAATAATGGAAAAACCGTATTTTTTGACATAAATGCTTTTTTTCCATATACTCACAGGGTGCTAAACGCCTCAAAACAGGGAAACGAAAATGGAACAAAAAAACAAGATAAACCTTACCCCAAAAATTTTGCTGGCAATGGCTGCCGGCATTGCCATAGGTCTTGTTATAAAATATTGTTTTCCCGACTCCGGGTCTGTTCAGACATACCTGAATGAAGGTCTTTTTTACATCGTCGGCACAATATTTATCAACAGTCTAAAACTGATTGTCGTTCCTCTTGTGTTTGTCTCACTTGTGTGCGGCACCTGTTCTCTGGGTGATGCAGGCAGGCTTGGCCGTCTCGGAATAAAGTCAATCTGTTTATATCTTTTTACCACAGCAGTTGCCGTTTCTGCGGCCCTTGTTTTTGCGGTTATTATCGGACCGGGTAAAGGAACAAACATTCAGGCTGTTTCATATGTACCCAAACAGGCGCCGGCGGTAACTGAAGTGATTATAAACATGCTTCCTTCAAACCCAATTAAGGCAATGGCAGAGGGAAACATGCTGCAAATAATTGTTTTTTCGATTCTTTTTGGAGCAGCCATAGCGTTTTCAGGAAACGCTGGAAAACGGATTGCATCAGTTTTTAACGATCTAAACACTGTTATTTTAAAGCTTGTTCTTATTCTAATGAACCTTGCACCTTATGGTGTTTTTTGTCTTATGGCAAAACTTTTCGCAACAGTTGGCTTTGAGACCATAAAAAGTCTTATCAGCTATTTTTTGCTGGTCCTGTTTGTACTGTTATTTCATGCTGGATTGACCTACCCTGTTCTTTTGAAATTTTTTGCGGGCCTTAATCCGATTACTTTTTTCAAGAAAATGCGCCGTCCTGTTTTGCTGGCCTTCAGTACGGCAAGCAGTACCGCAACTCTTCCTGTTACCATGGAAACCGCCACAAGGCGCCTTGGGATAAAAAACAGTATTGCCTCCTTTACCCTTCCGCTGGGTGCTACCATCAATATGGACGGAACAGCGATCATGCAGGGAGTGGCAACCGTTTTTATCGCACAGGTCTATAATATAGACCTGTCTTTCAGTCAATGTTTAACCGTAATACTGACCGCTACTCTGGCTTCCATCGGTACAGCCGCCGTTCCCAGTGCAGGACTGATCATGCTTGCCATGGTTCTGCAGCAGGTGGGTCTGCCGGTTGAAGGTATTGCGCTTATTATCGGTGTTGACAGACTGCTTGACATGACTCGCACAGCTGTAAATGTTCTGGGGGACTGTACTATTTCCTGTCTTGTGGCAAAAAGCGAAGAAGAATTTGACCTGTCAATTTTTAATTCTTCTTCCGGTGAAAACGGGCAAACCTCCTGAAAAACATATTATTTTAGGTTTTGAATAAACACTTCTTTCTTCTTCCATGAAAAACTTTTTTCGAATAAACCTCTCAAAAAAACAAGGGATGCTACATCCATAAAGATGTTGTCTTTTAAAGGGTTCTTTATTAATATTATAATAATAAACAAAAAAAACAGGCTTTAAATAAGATGTTAGATACAACAGAAAAAACCAATCCTGCTCAGAAAAGTTCTGACGTTTCCAAAAAACTGTCTTTTCAGAGGAAACTTGAAAAGAGCAGTTCTCTTCGTATTAATACCGTAATTATTTCTCTTATACTCTATATTGTTATCTATCTTTTAATATTTTATACTGCCGGCCGGAATATGTCCATTACTGTAATTATTCCGGCTGTTACGGTGGCATGGATTTTTGGATTTCTGCCGGGGATCATTGCCGGTGTTCTTTGTCTGCCACTTAATATTCTTATGCGTATTATCATTATAGGGGAAGTGTGGGGCAGCGGCTTTACGCCTGCAACTGCTGCTGCAGGAACCGGGGCTATAATACTGAATGCTGCGCTTGTAGGGAAAATACACAGCCTTGGAATGCGTTTTAGAAAAAATCTTCAGGAGCGCAAACTTGCAGAAAAAAAACTTATAGAACACGGCAGCCGGCTTGACAGACAGACCACAAAACTTCAGGAAATAAACAAAGACCTTGAAAAAGCCAGCATTGAAAGAAAAAAGACTGTTGCTAATTTAAAAGAAACAAAAAACAGGTTTGAAAGTTTAATTGAGATCTCTCTTGACCCGTTTTTTATCTGCGACCCCAAAGGACAGGTCATAAAATCAAACAGAGCCTTTTGTGAATTGGTCAAATCAACAAAAGAAGATGTAATCGGCATGTCAGTCAATAATTTTACCCCGCTTTCTCCGGGCAAATATATTTTTGAAACCGGGGAGGAAATTTTTCTGAGCGAGGAGTTTATGAATAAAGCTTCGGAAAAAATAGGTCTTTTATTTAGTGAAGGAAGGATCTCTGACTTTAAAACTTATATTCTTAATAAAAACAATAAAATCATACCCACGGTTAACAGCGCAGTGTGCCTTTATAATGAAAAAGGTGAGTTAACCGGAACTTTTTTTATGACAAAGGACAGGTCGGAACAAAGAAGAGCGGAACAGGCCATGACAGCTTCAAAAGAAGAAGCAGAAGCAGCCAACCGGTCAAAAAATTTATTTTTGGCAAACATGAGTCATGAAATAAGAACACCCATGAACGATGTTATCGGGTTTACGGATATTCTGCTTAACAGCAATCTTAATACAGAGCAGGAAGATTATGTGCGGACAATAAAAAAAAGCGGTGAGGCTCTTCTTTCCCTGATAAATGATATTCTTGACTTTTCAAAAATAGAATCCGGCAAAATTGATATCGAAGAAATAGACTTTGATATTGAAGTCCTTGCCCATGATGTGTGCGAGCTGATACGTCCAAGAATAAGCGAGAAGGGCGTGGAACTTCTATGCCGGATCGGAGACGACGTTCCTTCGCAGATCCGGTGTGATCCATACCGCTTCAGACAGATCCTGGTGAATCTAATGGGAAATGCAGCAAAATTTACCGAAAAAGGAGAGATAGAACTTTCTGTTGATGTGGAAGACAGGAAAGAAGACAGGCTTAAACTTCATGTAATGATAAGAGATACCGGTATCGGCATTCCGAAAGATAAGACGGACACTATTTTTGAATTATTTCAGCAGGCAGACGGATCAACTACAAGAAAGTATGGCGGTACTGGTCTTGGTCTTTCTATCTGCAGGGAAATAGCCGGTCTGATGGGCGGCAATGTGTGGGCAGAAAGCGAACCGGATAAAGGCAGTATTTTTCATTTTATTACCCAGGTAAAAGAGGCAGAGATAAAACATAAAAAACGGTACGAAACCGGGACGCTTAAAAACAAAAAATCGATTGTCTATGATTCAAACATATCCAGTCTTGCAATTTTGACCAACCGCCTGAAAGCGGGGGAAATGGAAGTAACAGATATTGACCAAGCAAAAGATATTATAAAAACGATCCAGACCGCTGTGGAATTAAAAAAGCCATATGATGTCTGTATCCTTGATATTTCCGGTATGGATATAGAAGGCTATGATATTGCAAGAAGAATCCGTACTTCTATGGGCAATAATATGCCCTTACTTGCATTATCCTCTTCAATTGATGTAAGTGCCAGGGTGTGCCGGGAGGCTGGTTTTAACGGGTTTCTGCCAAAACCGGTTAACCAGATGAAGCTTTACAAGATGATGAGCAGGCTTCTCGGTCAAGCAAAAGAAAGATCTCAAACTGAAAAAGATGAGCCACAGAGAATTGTAACCCAGTACTCAATACGTGAAGATATAAAACATTCAATCTCAATACTTCTGGCTGAAGACAACTTGATTAACCAGAAACTGGCTGAAAAAACACTGACAAAAGCGGGATATAATGTTGATGTTGCAAACAACGGTGAAGAAGCCGTTAAGATCTTTTTAGCAAGTCCGGACAAATACGATATTATTTTTATGGATATACAGATGCCGAGACTTAACGGACATGATGCGACTATCATGCTAAGAGAAAAAGGATTTACAGACGTCCCGATTGTCGCAATAACAGCAAACGTGATGAAAGATGATAGAGAAAAATGTATAAGATCCGGTATGAATGATTATATTCCAAAACCCATAAAGAGAGAAGTTGTGTTTGAGATGATCCATAAATGGGTGATTGAAAAAAAATAGCGCAGCCCGGTAAATTTTTGCATTATAGCTTATGATCAATAAAAAAAATAAGATCAATATTACCGAAAAGATACCAGCTCTGCCATGGAGCGCCGGCCTCGGCGTACCCCTGTGCCTGCTTTCTGTGATCGTTTATATTCTCCTTTTTATCTATCTTTCCGTGAACGTGGGTTCCGGAATGGCCATCACCGCAATTCTGCCTGTTATGGTTTTTTCCTGGTTTTACGGCAGAAACATTGGAATACTCCTTGGCTTTGCCACCGTACCGGCTAACTTTATTCTGGCGCTAATTCTGGGACTGCCCTGGTGGGACAAAATTTTCATGCTGGGCGCAGGCGTACCCGGAACGATGGGCTGTATTATTATGGGCATGATCATTGGTCAGATGCGGGACCTGGCCATGAAAACAAATATGGAAATCGCAGAACGCGAACAAACGGAAAAAGAAATATTAAAACACCAGGACCGGCTGAATGAACAGACGCTTGAGCTTCAGACCCAGAACAAAAAACTGGAGGGAAAAATTGTCCAGACAGAACGGCTCGCTGAAGAGATTAACAAAACAAGGGATCAGTTTGAGGGTTTTGTATATACATCTCTTGATCCAATCGTTTTCGGAGATGCAAAAGGAAATATTTTAGAACCCAATAAAGCCTTTACGGATATGCTGGGATATGCCAGAGAGAAAGTTCTTGGAAAACCTACCAGCCTTTTTACCGTTCGGGAAGAAGGTGTTTTTGAGTCTGTTACCGGAGAAACGATTATTTTTAAGGAAGATTATTTTAAAAAATCAAAAGAGGAAATTAACCGCTTTTTTAAAGACAGCAAGATATCGAACCGTGAGATTTATTTTTGCCGTAAAGACGGTAAAGTGGTTCCTGTCAATCAAAGCCTTGTGATGCTTAAAAATGAAAAAGGCGAGGGCTCTGAAATCTTTTCCATCATTCGCGATATCACAGATCAGAAAAAAATTGAAATGGCGCTGATAAAGGCAAAACAGGTCGCAGAGAAAGCAAACCTTTCCAAAACTTCCTTTCTGGCAAACATGAGCCATGAAATAAGAACACCCATGAACGGCGTTATCGGATTTACGGATATGCTTGTGGAAACAAATCTTGACCCGGAGCAGGAAGACTGTGCCAGAACTATAAGACGAAGCGGTAAAGCCCTTCTTTCTCTTATTAATGATATTCTTGATTTTTCCAAGATCGAAGCCGGAAAGATAGATCTGGAAGAGATTGATTTTGATGTGGAAGTCCTTGCTTATGATCTTTGTGAAATTATCGGTGCAAGGATAGATGAAAACAGAGTGGAACTTCTCTGCCGGATAGATGACGATCTTCCCGCAAGGATAAAGGGGGATTCCCACAGATTCAGACAGGTTCTTGTAAACCTGATGGGAAATGCAGCGAAGTTTACTAGAAAAGGGGAAATAGAACTATCGCTTCAGGTAGAGGAAGAAAGAGAAAACCGGTTTAAACTTCACACCTCGATCAGAGATACCGGTATCGGTATTCCTGCTGACAAGCTGGAAACTGTTTTTGACCTGTTCCAGCAGGCAGATAATTCTGCTACCCGAAAGTATGGCGGTACAGGGCTGGGGCTTTCAATATGTAAAAAAATAGCAGCTATAATGGACGGAGATGTCTGGGTCGAAAGTGAGCCCTACAAAGGAAGCACCTTTCATTTTACGGCTTGGCTTAAGCAGACAGGAAAGATAAATGTGCGGAGGTTTGCACCCGTTTCTCTTTCCGGAAAAAAGGTCTTGATTGCGGATGGTAATAAAACAAACCTTGAAATTTTGGCCCATGTTTTAAAATCTGCGGGCATGGATGTTTGTACGTTTTAAATGGCGGGGATACACTTAACGCTTTGAAGGAAGCCCATGAAAAAAATAGGATGTTTGATATCTGTGTTTTTGATATAATGATTCCAGGAATGAGCGGATACGATGTATCCAAAGAGATCAGGGAAAAATACGGTGAAAACATGCCGCTTCTTGCTTTTTCTTCTTCGATATACGGGGGAATGGAAAAGTGTCAGAATGCCGGTTATAATGGTTTTCTTCCCAAGCCGATCAACAGGATAAAACTATACAAAATGATGGAACGGCTTCTCGGTCAGCCGGGACATCAGGAAGACAGTACCGAGGCTGAAAAAGACATAACGATCGTTTCTCAGTATTCTCTTCGTGAAGATGCTAAATATTCAATTTCTCTCCTTCTTGCCGAAGACAATCCTGTTAATCAGAAACTGGCAACAAAGATGCTGTCAAAAGCGGGTTACCGGGTAGAGGTGGCAAATAACGGCAAGGAAGTCCTGGATATTTATTTAAACGCTCCTGAAAAATATGATTTGATTCTAATGGATATTCAGATGCCCCAGCTTAACGGGCTTGACACAACAAAGATTTTAAGAGACAAAGGATTTGAAAGTGTTCCAATAATTGCCATGACAGCAAATGCAATGAAGGGCGACCGTAAAAAGTGTCTGGAATGTGGGATGAACGACTATATCTCCAAACCGATAAAAAGGGAAAAGATTTTTCAGATCTTAAGAAAGTGGGTTTTTGAAAAAGCTTGACAGGTCATAAACCAAATATTTTATTATAAAAAAATGAAGCTAAAAAAAATAACAGATTATCTGGATGAATATCTGGAGATCCATACTTTCAGTGATGTTTCTGCAAACGGTTTACAGGTTGAAAATAGCGGAAAAATCACAAAAGCTGGCCTTGCCGTAGATGCCAGTCTGGAAGTCATAGAAAAAGCCGCTGCTGAAAACTGCGGCCTTCTTATTGTTCACCATGGTCTTTTCTGGGGAAAACAGAACCTGATTGTAGATAGTCATTATAAACGTATCCGATCACTTGTTTTGGCAGACATTGCGCTTTATGCGGCCCACCTTCCTTTGGACGCTCATCCTGTGGTCGGAAACAATGCCCAAATCGCAAAAACGATCGGTCTTCAGGAACTTCAACCCTTCGCTCTTTACAACGGCAAAAATATCGGCGTGATGGGAAAACTAAAAACTAAAAAACAGATCGGGAAAGCCGTTACCGTTTTTGAAAAACAGATCGGCCGGTGCAATAATGTACTTAATTTTGGTAAAAAAGAAATTTTATCTGTGGGTGTTGTTTCAGGTTCTGCAACAGATATAGATCTTTTTAAAGAGGTTAAGCGTCTGGGAATTGATATGCTGATAACAGGAGAGCCTAAATATGAAGCATACTATCTTGCGCAGGAGATCGGCCTGAATATTTTTTACGGCGGGCACTATATGACAGAAACCTTTGGCGTCAAAGCGCTTGGGAAAGTTTTACAGAAAAAAATGAAAATTAAAAAAGTTTTTTTTGATGTTCAATGCAATTTATAGCATAATAAAGTTACTAATAAGAAATAAGGTTAAAGGAGGTTTCCATGGAACAGGTACAGTTTGAACAGACATTCAGTAATTTTATGATGAGACATCAGGAGACTTATAACAGGTCTTATCATTTTCTGATTCTTATGGATTCGATTATGGCCGCCGCTACCAGAATTGAGCTTTATTACAGAACCGGAGCGCTAAAAGATAATCTTGGGGTAGCAGGCGGCACCAATGTTCATGGTGAAAAAGTTTTACAGATGGATGAGATCGCACACAATATTGTTGTTCATTATCTGAATTCTTCAGAACGGGTTATTCAGGCCGTAAGTGAGGAAGCTGAAGAGATTATTACGATGAACAAGGACGGCGGCAGATATTTTATCTATTTTGATCCCCTTGACGGCTCATCAAATGTTGCGCACGGCCTTCCGGTGGGTTTCATGTTTGGTATTGCCAAGAAAAGTCTTGATGGAAACATTCAGGGGCCTGAGGACTTCCATCTGAGGGCCGGGAATGAATTTATTGCTTCGGGTATGTTTGTTATTCCAACCGGTATGTTTACTTTAGCCCTTCACGATGCAGGCTGCTGGCGTTTTCATGCTGATGAGACAAACACTTACGTGAAACCAACCCGCATCATGCTTCCTGAAAACAGCAAAAAATGGGAACTTTCTTTTAATGCTGCAAACACATATACCTTTGGCGAGAAGGTACAGGAGTGGATCCGGGAAAATGAGAAAAAACATACTTTCCGGTATCTTGGGGCCCTGGCTGGTGATTTTCACCGTCTGCTTTCCAATGGGGGGATGTTTATGTATCCTGCGATACTTAATCATCCGGATCCCAAAAAGAACCGGCCGCAGGGAAAACTCCGCTTAATGTATGAGGCAAATGTCGTGGCCATGATGTGTAAGGAAGCCGGCGGTGCCGCCATAAATGAAGATGGCGTCCCCATTCTTGACGTTAAGCCGGAAAACCATCATCAACGCACAACGCTTTATGTGGGCTCAAAACCAATGATCGAGGATATCACAAAAATCCTTAAAGGATAGGTACTTGATAAGCTTTAAATGCAGGCCGTCTGTTTTTAAGCGGTCTGCCTTTTTTAATTTTAAAAATAATATTTTTGAACGTTATGACAAACAATAAGAAAATCGTTGCGCAGAATAAAAAAGCACGGTACGACTATCAGATCCTTGACACCTTTGAGGCCGGTATCGTTCTTTTGGGCAGCGAGGTAAAATCATGCAGACAGGGAAGCGTAAGCCTTCTTGACAGCTATGCCCGGATCGAAAAAGATGAGATATACCTTGTTAACGCTCATATCAGCCCTTATAAATTTGCCAACAGGTTTAATCATGAGCCTTTACGCCGCAGAAAACTTCTGTTTCATCGTCTTGAGATTAGAAAATTTCACGGAAAAATGAGAGAGAAAGGTCAGTCCCTTATTCCTCTTAAAATATATTTTAATAACAGGGGTAAAATTAAAGTTGAGCTTGCCCTTGCTAAAGGCAAGAAAAATTATGACCGCCGTCAGGACATAAAAAAGAGGGACATGAAACGGGACACTGAAAAAGAACTTAAACAAAGATTCTGAAATGCAGTTCTGCTATAACAGCGGGCTCAATCCAGCAGGAATTCATCACGCCAGTCTTTTTTCTCTTTCCAGTTAGGCTGATCTTCTTTTTTAAACAGATAATCACCCATAACCAGATAGTCCATTTCTGTACGCATGAAACAACGGTAGGCATCATCAGGAGTGCAAACGATGGGTTCTCCCCGGACATTAAAACTGGTGTTAACGATCAGTCCATAACCGGTCTTTTGTTTAAAGGCGTTGATTATCTGCCAAAAGCGAGGGTTCGTACTTTTGCTCACACTTTGTATTCTGGCCGAATAATCGATATGTGTAATCGCGGGTACGTCAGACCGCTGCCAGTACAGCCGGTCATACATTTTCAAGGTATCATAATTTTCAGGATAGGGTTCACGCCTTTTTTCCAGGACCGGGGCAACCAGCAACATGTAGGGCGAAGGAGAGTCAAGATCAAAATAGTCACGGATATCTTCTTCGAGAACAGCCGGGGCAAAGGGCCGAAACCCTTCACGATACTTGATTTTCAGATTCAGCTTTTTTTGAGTATCGGGCTTGCAGGGATTGCCAAGTATGCTCCTGTTGCCAAGAGCCCTCGGCCCGTATTCCATCCGGCCCTGAAACCATCCGACCACCAGACCCTGATCAAGCAGACCTGCAGCTGTTTCGCACAAATGGTCAAAATTCTCATAATGCTGATGGGGCGCTTTCATTCTTTTGGATAAACGCCGGATATCTATTGAATCAAATTCCGGGCCCAGATAAGATCCTTTCATCGCGTCAGGTCTGGACGATGTTTTTCTTTCTTTGTCTTTTTCGATATGCCAGGCCGCGTATGCAGCTCCTAGGGCACCGCCCGCATCTCCGGCAGCCGGCTGAACCCAGATATTTTCAAAGATACCCTTGCGTAAAAGTTTACCGTTAGCCACGCAGTTAAGAGCCACCCCCCCGGCCATGACAAGATTTTTGCAGCCGGTGAGATTTTTGGCTGTCTCGGCCAGCATAAAGACAATATCTTCGGTTATCTGCTGGGCAGCAAGGGCCAGGTTCATGTATGGCTGACTCAGGTCTGTTTCAGGTTTGCGTTTTGCTAAACCGAAAAGTGCCCCCCATTTTTTATCGCGGCACATGGTCAGGCCGGCAGCATAATTAAAATAATCCATGTTGAGCAGCAAAGACCCGTCTTCGCGGACATCAACCAGTTCTGCAAGTATTTTCGCTTTAAACTGTTTGGTTTCCGCTACATCAGAAATACCGTAGGGTGCCAGCCCCATCAGTTTATACTCCCCGCTGTTAACTTTAAATCCGCAATAATATGTGAATGCGGAATATAAAAGTCCCAGAGAATGGGGGAAATCAAGCTCACGCAGAATTTCGATCCGGTTGTTGCTGCCCCGTCCAATGGTTGTGGTGGCCCATTCTCCCACACCGTCAATAGTAAGGATTACGGCTTCTTCAAAAGGAGAGGGGTAAAAGGCACTGGCTGCGTGAGACAGGTGATGTTCAGGAAATAAAAGTCTAACCTTACCCGCACCGATTTTTGCAAGCTCGTCTTTGAGCATTTTACGCATAAAAAGTTTTTCTTTGATCCAAACGGGTATGGCAGACAGAAAGCTTTTCAGCCCCTGGGGCGAAAAGCCATGATAGGTTTCCAGTAAACGTTCAAATTTTAAGTAGGGTTTATCATAAAAAGCAACCGCATCCAACTGGTCAAGCTGCAGACCTGCTTCCTCAAGAACATATTTAGCCGCATTTAAGGGAAAACCACTATCTTGCTTTTTGCGCGTAAACCGCTCTTCATGTGCCGCAGCAATCACCTCACCGTCTGCCAGCAAGGCAGCAGCACTATCATGGTAATAAGCGGATATACCCAGAATTGTTTTAGACATGTCTCAAACCGCTTAAAAGATTGTGTAAATAAATGGTGCCACAGCTGAACCGCTGGTAAGAACAATTAATGCACCGAACAGGAGAAGCGTTAGGATAATCGGCAGCATCCATAATTTTTTACGTACCTTTAAAAACCCCCACAAGTCTTTTAGAAAGTCCATAAAACCGTACCTCTACTTTAAAATGGATGTTTGATATCAACAGGTTTGAAAAGATGGTTTCTGACTCTAAAAACGGACGTTCGATCTTTTTTCCATTTTTTTAACTGAAGAGAATCTTTACCTAAACATCTCCGCAGTAAGCCGATGGGGGTCACCATCCCGAAAAAAAGAATAGTCAGAATTATTTTGGACATGACCGTTCCCATCAAATGTGAAAACCCGAGCCAGACTTTGGCCACCGGTTTAAAAAGGGTGGGTTTGATCATGTTGATAAGAAGTAAAATAACGCCCAAGCCTAAAAATTGCTGTTTGTGACCGATCAAAACAATCAGCAGACAAATAAGCACCATGGCCATGCCGGTGTCTTTGGCCTGGTCCGGAGATATTTGTTTTGGGATAATACCCTGTTTTTCTTTTTTGAATGTATCGATCATAGTCAACTTTAAATAATTTGGAGTACTCTTTTTATCAAAGGTTTTGTCTGTTTAAACAACAAAGCTGTTTCATCTTCTAAAACAAATTTCAATTATCCTGTTTTTATAAAAATTGTCAATATGTTTAAATCCGAAAGTCTTTCTGATCATGGACTTCTTACCCTTTAAGCAAAGTTAGCACGTCTCCTCAAAATGAGGCCCCGCAACAAGCTACGGGGGGGGCTCGGTAGTTAAGTTTGATTATTTTTGCAACATGCGACTTGACCCCGAACCAAGGTTCGGTGTATACGTGGCATTTTTCCAAACAAAAATGTTAGAATTCTCAGCAAAATGTTTTGGGTCCAGGGTGAATGCAGGTTAGGTAAAAGAATTGATTACAGGACACCCAAACAGAATTTGACATCATTTGTCTTGAAAAATCTTACAAAAAAGTAGAATATAAAAATAAAAATAATTTATTGATTCCGTATGAAAACAAACATCTTTTCCATGAACAATAAACTTCTGTGGATCGGCACGTTCTGTGTCTCTGCTGTGCTTTATTTTTTGACGGCACAGCAGGGGGTTTCCTGGCAGGATAGTGCAGTGTTTCAGTGGCGGATAATTATGGGGGATTACATCGGGGACTATGGCCTTGCGGTAGCACATCCCCTTTATATTCTAATCGGGCAAATTTTCTTGTTTCTCCCCACGGGTGACATGGCATTCAGGCTGAATTTTGCAAGTGGTGTCGGCATGTCAATTGCTCTTGCAAATATAGCGGTTCTTGCGTTTCAGCTTACCGGACGGCAATGGATTGGAATAGCCACTGCTTTAATGCTTTCAGTTATGCATACTGTCTGGTGGCTTTCAACCATTGCCGAGGTTTATACCTGGAATGCTGCCTTTATGACAGGGGAGCTACTGCTTTTGATTCATTTAATTCGTGCACCCAAATGGCAGGCAGCCGTTGCACTTGCTTTTCTCAACGGACTTAACTGGAGTGTGCACAACCTCGCACTTCTGGCACTACCTGTATATGTCGTTGTTTTAATTGTTTTGGTAAAAAAGAGAAAACTGCCAGCCTGGGCACTTGCTGCTTCAGCAGCCGGCTTTGTTTCCGGGTCAGCATTATATATTATAATGATTGTGTTTTTAGCTTTGAAAAAAGGGGATCTGTGGAGGGCTATTTCTTCAGCTTTGTTCGGCAGATACACTTCTAAGGTACTGAATGTTCAAACCAGTTGGCATTTTTTAAAACACAATACGGCGCTGGGCCTGTTAAATTTTGTTAATTTTTCTGTGCCGTTGGCAGTTATCGGCTGGTTTGGGATGAAACGCTGTCTGGGCGGTTTTTTAGCTGCAGCACTGATAGCAATTACTGTTATTCATTTTGGATTTGTTACTCGTTATCCCGTACCTGATCAGTTCACGTTTTTGCTGCCGTCTTTAGTAATGATTATGCTTGCAGCTTCTGTCGGGGTATCTGTGCTGGCGGAAAGGTCTAAAAAATGGCGTATCGCTGTGATTTTTGCCTGTGCTGTTTCTGTAATAATGCCACCAATAATTTATGCAAAAACTCCCAAAATCATTGAGCTGACGGGCATAAAGGTTAAGCGAGAAAGGCAACGCCCCTACAGGGATGAAATAAGATACTGGGTGATTCCCTGGAAACATAATGAGCGGTCTGCTGAACAGTTTGCAGAAGCTGCATTAAAACAGGCTCTGCCGAACGGCATTATCATTAGTGATCTCACCGCCTACTATCCACTAGTGCTTGTTCAGCAGAGAGATAATACGACGGCACCTGAGGTGTCTGTAAAACTTTTGGACACAAATGAAAAACCCGGCCGCAAAAACATTTTGCTGGACCGTTCTGTGTTTGTTGTATTGCCAGATTTGAAATTTTTAGCACCGGATATTATGGCCCGTGTTGAGATCCGCCGAGAAAAAGAAGAGGTTCTTTATAGTGTTAAGTGGACCAACCCTTAACGGTTTGGAATAGCATTAACAGAGCGGAAAAAATTTAAATTAATGCTTTTTTGAATTTTACTATTAAAGGCTATTTTATTATATATTTAGCGGGCACGCCCAATACTGTTGTTTTGGGTTTAACATTTCGCAAGACTAAAGAGGAAGCACCGATCCGAGCCCAATCTCCAACTTTTGCTTTTGGAAGAACGACAGCATGACCGCCAAAAAAAACACCTTCGCCCACATGTGCGCCGCCCTGGATATCAACATGTGCTGCCATTGTGCAATAATCTCCAACAATCACATCATGGCCACAACCGGAATAACAGTTAATATGCACATGGCGACCAACTTTTACATCACAGGTAATAAGACTGTTCCTTGCCAGGATTGAACCTTCATTAATTGTTGAATTTGTTCCGATCGAAGCAGTCGGGTGGACAAGTGTGGCCCACTTTGCACCTGTATCATTAAGAAGCATAACTACTTTTTTCTTAATGCCCGGATCACCAATGGCATTAATTAAAAATACTGAATCATTATATTTCTTTTTTATTTCACGATAATCATCAATATTTCCGATAATCTCCGGATAATTTTCAAAATTGTTAAGAGCATTTTTATCATCATCAATAAATCCTATAATACTCCACTCATAATTATAGGAATTAATTTCATTGATTAACCAAAATACTTCTCTTCCGAATCCGCCAGCCCCGACTATTATTATTGTTTTACTCATAACAAACCTCTGTAATCAATAAAAATATATTATTCAACCAGAGTATTCCCACCATCGACAAGAAGAGCTGCTCCAGTTACCCACTTGGAAGCATCAGAGAGTAAATAAATACAGGCATAAGCAACATCATCTACCTCACCTGGCCCAATCAGACTTTTATCAATATATTTTTTAGACTGCTCATCGGCAATCATATCCCGGTTCCATATATCAGTTTTTATGCTTCCAATAATAAGTGCGTTTGAACGATGTTTCATAGAAGAAATATCCAAAGCCAATGCCCGCATCAAACCATTTACCCCTGCTTTTGATGAGGAATATACAACCATACCTTTGCCAATGGTGTTATATGAGTTGATTGATGAAAAAAAGACTATTGAAGAACCATTTTTAGCTGTCCGAGTATTTTTCAAGGCTGCTTTTGAACAAAAAAGTGCTCCTTTTAAATTAGTATCCATTGTTTTGTCATAAAACTTTTCAGTAGTAACACTTAAGGGTAGAACGGAAGAAATACCCGCTGCATAGACCATCCCATTTATGGGTCCGCGCTCCTGAACAAGACAATCAAAACCCTTATCAATGGATGAAATATTGGTTACATCTAAAACAGAATAACCATGATCGCCATCAGATAAAGTTTCGAGGACTTCTTTAAGTTTATCTTCTCTTCGTGCACAGAGTGAAACATTCGCCCCGCATTCTGCACAAGCAACAGCTGTCGCCCGTCCCAATCCGGAGGAAGCACCTACGACAACAACATGCTTTCCTTTAAGAGAAAAAGCTTCAATGCCCATTTGTTTTTCCTCCACGATAAATTGATATTGGTAATAGAGTATTTTTTTGAAGTGAGGCCAATGTGCCTCCCCATGAATATCCGACACCAAAGCCCACGAACATGGTAGTGAGAACCTTTTCACTGTTAATTTCAGCTAACCTTGCACAAGCGGTAAGTGCGGGTGATGCGCCACTTGTATTTCCATAATCATCAATGGAGACAGGACACTTATCTATAGGAAGTTTAGCTTTTCTTATGAGATGGTTTAAAATAAACAGATTTGCTTGATGAAAAAGAAAATAATCAACAGAATCTTTATCTTTATCTGAGTTCTCCAGGATTCTCCTAATAATTCCGGGAACTTCTTTTAAGGTAAATGTGAAAATCTCATTACCATCCATAAATATGGATTCAGGATGTTTTATTTTTTCAAAATCTTTTTTAGAAGAAAAGTTTTTATAAACTTCAAGGTCTGGATTTCTAAGCTGACCTATCGGTAAAACAAGATTTCTCCACCCACTTCCATCTGTCCCAAAGTCATACCCCAGAATGTCATTCTGAGTAGATTTTTCTAAAACCACGGCAATAGCACCGTCTCCAAATAAAGGATAAGTTGAACGATCGTCCGGATGACTAATTTTTGAAAGAGTATCACCCACTACAAGAAAAATTCGCTCCAAAAGTCCGCTATTAATAAAAGATGAGGCAATCGCAAGTCCATATGGAAAAGCGGAACATCCTAAATTAACATCAAAAGCAATTGTGTTTTTTGATAAACCCAATCGATCCTGTAAAATACAGGCACTTGCAGGCAATTTATAATCAGGTGTTTGGGAGATAAAAATAAGTCCCTGAAAATCATCCGGAGAATAACCTTTTTCCTTAAAAATACGAAGGCAGGCCTCTTCTCCAAGGTCAAGTGCGGTTGTATGAGGATCTGATATATGCCGTTTTTTGACACCTGTATTTTTTATCGTTCGTTTAGCTTCCGTTTCACCAAATTTAGCGGATAGTTCTACAACGTCCTTGTGGTTTTCAGGAACAACAGCGCTAATTGCTTTAATTAATACGCCCATATATCTTCCCTTAGGACAGGTTATCTTTTACAAGATTCAATAAATCTGAAATTGTTTTACATTCTGCAAGGTCTTTCGGTTCAATCACAGTATCAAATAATGCATCAAATAATGCAATGACGGATAGCTGCCCCACAGAATCATACGTTTCTATTTCTTTTAATTTACGCAACACGGTTAAACTATTTGGTTCTGCATTTAAAGCAGTTTCAATCTCAGTGATTACCTCTTCGCGCTTCATTATATCTCCTTTAGTTAAACAAACTATAGCACCAACAATCCCGCTGCCCACGAATATCCAACACCAAACCCGACAATACCAATTTTCATTCCTTCGTGAATTGTGCTTTTTGCAATTGCGCGTTCCATAGCAATAGGGATTGTGCTTGATACCGTATTGCCGACATCAGTCATTTCAATCAAAAATTTTTCTTTTGGAATATTTAATTTTTTTCGCAAAACTTCAAGCATATATTCATTGGCCTGGTGAAAAACGAACATATCGATATCATCTATTGTGCAGCTTGATTTTTCAAACAACCTTTTCAATGTCTCAGGCACTGTTCGTAAACTAAAGGTAAATATTTCAGGTCCATTCATATGTAAATATTCCGGAGCATCTGATTTTTTTGGATCTGACTTTCCTGAAGGATCTGCTAAATATCCTGGCATTCTGCATGCACCGGCTTCAATCCTTAGATTGCAGGCTCCTTTTCCATCGGTTCCATAAACAAAGGGGCCCATCCAATCTATGTCTTTTGAATCATCCAGCTCAATATATGTCGCTGTTGCTCCATCGCCAAACAAAGGAACGACCCTTTCGTCCATTGAATGAAAATATTTTGTATAGGTATCACCGGTGAGAAACAGAGCTTTGGAACCGTTTCCATTCTCCAGTAAGGATTTTACGATAGATAGACCGTAGACATATCCAGAACATCCCAGTGTAATATCAAAGGTCAGCGTGGTGGTTGGCAGTCCCAGACGGTTTTGAACCAGACATGAAGTTGACGGGAGTATATAGTCAGGTGATTGAGTACACATAACTAGAATATCAATATCAGAAGGCTTGACAATTCCGGAATCAAAAATCTTTTGTGCTGCTTCAACAGCTAAATCTGAGGCTGTTTCTGTTTCTTTTGAAAATCTGCGTTCCTTTATACCCGTCTTCTGAAATATGTTTTCGCTTGTCCACTTTTCGAACCGGTTAGCCAGTTCATCATTGGTTAACCGCTGTTCAGGAAGAAATGTGGAAATTTTTCTAATTCGTGCTTTCCTGTTCACTAATTACTGATACCTCCGAGTTGCAATCTTTTTCAGTCAGCTATGATTATTTTACAACTTTTCAATCAACCTCAAGCACAAACATAAAAATCATCAATCATCCAGATCTTCTTTTTTAATTTCTTCTTCTTCTTCTTTTATAAATTTTGGCAGAGATAATTTCTGAAACGGCAAAAAAGAAAAACCAAGCACAAGTATTGGTGTGATCTGCAGAAAGTGTATCAGAACAGCATAAGAAGCAGCTTCTGTTTTTGAAATACCAAAATATGACAGACCCAGGATACAGGCATAATGAAAAGTTCCCACAAATCCTGGAGCTGGAAGTATAACACTTATTGCTGCTATTACCATCAGTGCACAGCCATAAATAAAGCTTAGCTCAAAACCAAAGGCATAAAACAGAACAAAAAATGTCGCGCTATTAACCATCCAGACCAGAACTGAAAGAAAAAGCAGGTAAAGGGTTTTTTTAATATCTGGTAAGATTTGAAGACCTTCAATGAAAGCGTGGAAGATCCGCTTTAAAAAAGAGGCCGGTTTTTGAGGCAGCTTTTCAAAAATAATGTCTGCCTTACTAAGGGAAAAATCTTTTTTTACGGCCAAAAATATAAGTATCAAAAATAAAGTAATTGAAATGATAAGTAAGGTTATCCCGGTATTGTACAGCGCTGCAGGAAGCGGAACCACAAGAATAACAACAAAAAGAATAAACATTAATGCCAGTAGATCAAATATCCTCTCAACAACTACTGTTGCAATGGTAGAAGACATTTTAATACCATTTTTCTGTTTAACAAGATACGGCCTTGCAATTTCCCCGAGCCGAGCCGGAATAAGACTCCCCACCATAAAACCGATAGCCGTTATTACAAAAAGTGTCTTCTGGTCATATTTTATAAGCGGGCCAAGAATCACCCCCCAGCGGTAGGACCTTAAAAACAGAAGTAAAAGCACCAGTATTAGAACAGGAAGGATATAAATATAATCCACAGATTTAAGGCTTGTTTTAAGTTCAGAAAAATCAATACCCTTTAGGCTAAGATATATAAAAAAAAAGCTTACAATAAATCCGATGACAAGGTTTTTTTTCATACCTTTTTTTCTTTTAAAAAAATCCAGTTCGGGGTTAGTCCCGACAACAGTTAATTTTAATTAGCAAGATGCCAAAGTATAGAAATTGGGGCGTGTTGTGTCAAGATAAAAACCACTACTGTTTAACACAGACGCTGAAAAGCTTAGCTTTTTTATGGGCTTAGCTCTTTGTGCCAGTATCTTAAAGCCTTGCGGGCCTCCTGATCAACACAGGCAAAGATCTGGTGAACGGTATCTCGTGATGACGTACGCATATGCCCTTTGACTTTAATAATGCTAAACCCGATTCTGTCATGAAATTCATAAAAGGTACGATATAGATCTGCATTTTGAAGAGACTGGCCTGTTTTTTTTGACTTAAAACCGCAGGAGCTGAGTTTTGACCGTCTTCCAAAAAGTCCCGCAACACACTGTGAATCCGTATAGACCTGCAGCTGCATTCGGCTGTTATTTAAAGTTGTTTTTTGTACTTCATCAAGAGCCCATAAAACAGTCTGAACCTCAAGCCGGGTTGAAGAAGTGTTATCAAACCTGCGAACCTTCAGCTGTACCGCCACATCTTTCCGGCTAATACGGCTGGGCTGCGCTTTGACAAAAGAAACAGGGACAAGCAGAAAGACCCCCACACCCCGTCTGTTTTGAGGGTCAAGGCTCACGTCTGTAAAGAGCGCAAAGCCGCTCATGGTCTGGTTGTTAAACTTAGACAGTGAACGGAAAGCAGGACGAAAAAGAAATTAGACAAGCCGAATCCCCTCTGATTCAATAATAATTTTCTTTGTCTTATAAAGAGAACCGACAGCACGTTTAAACGCTTTTTTGCTCATGTTGAGCTGAACCCGAATCGTCTCCGGATCGGTTTTGTCATGATAAGGTAAAAAGCCCCGGTTCTCCTGCAACGCTTCTAAAAGCACCTGCTGATCATCTTCAATTTGGACTTTGCCTGTTTTGCGCAGAGAGAGATCCAGTTTACCGTCTTCGCGAACTTTCATTACGTATGTCATTACCAGTTGTCCCAAAGACAAGTCTTCAAAAATATCAGATTGATAGATCAATCCCTGAAAAACCTGATCGACAACACAGAACGCACCTAAGGGTCCAAACTTATATACCATTGCTTCAACCTTTTGACCGGCCTTATATTCTGTGGTGACGTCCTTAAGATGGCGGTTGATCTTCATGGTGGCCAGCAGACGATGGGTGATATGGTCTTCCATTACAAACACCGGAATCTTTTCACCAACTTTAATTGGCGCATTTTGTTCTTTGAAAGGTAAAAAAAGATCTTTTTCCAGCCCCCACTCCAGAAAGGCACCATGCTCGGTCTTTGCTGCTACCGTTAGTACTGCAAACTGTCCCAGCCGGACTTTGGGCTGCTTGAGAGAACCAATATAATTTGGTTCCTTGTAAGAGTAGATAAACAGTTTAACACTTTGTCCTACTTCCAAAGATTCCACTACAAAACCTATATTAATAAGAATTTTATCATCTTCGTAATTACAGATGTAACCTTCGGATGTTTTTTCCGTGATAATAAGATCGTATGTTTTTCCTAAAGTAATCATAATTTCCTTCTTAACGTCTTGAGTATTAAAGATAAGAGGTATGTTTTGTCCCTATATAGAAAAGATAACAGTTCAATAAAAACATTGCGAGAGAAAAATTATAACCGGTAAGAAGAAAAACCTTTTGTCTGATAATACCTTTTCTCAAAGAGCGGTCTGCTGCTTCCTGAACTCCAACTGCCTCGAAAAAAAAGTGCCCAGCATGATCATAATTCCTGTTATAACAATTCCAGCTGCAAATGAACCATAATCTCCCGCCATACCGATCATAATGGGAAAAATCCCTCCCCCCGCAATAAAACCAAGGGGCACGGTAAGGGAAACCGCAACATTACGGGTTTCAGGAGGAACAACAATTGCCAAAGCCGCAAAACCGGCAGAAAAAAAACAGGCCGCTAAAACCGGCTGAAAAATCAGCGCTATCACCAGCCGGGAACCTGAAGTCGTTCCCAATAAAACAGTCATAATACCGGTCAAAATAAATATCCAGCGCAGCGTTCTTTCCGGACCCAGCCTGTCAGTAGCCCATCCCGCAACAAAAACCATGAACAGACTGGATATTCGGGAGATAGAAATCAGCGTATTGGCCCAGTTTTGGTCCAGACCCTTTTCCACCACCAGATAGAGCGGAAGCATGGTATAAATGCCAAGCGTTCCACCAATCCCGAGACTAAAAAGCACCAGACCCAGCAGCACAGAAGAAAGGACTATTGTTCTGCAATGATTTAGCCGGGATGAAATAAATCCTGAACCCACCAGGGAGGAAAAGTAGCCCAGACTAATTAACAAAAAAAGCGTCCCTGCCTCGCCATGGCTAATATTGAGTTCCTGTTCAATATTAGCCATTAAAGGGGCAAAAATGATTCTCGAGACAAAATTAAGATAAAATATAATAGTCAAAAACAGCAGCGGAAAAAGTTTTGGTAGAAAACGGCTGTCTGCTGTAGAAACTTCAGTGTTTCTCAAAAAACAGGCTCCTATTGTTTAATAAAAACAGAACATTAACAGAAAAGCGTTTTTCATAAAACCCTTCTTTTAATCAGAAGGTACCAAAATCAAGGCATTTTTTGTCAAGAAAAAGTTCAAAACAACTTCTACCGGAAAAAAGGCCGAAAAAATTTTTTAACCTGCGGTGTAGCTGTTGACAATACTGACAAAATCAAATTTTTTTTGTAACGACCAGAGATAAAACCAAGCATTGAGGGCCTTTGGGCCTTTAATAAGAGCCCTTTGACTTTAATTTTATATTTTTTTCTCTATCAATCAAAAACCCCCTCTTAAAAAAGAGGGGGTTTTTGCTTTTATTATTTATAAAATCGCTTTAGTCGTCAAAGTCTCCTTCCAGTCCCTTGTCAGAATCAATGCTTTTTGCTTTTTCAACTATCTTTTCTTCTGTCCACTCTGCAGGATCTTCTACCTGTTTGGCCTTTGGCCCCGGATCACAGGAACCTTTGCTTATTATTTCTTCGATCACCAGCGGTGCAGTATCTTTCGCATTGAAAACATCTACCAGAAGAGTACAAACAAAGTCCTCAACCCGTTTGGACATCCGGTCCCTGATCTCTTTGGGCTGTCTAACCAATTTGTTCTCAAAAGGAAGATTTAACTTTTTATAGTCTCCGCCCTTTATCCCTTTTGAATCAGCATAGGCAACCATTTCGGCCCACTTCTCTTCTGTTGCGCCCTCACCTTTTACCTTAATAAAATTTTTGTCATCATCTAAAATGGCATTGCCATAATCATTTACTTCAAGTCCCCAGGCGATCATCTGAAGCGCTGTTGCCACATTTGCTTTGGTTGTATGCGTTGTTGAAGTAATTGCCCTTAACCTGTCAGATTTGTTTCCTGATGTTCCGTGCTGGGCACCGGACATGTTGTATTTTTCCAAAGCAGTATGTATCTCTTTTGTTAGTTCAACCTGAATACCGGCATCACTGGCTTCAATACCGTGTGTGGTTCCGTTGTTTAATGCGATCCAGTCCGGAAAAATATTATGTGCATTCAGTCCTTTGATCAGAAAAAGGGCTTCCTGTGATGTTGACAATCCATCTTTACCTTTGATCTCACCCACTTCTGTCTCAAGCCCTGCCCAGACAGGAACATATTTACTAAGCTCAAGGTTTGCAAGCAGATTTTTATCGTCCGGAAGATGCGAAGCATCTATGGCAATCGAGGTAATGCCGGCATCAAACATGCTGGGTATTTCTGTTCGTGCCGTCTCAATGTCTGTGTCGCCTTTTATGCCGTAATGATCCGCATGGATCGCAACCGGAATGGTGATTCCAAGTTCATTACAAATTGAATCAACATATGTTGCCATGGTCCACAGATTTACGGCGCAGTATGCACTTGCACCGCCTTCAGATTTTGCGATCTCGATTATTATGGCGGCATTTGCTTTCTGCGCTGCCTGTAATGCCCCGCGGATCACAAAACTGCTTCTGGCATTTGCAGCAATTGTCATTGCTTTACCTTTTTTAATCATTCCCCGGTCAATATACTTGCCGCTGACAATTAATGCCTTTGAGTTGGGGAAAAGACTTACAATATTAGGCGGCCGCCCCACTTCAAGTGCTTTTTCAAAATCAGGCGAAAAATTTATTTGTGCTGTCATAACAGAACCTCCTTCATACTTTTGTTTTAAGTTATTTATAAATAAATATAATTATTGTACGATTTAAATATTATATTTAAAAAAAAAGTTCCTTTTATATTTAATAATATATCAAACTATTTTGTCAAGGGCAGCAACGAGTTCATCAAGCCCCTCTCTTGTTGCCGCAGAGATAGGATATACCCGATCGGACAAATCCGTGTCAAAGTCTTCAATAAATTTGTTTACCGCTTCCCTGTCAGAATCAAGGTCAATTTTGTTTATTGCAACAAGAAACTTCTTTTCTTTTAGTCCGTGTCCGAATTCCTCTATCTCTTTTCTTAAAACATTAAAAGCCTCAATTGCCGGAATTTCTGCAAAACCGGATACATCCAGAACAAAAAGAAGCACTTTCGTTCTTTCCACATGTTTCAAGAATCGTACCCCCAAACCCTTTCCTTGTGCCGCGCCCTCAATTATGCCGGGGATATCCGCCATAAAAAGCCTCCTGAAATCCGGAAGCTCAATAACACCAACAGAAGGGTCAAGGGTCGTAAATGGATAGTCCGCTATTTTGGGACGCGCATGGGAAACAGCTGTTATAAGAGAGGACTTTCCTGCATTTGGAAGACCCACAAGACCCACATCCGCCAGAACCTTAAGTTCCATTATGGCCTTGAACCCTACTCCCGGACTTCCCTCTTTGGCTTTTCGCGGAGCCTGGTTCCTTGAGGTTGCATAATGCTGGTTTCCGGCTCCCCCTTTTCCACCAAGAACAATTTTAACCGGGATATCCGGTTCAAGTATTTCACAGATCACCTCATCTGTTTCCGCATTTTTAAGAATGGTTCCGCAGGGTACTTTTACAGTTTTTGATTTTCCGCCTCGTCCGGTACGGTTGTTCCCCTCTCCGGGCCTGCCGTTTTCACCTGCAAGTCTCGGAGAATAACGAAAAGCAGCAAGATTATTTATCTTGGCATCTCCAACCAGAATTACGTCTCCACCTCTTCCGCCGTCTCCGCCATTGGGCCCGCCCTTTGGCATAAACTTTTCTCTGCGAAAAGAGACACAGCCATCTCCGCCTTTTCCTGACTTTATTGTAACCTTGGCAACATCTATAAACATTTTTATACGTTTTCCAACTATATTTTATTTTAATAATCTTATATATATTATAAGAAAAAAGGATTTGTGTCAAATGGGGGAAAAACAGTTAAGCCCTTGATTCTCACCTAAAAAGAGGGTTCCCCGCACAGCCCTTTAAAAAACACATGGGCGGCGGAAGACAAATCCAAAGGAATTAAACTACCGCCGTCTACAAGACAGTGGATTCAGCCTCCCACTGAAACGGGCTAAAGGAAAAACAATAAATCTCAAAAATTCTCCAAGGAGTAGACAACCTTTTATAAGTTGGGGTGTTCTGGATCCGTAAACATTCTTCGTCTGAAGACAAGGACTTGATTCCCTGTTGGAATGCTGCGCTAAACCCCGAAGGAGACAATAAGAGTGCTTCGTTATGCATGGTTAAAAGATCCCGATTATTCAGGAAATAACGGAAGATACCACACGGCGACTGTCTCCCTAAAAGAACAAAAGGGTCTTCACGAAACCATCAGCCTGAAATAATCCTTTTTGCACCGGAAAACCTATAATTCATGTTCGAGGGGTAATTATCCCTGGAATGCGGCCTGACAATAATTGACGAAGAGCAGTATTTTTCGTTTTCTGTGCCGACGTTTTTTTAAACAACGTTATATCTTTAATACCGCCGTTAATGCCTCAAGTTCTTCGCCGATTATTTTTGTTGTTTCTTCAAGAAAGTTTTCTTTTTCTATGACCTGCTCAGGAATAGGACAAAGCATAAAATTTTCAAAACGGATAAAAACATTTTCATGTCTCTTACTGAAAGCATTAACAACAACCTCGTTCCAGTCAAGCCCCACCCCGAGCCAGAACCAGTTCTGAGTACACTGATAAAGGGAATATTTGAAACCGATATAAAAAAGTTTTTCTTCATCACCGGTCTTAAAAAAAAGAGAGTACTCGCCCTGCCGGCTTTCTTTTTCCACAGAAAACTTTTTTCCAAAAACTTCTTCTGCCTTATAAACAACATCATACATTTTTGAAATTGTTTTTGGCATCTCCTTTGTAAACATATTTCGCCTCATCTATAAATCATAAACACCATAAAAAACTGTAACCAGATCAATGAACCATAATACCTTAATTACCGAGATCATTCCATCAAAAGAAATAACGGAAATAACGCTCTTTTTTTCCACAATACGGCTGAGCGCGGCTAACACAAAAAGGATCCATACAAGAACCCCTGTAACCATTCCTATTACTATCGGAGTGTTTGTCTCGACACTGATGACGAGGGATTTAAATCCTGAAAAAGGCATGGTAACTGCAAAAAAATCTATCAAAACAGCCAGCGACATAATCTGGAAGGAATACCTTATTCTTCGAAAATTCATGGAAGCACCAACAAGAAAAAGAATATAGGCAAAAACATATATAAAGTCATATTTTATCATATTGTTTTCCTTTTTTAAAAATCTAATGGTATTGCCTATTTCATATGATGTCAAGACAACTCTATTTTACCAAACTCCTGCCAAAAACAAACATGTGCCGCCTTTGCCGGAAATAATAGTATTTTAAATAGCTGTTTACTTTAATGATTATATGTGTAAAATAAAACTTTTGTTTTGGTGCCTTAATGATAACCCTGTGCTCAACCCAAAGGGATAATAAATATATGAAGTTATTTATAAAGCTGTTCTCTTTTTTAATTCTCATGCTTTTATCCGGATATGCCTGCACCCTCCCTGTCCAGCAAAACAGTCCATCTGCGAATCCTCTAAACGCAAACGGACAAAACGCTCATTTTGAGACCTCACAGCCGACAGCAGATCAAAAAAACCCGGGCCCTGAAAAAAAGACGCAGCTTTTTCTTGATTCGGCAATTGAGTTCTATCAGGCCTCTATAGAGTTCTGGCAGCAGGGAGATATTGATAACGCTCTTGATGCTCTGGATAAAGCCTACTCTCTTATTCTAAATATACACCATGATTCGGACCCTGACATCTTTCAGCAGCGGGAAGACCTCCGTATTACCATAGCAAAAAAGATCGTAGAAGTTTATGCTTCAAGAACCAACACGGTTAACGGTCACAAAAATGCGATTCCCCTGATCATGAACAAAGAAGTGGAAAAGGCGATCAAGTCCTTCACCGGAAGAGAAAAACGGTTTTTCCTTCAGTCTTATAAACGCTCCGGAAGATACAGGCCTGCCATAGTAAAAGCACTGAAGGCAGAAGGCCTTCCTGAAGAACTCTCCTGGCTGCCCCTGATCGAAAGCGGCTATAAAACAAAAGCCCTGTCCAGTGCAAGAGCTCTTGGAATGTGGCAGTTTATTGCATCAACAGGATATAAGTTCGGACTGGAAAGAAACACCTGGGTTGACGAAAGGATGAACCCTGATAAATCAACTATTGCTGCCCTTGCTTATCTTAAGGAACTTCATGGTATTTTTGGAGACTGGACAACAGCTCTTGCTGCCTACAACTGCGGAGAAGGCAGGGTCTTAAAAACGATCAAACGACAAAAAATCAGCTACCTTGACAACTTCTGGGATCTGTATGCAAAACTTCCCCGGGAGACAGCATCCTATGTTCCGCGTTTTCTTGCCGTACTTCATATTGTAAATAATCCCGAAAAATACTGCATGGACCTTCCGCAGGTTGATAATGAAATAAAAGTTGAAACCGTAACCATAAATAAACAGGCGCACTTAAAAACCATCGCAACAAATATCGGCATAACCTACGATGAATTAAAAAGTATCAACACCGAACTTAGAAAGCAGATAACCCCCAACACGCCCTACACCCTGAACCTGCCGGAAGGAAAAACAGAAGTTTTCCTGGCAAAGCTTGCTGAAATTCCTGTATACGTACCCCCGGTTCCGCCTTACATCGTCCACAGAGTAAGGTCGGGTGAATCTCTTTCTGTTATTGCAATAAAGTACAAAACGTCTGTTAAGGCTATCATGGCCAAAAACAACCTGAGCAAAAAAAGTTTCATCAGGGCCGGATGGAAACTGAAGATACCCACAAAAGCCTGGCGGTCTGCCAAAAAAAGCCCGCGTGCCTATACCACCAGAGACAAGGGTGATATGCAGGAATATGTCGTCAGAAGAGGAGATTCTCTCTGGGAAATTGCAAACAGCTTCAACACCACCACAAAAGCCATTCAGACATTAAACAAGCTTCGGTCCACAACTCTGAGGATAGGACAGGTTCTTCTTTTACCAAAGACATCCGTTCTGGTGAATATAGCAGAAACAGAACAGTATAAAGTTAGAAACGGCGACTCTCCCTATCTGATCGCAAAAAGACACAGGATGAACCTTGCCGACCTGTTGAAACTTAACCACCTGACCCCGAGAAGCATGATCTTCCCGGGACAGTCTCTGATCGTAAAAGCAAAATAGACGGCATAAAACATAGCGTCCGATTAAAAACCATAAACCAGCCTCTTTTTTTATTTTCAGAAAAACCTTACTTAAGAACCGACCAACACCCCTCTTTTTTTTCTTTTTCTGCCATCGCCAGACACCGTCATGCAAATGAGTTGCGTACTCACCGAACTGGCATGAAATGATTTTACACTTTTCACAAAATATACTTTTATTTTCCAAAACATGGATACTGCATACGTCTTTACAGTCATGATATGCCGTAGACAAAAGTCCCGGTCCGGTTGCTTCTATAATATCATTTTCGGTTACAATAGGCCGGTCTGCCTCCTTAAGCATTCTTTTTAAAACCTCTGCTAAAAACGGCTGCCGTGGTGAACATCCGAACATATAGTTTGAGATTCTTAAGGCATCTCTGTTTCCGCAGCATCTCCGGTCGTCTTCCGTCAGGGTTTTCTCCTCAGCAAATACCATATCAAAGGGACACAAAGCATCAAGAGGCTTATGGCAGACAATATCCATATCCGCATAAAATCCGCCCCGGACATAAACGGCGATGACCCTGAACAGATCTGCTCTCTGGATATTTGTTTTATAAGTATCATATATTTCCAGCATCTCAGGCTTGTATGTCTGAATAAACCCGCGGCATTCTTCATCATCATAAAAGCAGTATTCCCAGTCAGGATGAAGATCAACAAGCTGTTTCTGAAAATTTTCATGATCATCAGATAAAATTTTTGACGTGCTGTCTGGTGGATTATTCTTGGAATGGCCATAAGAAACTAAAAAACGATTAAAGACAAACGTTATAATACCGGATTCTTCCGGTTTGAAAACATAGCACGGTTTTTGTTATTGACACAAATCATTATTTATTCTTATACTTTTTTATTTATAAAACAAACGCTTTTCCGAACGACTGATTAAAAATCATATTTTCATGAACATCCTTTTTGCCATCACAATGCTCGGTCAGGGCTACGGGAAAAAAGCAGCTGCACAGGGTGGTCTTTACAGAGTTGTTATTACCTCGCAAAAGAGCTGGCCCGTTCAGATGAATGCACTATTAGTTTTTCTGCCTTAAACCGGGTTGACCTGATTGATCCATGTCTTCGCTATCTTAAAAATTCATTCGAATCAAACAACATTACATTTAGCTATTCAAAAGACACTCGATTTTTTTATATAACATTCTTGTCACTATTCTGAATTTTCTTCCTGACAAAAAAAACAATTCGAGCCGTACATATAAACGCATTCACCATGTGATAAAACAATCCGGTCAGATAATCTGCAGAGACAGAATAACTTTTCCGCAAAAATGGCTGTCTCAAACAGATATTTTTCATTCCCCTGTTTATAATATTCCCGAATCAGTTCGAAATAATAAAAATATCCGAAAAGCATTTACCATTCATGATCTCACCCCTATAAAACTTAAACACAACTGGAAAAAAAAACGTATTATCAGCCCTATTCTTAAAACCTGGTCTCCTGAAAACTGGGCCTTCTGCGTATCAGAGTCAACCCGAAATGATTTTTGTCAATACCTGAAAATAGATACCTCCCGCACCTTTATAACAACGCTGGCCGCAACTCCTGAGTATTTCTATCCCTACACTGACCAAGATAAGATCTGTTCTGTGCGTCAAAAATACGGCATTCCGGAAGGAAATTATATCCTTGCACTTAATACGCTTTCACCCCATAAAAATCTTGATCACCTTATCCTCTGTTTTTCCAGGTTAATCCGGCAGGAAAAACTGAAAGATCTCCATCTGGTTTTGGCCGGGCCTTCAGGCTGGAAAGAAGAAAAGATCCATGAGGCAATCGCTGATAGCGGTTTAGCCAATAAACAGATCCATATCATTGGATTTGTCGATAACGAACATCTGGCTGCCCTTTATTCCGGAGCCTTGTTTTCACTTTTATGTCCCTGTACGAAGGTTTTGGCCTGCCTCCCCTTGAGGCAATGCAGTGCGGGTCTCCGGTTATTACCTCTAACACCTCTTCTCTGCCTGAAGTTGTCGGTGATGCGGGCATCATGCTTGACCCAAAAGATGCAGACGGCTTATGCAGTGAAATGCTTCGACTTTACAACAGCAAAGACCTTCGGGAGGAACTGTCTCAAAAATCCATTAAAAGAGCCGCTCTGTTTTCATGGGATCAAACAGCAAAAAAGACCATTGAAGGCTACCGGCAGATCATGAACAGTTAAAAAAACCTGAAAAAATTCAAAACAACATGAAACAGAGATTTAAACTTTTTGACAAGTTTTCACTGCCCGATAATCAGCAAAGCAACGTATGGAACAATATTAAAAACCAGAAGAACAACTTTAAAGAACCCAAGCAGTGAGTAAAAGACAATATTGAAAGTTTCCCGGGGAAGGGGAAACCATTTTTTTTGAGTGCGGTAAATCAGGTCCGGGGCAAACATAAAAAATACGGCCCATAATGCAAAGAGGCCGGTATTTATAATGGTACACCACATGAAAAAGGCTGTCAGGGTCTGAATATCCATGTTGCTCCTCCTTTATCTTGTTACCGCTAAGACCATTGCTGACATATATTCAATTTGCAAACCTTCCGTAACAGCAAACACTTCAGCCTTGAATCCCGGACAAAATCTGTTTTGTATCGTTTCCTTAATTGTTCAGGATAAACCCAAAAGACGCTTCGCATTACCCCCCAGGATCATCCCGATCTCCTCTTCCGTAAAAATAATTCCGTCAGGTGCATTACGGGGCAGGTCCCGAATCATCTGAACCCAGTCTGCATTGGACATCATTGAACGAAAAGAGGGGCTGTCAGACCCAAAAAAAATGCGCTCAAGCTCGGTAAAATCAATAAGCTCCCGCAGCGCCCTGCAAAAACCGGAATAGTCTTTTAATGCATAGATCTGCCAGGCGGAAATGTCTGCCATGATATTAAGCTTAATGCCCATGAGTGAAAGCATCTGGCGATAACCGAAGCTGCCCCCGGCATGGGCGGCAATGATGGCCAGATCGGGAAAATCAACCCCGAGATCATCAAAATGTATGGCCTGGGAGTATTTACTCCGCAGGGGCACCATCATGTGCCCGGAATGAATGATGACCGGCAACTTTTTCTGGCTGGCAATTTCAAGCAGAGGGTAGACGTCCTCCTGGTTCGGATAAAATCCGGCACAGGGGTGCAGCTTCAGCCCCCGCATGCCCCACTCGGAAACACATTTCTCAAACAGCTCAGCTGCCCCCGCCCGACGGGGATCAACGCTGGCAAAGGGGATCAATTTGTCAGGATAGTTGCGCCCCAGCTCGGCAAACAGCCGGTTAACTTCATCGATAGGAACTCTGGGCTCTCCCAGCGTCAGACCGAAATCAATGGGAAAAATTACACTTTTATCAATACCGGCCTCCGCCATCTCCGCCAAAAGCATCTCGGCATCCGGATCGCTGCCGGCTTCCAACAGATAATCTCCGACCTCCTCGTCGGTCTGATAAATTCCCTGTTTTTTATTCTCGTGGGTAATAAAACGGGCCACACCGTGAAAAAACTCTTTGGGCACCCAGCCCTTAACAAACAGGTGCGTATGTATATCAATGACCATACTCTTTCCTCAAGGGTTTTGTTCCGACAAAAGGATTAACCCCTTATTGTTCAGGCCTAATCCTGATGTCATCTCCGAAACAAGGCTAAAATCAAATTTCGATCTGATTCTTTTTAGCCTTTTTATCTTTTTTAGCCTGCTTCTTTTCCTTCGCAGTTTTCTGCGGTTTTTTCTTCTCGTTTTTTTTCGTGTCTTCTGATTTAGCCATATATCTTTCCTTTCCCCTGTAAATTCAAAATTATTAATTTATAGTTTTGATTTAAAACTGTTTTTACCCACGGGAGTCAAGAACAAACTTGACCCCTGTTTCGACTCACTTTATGTTTATTCTATATTTGCGCCTACAACAGCGGCCATCTGCATCATGTTGATCGTCTGACCTTCTTCAAGCTGAGTAAGGTCTGTGAGCTTACCTGATTTACTGGTGGATTTTGTGTTTTTAAAGATTGAAAGCAGTTTAGCATCAGCAACAATAAACTTGCCTGCATTTTCGGGCTTTCCATTTTCAGTTTTTGTCTGAAGTTTGTTCTCTTTAATATAGTCCCATAGTTTTTTGGTGATCTCTGTTCTGGGAAGTTCTGTTGCTCCCAGAAATGCTGCCAAATCACTTTTCAATTTTACCGGTTTACTCAATCCTTTTGCTTCAGCCATTTTTAACTCCTTCATGTTTAGGTTTAATTAAAAAAATTCTTTCCTAATGCAGGTCTTCCATCTCCGCGTCAAAAACTCGAAAGCTACCGTTTTTCATTCAATAACACAAAGCACATCATCTTTTTTCACCGCATCACCGCTGCTAAAATCAATTGAACTTATGGTTCCGCTTGATGGCGCCTCAATCGCATTTTCCATCTTCATCGCTTCAAGGATAAGTATGGTCTCTCCTTTTTCAACTTTATCACCCTGATTTTTTTCATACCGTATGATCATGCCCGGCATGGGCGCTAAAAGCGTTGTCCCTTTTCCGTCAGCCGCAGCCGGTTTTTGCGAAACAGCCCCGGCGCCTGACGGATAAAACCTCTGGGCTGAAACAACTCCTGCTTTCCGTACCGGTTCAACACCCACTTCAAAATATTCTCCGTCCACAAAAACATTAAAAGTTTTAAGCCCCGGACCTTTTACGGGCACATTTTTTTTAGAAGCCGCAGCAACCTGCCCCTTACGTGCCATGGCAACAAGCTCCTGCTCTTTCTTTGCCTGCTCAAGGGTCTTTGGCAAAACCTCCGGGGGCGGTGTTTCTTTACCGTATTTCCAGTTTAAAAACTTTTTACCCGTGGTAGGATATAGCGCATAGAGAAGTACATCGTCAATATCTTCCGTAATATCCTTTATGTCCTGTTTTGCTTTTTCCAGTTCCGGCTCAAGGATCTCCGCAGGCCGGCAGGTGATGGGCTCTTCTCCCCGGGAATACCCCTTAAGGGCTTTTTCCAAAACTTTCGGATCGATGGGTTTCGTGGTCTTTCCATAAAGACCGAAACAAAGGTCCTTGACCTGGTCCGTGATCTTTACATAACGCTCTTCCGGCCCGTCAAACAACACATTGTTAACGGTCTGAACACCCACGATCTGACTGGTTGGCGTTACCAGCGGAACCTGCCCCAGATCTTTTCTGACCTTGGGAAGCTCCTGGTAAACCCTGTCAAGCTTGTCAAGTTCATCCATATCTCTAAGCTGACCCACAAGGTTTGAAAGCATACCGCCGGGTGTCTGGTGAAGCAGTACATTAATATCTGTAACAGAGATCTTTGCATCACTAAGTAAATGCCTGTATTTGGGAAGCACCTCTTTTTCGAGAATATTATTGATCTCAACCAGCTTCTTCACATCAAAGCCGGTATCCCGGTTTGTCCCAAGAAGGGTCATCACCAGCGGTTCTACCGGAGGATGGGACGTCCTGCCGGCATAGGGGGACAAACAGGTATCCACAATATCGACCCCAGCCTCAACAGCTTTAAGCTGGGTAATTGCAGCCATACCGGAGGTACAATGAGAATGAAGATGGATGGGAGCTGAAACCGTCTCTTTTAAAGCTTTGACAAGCTGATAGGCATCATAGGGCGCGAGCAGTCCGGCCATATCTTTAATACAGATGCTGTCCGCACCCAGAGCTTCAAGCTCTTTTGCTTTGTTCACATAATATTCAATATTATAAACCTCTCCGCCAAGACGCGGCTCAGTCAGAGTATAACAGAGACACCCTTGAAAATGTTTACCACAGTCCTTTATTGCCGGAACGACCGTATCAAAATTTCTATAATCATTTAAAGCATCAAAGGTCCTGAAAACATCAATGCCGTTTTCTGCCGACCTTTCGACAAAGACCCGGGCAAGGTCATCGGCATAATTTCTGTAGCCGACCAGGTTCTGTCCTCTTAACAGCATGGAAAACGGTGTCTTCTTTATATACTTTTTAAGTGTCCGAATCCTTTTCCAGGGATCTTCATTCAAGAAACGGTGCATGGTATCAAAGGTCGCACCGCCCCAGGTCTCCATTGCCCAGAATCCGACCTCATCCATCATTTCTGCAATCGGCAGCATGTCCTCAGTTCTTCCACGGGTCGCAAACAGAGACTGATGTCCGTCCCGCAAAGATAAGTCCTGGATTTTTAAAGGATTGTCGGCCATCTTACGGTCACTGTTGTAGTTTAGCGGTGTAAATGATACGCTGCCGTGTTCGCTCATAATGCACCTCTTAAGTATTATTAATTCAAAGGTTATTTATTCTCTAAAACATATGTAGCATAAAGCATAGACGGTCGTTAGTTGTTAATTGTCCGTAGCATAAAACCACTTTCGCACACAAGCGTCTGCCTTAAACATTTTATACGCTATGCTCTCTGCCCTATGTTGGAGCGTAGCGGAAGCCCCGCTCCAGCGGGGCTCTATACCCGGTTCTGACTGCAGGCCCTTATAAATTCAAAGTTACATAAACGGATCTCAAGCCTGCCCTTTTCATCCCGCATGAGTTCACCCTGAGACTGCATGGAAAGCAGAAGGTGGCTTCCCCGAAGCCCCACATTTTCATATCCGTTTTTATGAAGAAGTTTTTTTACCTGCTCCATGAGGGTAAAAAACTCATAGTCTGTTATCAGCTCCCGGCGGAAAGCATTCAGCGCGCTTATGCCTGAACAGTATTCAATATCGCTTTCAGCAAGATATTCATCCGGTCCGTTCCAGAACCCCCACACCGTTATATAATCATGATCTCTTTTTAACACAGGCTCACCGTTGGGCGAAAGAATGTGCCGATGACTGATAAACCTGCTTTCATCTACAAGACCTTCTTCCATACCCGAACTGTTGCCGGTCATGTAAATAGCCCTGGGATAGACAGTTGAAATTCCTTTTTTGCCCAATTCAACAGCCAGCCTGAATTTTTCAAAGGGGCTGTTGTATCCATGGTGGATTATCTGTTCCCCGCGTTCATCTGAGACAACCTCCGGTTTTTCACCTAACCGGGAAATCTTCCATACAATATTAATATCATCCTTGGTCTTGGTATAATAAATATCGTTTTTTGGAGAAAGTGTTGTACTGGGCGTTTTCCGCCACCTCTCCGGCAGGAAATAATCAAAAAGATCCGGATCATCCCCAACAACCCACAGCATACCATTGGTGCTTTCCGCAATGCCCCAGACATAATCCACCCCCATAATATTAACCGAATGCAGATGCTGGGGCCATTCTTTCTTTTCATCCTTTTTGAAACGGTCTCTCTGTTTAACCAGGTAGCTTGCCCGCCTTACCTTTTTCACCTCTTCTTCATGTTCCGGCGTCCTTTGCAAAAGCTCAAAATCCACCAGAGCAAACGGCATAACACCTGTTTTATATTTCAGTACGGTTCTGTCCGGCCTGAGACGAACAATAAAATGGGCCGGTTTGTTATCAAGCACCCAAAAACCGTTTTTCCTTAAATCCGCGATAACCGTATCTGTAAATTGGGACAGCTGCTCATCAGGCATATCCGCTTTTTCAAAAGCCTCAACTGCATCCAGTCCCTCAACCCATTTATAAATGAGTATATACTGACGAAGAACATCTATCTCAACACCGGGATGCTGAGCCAGCTTGCTTTTGATCTTCTGCTTTGAACGGCCGGTCTGCCATAGCTGCAGCCTGTCGGGAGGCACATATATTCCCAACGGCTTTTGCAGAGACATCTTAATCTCATTTACCTTCTGGGAAGAGACATTTCTGCGCAGCTCCTCGACCAGAGAGAATTCTTCGAAAGGACTGTTAAACTCCGCATTTAAAACGTCTTCAATGACTTTTGTTTCCAGGGGAACATACTGGCCGACCCGGGACCATTTTACGATCAATTCTGCTTTCTTTCCGTTTATTGTTTTTGAAGAAACCCTGTAAACCGTACTGGTACCTTTAAGTTTCTCCCGGTTTGCCCGGAACCATTTGTTATCGTACCAGCTTTCAGGTTTGATCTGTTCGATCAGGGGAAGACCATATCGGGTCACGTACAAGTCTCCGCCATTACTGCATTTTAAATGAAGATAGTCTATATCCAGAAATCTAAAAAATGCAATATCGGGGTAATTTTCTAAGTTATATTTACCGAATTCCAACGGCTTGGGAGGGTCTGTCAGGCTGATTTCCATAATAAAAATACTGCTCCGACAAAAATTTTAAAATGGCTTTTGAGAATAACCACGGGTGCCACATTTAGCGGCATAAAATACTGCTTTTACTGTGGGAACGGGGGAAGTCATTTTTCTTTCCCTTATGACGTTTTTATTTTTGAACATTTACCTGCTTTTGTCAAATATTTAAAGACCCTTTTATTAAGAACTCTTATATCAGTTTTCCAGTCAGGGTTAAATCCTTTTTTACATTAAAAAAGGCCGGAAAAACCATCCCGGCCCTTTTTGGTAAATATTAAATTTTCTTTTGGGATCAGCTGTTTTCCAGTCTTTTGATCCAGTTTTCAGCAATATCGGCAAACGCTTTTGCTACAACTGATTCCGGATGGTTTTCAATAAAAGATTTTCCATCATCTGAACTTATAACCAGTTCCGGATCAAGGGGAATACGTCCAAGGAAAGGTATCTTCATCTCACCCGCAATCTGCTCGCCGCCGCCTGTCTTAAAAAGCTCTATTTCCTTGCTGCAATGAGGGCAGGAAAGACCGCTCATATTCTCCACCACGCCGATAATCGGGATTTTTATCTCTCGGCAAAAAGTGATGCTTTTTCTTGAATCAAGCAGCGCTACTTCCTGCGGAGTTGTTACCACCACTGCAGCATCTACTTTTTTAAGAAGATGAGCAGTACTTAATGCCTCGTCACCGGTTCCCGGAGGAAGATCAATGATAAGATAATCGAGCTCACCCCACACAACCTCACCCAAAAACTGCTTTATGACAGAATGTTTCATGGGACCTCGCCATACAACCGCATCCTCTTTGTTGTTAAGAAAAAAGGCGATCGACATCACAAAAAGATTTTCAGAGACCTTTATCGGATAAATACCATCTTCAGCTCCTGCCGGTTTCTGGTCTTCAACCCCGAGCATTTTCGGGATATTAGGTCCATGTATATCCGCATCAAGAATACCCACCCGGAAACCCTGCTTTGCCAGAGTCGTTCCCAGATTAACAGAAACAGAAGTCTTTCCGACCCCGCCTTTTCCGCTTATTACCATAAATTTGTATTTGATCTTGTTCATCCTGTTTTCGATCATAGCGGCTTCATGCACTTCTTTTTCTGTCTGAGAACATTTCTGCGCACTGTCGCAGGATTGACAGCTGTTTCCGCTGTCACATTTTTCACTGCTCATTTTAAAACCTCCAAAGAAATACTGATTAATTTTTAAGTTGGGTTAACAAAGCTAATAAATATACCACATCTGCTTCTTTTTTTGAACTATGAAAGAAAAGGGCAAAATCCACCGCCTAAATTCACAGACGCACTATTTCCAAGCTACCGGGGATGTTTTTTAAAAACCAATACCTGACGGCAGGGTTTTCTTCACGTGTTTCCTCACTACAGCGCTGTGGGTGAGGAAACTAAACGCATCTTTCCACCTTTAGACCATGATGGGCCGTTTTTCGGAGGGGTTTTTCCCCTCAAAATCAAACATGATGCGACAGGGGCCAATCTGAGATGTCCCGGCCGCAAATTTCATCCTGTCGGTATCGGCACCAGCATTGCTATCCTTCTGCGCGATTCTATCAAAAGATTAAGGGAAGGGTGGTTTATAATAGAAAATCGGATAGCCTTCATTACCGAATGGGCCTCCTCACTTTTACCACAGCGATCGTGATGCCAGTGAATCAATCCCTCTCCAGCCCAGTCCATATTCGTAACAATCC
>CAYLYF010000002.1:0-78633 GCA_964387595.1 uncultured Thermodesulfobacteriota bacterium | reverse complement strand
TTCATGCGGAACTGGGCGAAGAGTTGAATTTACAGAAAAGAAGTTACACTACCTAAATATAAGTATAATTATTATATTTTTACATCTATATTAATATTTATAACAACCATAGATTATTATAAATATTATTGGAAATATTTAATATTATTTAAACATTAAATAAACATTAAATAAACATATCCTCACGCAGTATATAGTATTGCAACACTATAAGCATGAAATCTTTTTAAATTGACTCTTGTTTTTAAAATAATCTATACTTAATAAAAACCAAATTAATCATGAGGTTTAAAATGTGTCAAATGTCAGTTGTTATGGAAAAAAAAGAACAAAAAGAAAAAATTATTGAAGAAGTGACAAAGATTGAAATTACAGATAAAGGTATTATTATAAGTACTTTTTTTGATGATCCAAAAATTATTGAAAATGCCGTGATAAAAGAAATTGACTGTCTTGAAAGCACGGTTACTTTATTATCTAAAGGTTAAGTGATATTATGAATGACATAGAAAAATTATGTGTTCTCCTGCCTCACTGGATCGAGCATAATAAAAACCATGAAAAAGAATTTAATAAATGGCTGGATATTATTAACAATGCAGGAGAGGACAGGGTCAGTACTTTACTAAATAAAGCAGTTACATCGTTACAGGAGATAGATTCAGTTCTCACGCAGATTGCAGATATCATCGGCCCTTTACCGGACAAGCATTCTCATGATCATGATCATACGCATCATCATTAACATCCTGAACATAGAGCGGGAAACTATCTCTGTATAATTTTCCGGGATTGTACTTTATAATATGACAAACGGTCCTACACAGCCCATTTCTAAAAATCCCGTTTTTAAACGAACCTATGTTGATAAAAACGGGCTGAACTACACAATCTGCCCTGTTGAAAAAAAATATTTCGGTGCCGTACTTCAGATGTATAATCTTTTTGAACCGAAAGAAAGCGCTCAGGGACTCCCGCCAAAAGATCCTGAACGAAGGAAAAAACTGATTAACAGTATCCTGAATGATTTAGTCAATGTCATTACCCTTAATGAGGATCATGTTGTAGGACACTGTGCATTATTGGATATTCAGACCGGCGTTTCAGCTGAACTGCTTATTGTTATTCATCAGGACTGGCAGAGCCTCGGCATCGGCAAAGAAATGACAGCACTGTTAATTGAAATTGCCCGTTTTAAAAATTACCAAAAGTTATGGTTAACAGTGGAAGCCTCAAATATGAGGGCTATACATATTTACAAAAAGTACGGGTTTAAATTTACTGAAGCTTTATCTTCAGAACGCGAAATGGAATTAATACTTACTAATGAAATGAACAGTTCACTTAAAGAAAAAAAACAATTGCGGCGGACAGGAATTGTCAGGGATAAAATTTATCTTCAGCATAAAACAGGTATTCATCACCCTGAAGCGCCTCAGCGGCTTGAAACTATTTACAATATGATCGACAGAAACAGACTAATGGATAAAATCAAACTTATTCCATCACGTTTTGCAAGCCTTGACGAAATAGAACTGGTCCATACTCCGGAATACATTGACAAGATCATGGATACCGCAGGTGAACATCTGCGATATCTTGATCCGGATACCGTGACTTCTGAAAGATCTTATGAGGCCGCTTTTTCTGCAGTCGGCGGAATTATTGAAGCCGTAAAAAAAGTGGTCAGGTCAGATCTGGATAATGCCTTCGCCCTTATCCGCCCCCCCGGCCACCATGCCGAAAGAAACCGGCAGATGGGATTCTGCATTTTTAATAATACTGCTCTTGCTGCCGAATATGCAAGAAAGCAGCTTGGATTAAACAAAATACTCATTATTGACTGGGATGTTCATCATTGTAACGGAACCCAGCATATTTTTGAAAGTACAGATGAAGTCCTTGTTTTTTCCGCACACCGTTCACCTTTTTTCCCGGGAACAGGAACTCTTGAAGAAAAAGGAAAAGGTGAAGGATTGGGCTATAGTGTTAATGTCCCCTTAAGTCCAGGGAAAAAAGATATTGATTATGTGGAGATCTTTAAAACAATACTTTATCCCATTGCTCTTGAATACAAACCACAGCTCATAATAATCTCGGCAGGTTTTGACACCCACTACGATGATCCTATTGGCGGAATGAAAGTCACTGAACAGGGATATGCTTATTTGACAAATATTATTCTTGAAATAGCAGAGAAGGTTTGCAAAGGTAAAGTTGTTGCAATACTTGAAGGCGGATATGACCTGGGCGCTTTGAGAAAGTCCGTAAAAACTGTTATTGAAACATTATATAAAGGATTTGAAGATACTGAAAAAAATAAAATTAATAAGATGAAACCGCATGCTTCAACCTTACAAATACTGGAAGATGTTAAAGCCCATTATAATGAATTTTGGAAATCCTTAAAAAATGATTGATAACAAAATTGAACCCAAAAATAGTGATGCCAACCTGATAAACTATAGCAGCACCTATTCCTCTTTTTCATGGGATCATATAAATTCAGAATTTAGCTGGTCCGTGACCCATAAACTGAACATTTCATATGAAGCGATTGACCGTCACGCGGAAAATCCTGAAAGAGCAGATAAAAACTGCCTTATTTACTCACATGGAGGCCGCAATCTAAATATCAGCTTTCGGGAGATGAAAGCCCTTTCAAACAAACTTGCAAATGTTCTTAAAAATATGGGCATTAAAAAAGGTGACCGGGTTTTTCTTTTTTTACCGCGAACCCCTGAGCTTTATATATCAATGGTCGGCTGTGCGAAGATCGGAGCTATTATTGTTCCTCTTTACAGTGACTATATGGAAGGTGCCGTCCATGAAAGAATGCTTAACGGTAGCGGAAAGGCCTTGATTACCAGCACCCGGCACCGCTCCCGTGTTTTAGATAAAGAACTCCCTGATCTGGAACATATTATCGTTATTGGAGAACATGATCACAGCATGAATGATAAAGATGTTCTCTGGAACGATGTGATGGATAAAGCATCAGATGACTTTGAAATTGAGTGGGTTGATAAAGATTTCCCGTTATTTTTAATTTATACATCCGGGCATGATGGAAATCCAATAGGTCTTATACACACCCACGATTCTATGCGCGGATATCTGGCCACCTCACGGTGGGTTCTGGACCTGAAAGACAATGACGTACTTTGGACCAATGCAAGGCCGGGATGGCTGATGAATGTTGTCTACAGTGCTTTTGCTCCATGGCTTTGCGGTGTAACCACTTTTGTCAGCGGAAAAATGGAAACTGCTGAGCAGATCTATCGTCATATAGAAAAAAACAGTATAACTGTCATGTACACCATACCGACTGTTTACAAAATAATCATGGAAGCGGGAAAAAAGACAGCGGGTTCTTTTAAGATACAATCCCTGCGGCATCTCGTAAGCGCACTTGAGCCGCTCAATTCAGACCTTATATATTCTGTGATGAACATCCTTGACCTTGCCATACATGATACCTGGTGGACGGCAGAAACCGGCATGATCACCATAGCAAATTACAGGAGTATGTCTATCAAACCGGGATATCTTGGAAAACCTGTTCCGGGTATTCAGATTGCCATCCTGGATCCTGACGGTTCTGAAGTATCACCCTTTACCATGGGTGAAGTCGCTCTTAAAGCCGGCTGGCCATGCATGGCAAAAGGTATCTGGAAAAATGATAACGGTTATATGCGTTACATCAAGAAAAAGCCCTGGTTCATGTCCGGGGATACTGCCTTTATCGATCATGACAATTACTTTGTTTATCAGGGCAGGGCGGATACAGCCATTATCACAGCCGCCGGAAGAGTCGGGATTGCTGAAATTGAAAGCACTTTAAAACTTCATCCGGCCGTAACAGACGCCGGTATTGTTAAGATACCTGATCCCGATAATGAAAAAAGGATAAAAGCCTTTATTTCACTGAATTCAAACTACGAACCGACTGATGATTTAAGACAGGAACTCATGACTTATGTCAGTAATCACTTATCTCCTGATATTGTACCCCGCGAAATTCAGTTCCAGGAAAAGCTGCCAAAAGACCGTGACGGTAATATCTCGCACCGCATTTTAAAAGCAGGGGAACTTGGAATTCCTTTTAAAGATATTTAAGGTTAAAAAACCGCTTTCACTTAAAGCTACCCGCAAAACACACATGTTAAATCTATTAAAAATTGAATTTTATTTGAATAACTGTTTGTATGAAATCTATTAAAAATAAAAACATTCAAAGATCAATAAAGAAAGCGCCCCCGCACGCTCTTTTTATTACTCCAACAGCAGATAAAAGCCTTAAAAAAATATTTGATAAAATCGGAACACCGAAAAAGAGCGCTTTTATTCCGGATGATTTTCAAGTTGAGGCAATTGATAGGATCTCTTCAACTGATGTTCTGGTCAGCGCTCCTACGGGAAGCGGAAAGACCTATATTGCGATTGAAGCGATCAGGAACATTTTAAAATCAAACAAAAAAGTCTGGTATACAACTCCTTTAAAAGCACTTTCAAACTCCAAGTATCATGAGTTTTCTGAACTTTTCGGCAAAGAAAATGTAGGTATTGTAACCGGTGACAGGAAAGAGAATACGACAGCTAAGGTCATCGTCGGGACAACAGAAATACTGAGGAATCAGCTCTATGATTCCATGTCAGAAGGTAAAGATCTGGACACCGATCTTGTTGTGCTGGACGAAGCCCATTACCTGGCGGATAAAGACCGTGGTGTTGTCTGGGAAGAAGTCATTATATATCTTCCCAGGCGGGTCAAACTGCTTCTTTTATCTGCGACCATACCAAATGCAGACGAGATATCATCATGGATAAGCTCATTAAGAGGCGACAGGTGTATTGTTATAGAATCCGATGTAAGACCTGTGCCCTTGTTTCCCTTATACCTGCTTCCGGATGGTGAGCTGGTTGCATTAGGAGAAGGCAAGGGTATAAATAAAAAGATATTTAAGTTTTTAAACACAAAAGGCAAATCACGTTTTAAGGGTAGGTCAAGTGAGATCGATCTTATTCAAATATTAAAGGTGCTTGAGAAATACAACCTTCTGCCCGCTGTTTTTTTTCTTAAATCAAGAATGGACTGTAACAATGCTCTGAAACAATGCCGAGAAAGAAACATAGACCCTGAAAAAAGCCGTAGACTTCAGGAGAGAGTGGATACCTTTATAAAAGAATATCCTTTTATCTCAAAACACCCGAATTTGAAAAATCTCACGGTAAATGCTTTAGGCTCACATCATGGCGGGCATCTTCCCCACTGGAAATTCATCGTTGAATCCCTAATGAACGAAGGCATGCTTGATGCGATATTTTCAACCTCAACGGTTGCAGCAGGTGTAAATTTTCCAGCCCGAACCGTTGTACTGATGCAGAGCGATCGGTTTAACGGAACTGAATTTGCTGATCTCTCATCATCAGATCTTCATCAGACAGCTGGAAGAGCAGGCAGAAGGGGAAAAGACAAAATTGGTTTTGTTTTAATGCCCCATGGACGCTTCCAGAATCCTCACCTTATAAACAAACTTTTTTCTACCCCCCCGGACCCGATTGAAAGTCAGGTGAAAATTGATTTTTCGATGTGTCTTAATCTTCTTTATATCCATTCACCTGAAAGTATTTATGATCTTTTAAGCAAATCTTTATTGAACTTTCAAAGATCAGGGCAGATCAATGCACTTGAACAGGATTTTTTAACTGTCTTTAATGTTTTTATTACAAAGATAAAAGATAGCTTATGTGATGACCATGAGGATGTGATTAAAAGAATAGACAAAATAGCTTTTAATTCTAAAAAGCTATCCAGGTATAAGAAACGAAGAACAAAGCTTTTAAAAGGCCCGGGCAAACCGGACTCTGATGCGGAACAAAGATCTAAACTTTTAAAAATTGAAAAAAATATCAACTTTTATGAATCACAGCTTAAAAAACTGCCCTGCTCAAAGTGTTTAAATTTTGATATCTGCCATCATGATAAAGAAAGATATATTTACACATTAGCTTGTGATGTCAAATCAAAAAAAGACGCTTATGACGCTATGAACAACCAGGTCTGGAATGAATTTAATAAACATCTTAACTTTCTGGCACTCACAGATTTTTCAGATAAAAAGGGTAGACTTACAAATGACGGTATCTGGGCATCAAAACTTCGACTGGACCAGCCCTTGATCATTGCCGAACTGATACGAAAGGGATTCATGGAAAAATTATCTCCGCCGCTTCTCTGCGCAGTAATATCCGTTTTTGTAAATGACAGGTACCGAGATGTTACCATAGATCCCTCATTTAAGTTTGATCACAAAGCATTAAGTACTTCATTTCTTGAGATGGCTAAAACAGTTAAAGAGATCATGGATTTAATGGAAAAAAACCTTTTCAATATTCCCGAAATACAGTACTGGTCTGCGGTGGTGCTGTTTGCATGGGCAAAAGGGTCAAGCTGGGACAAGATCATAGAATTAACCACGGTTGAAGAGGGAGACCTGGCCATGCTGATATTTAGAACAGCAGACAACCTCAGACAGATCACTTCGCTTAAGGACACTCACCCGGAACTGGCAAAAAAATGCCGCGAGTCCATGGATCTGATATTAAAAGAACCGGTGATAATTCCTTTCTAAGGGTTCTAGGTTTCCAGGGTTCAAGGGGACGAGGTTAAACCAGAAACTCACAAGCCAAATCATTCATTTTGCGTCATACCCAATAACACTGGAAAAATCAATTCATCAAAGTCTTTAATTGTTTTTCCCTTGAAACCTGTACACCTCGATACCTTAAAACCTTATTATCTTGTTTACATTTTAATGAATATTATATAAACTTTATAAGTTTAAAATTCATGGGTATAATTGGCCGTATAAATATGTTAGTACTATTAAAGTAAACCGACAAAAATTAGTGTTTAAACAACTAGATATGACTTTAAAAAACGAGTATTCACCAACTTTACCGGAATTTAAAAAACTGTCAAAAAAAGGCAATTTAATATCGGTATATAAAGAGATCCTGGCAGATACAGACACGCCGGTATCTGCTTTTATGAAACTCAGGAACAGTAAAAACTGCTTTTTACTTGAGAGTGTTGAAGGCGGTGAAAAATGGGCCCGCTACAGCTTTATCGGGCTTAATCCGTCTCTAATATTTAAGAGCAGGGGAGATAAAGTTACCCTGATTAAAAAAGGCAAAAAAGAGCAGCTGATATCTTCTAACCCGCTACTGATCCTCCGTGACATTATGCAGGAGTTCAAACCGGTCGAGCTTGAGGGACTCCCCAGATTTTACGGCGGTGCAGTGGGTTTTATGAGCTACGACATGGTTAAGTTTTTTGAAGAACTTCCGGATACAGTAAAAGATGATACAGACTGGAATGACTCTTATTTCATGATCACAGATACCCTGGTTATCTTTGACAATCTGAAACATAACGTAAAAGTGGTATGCAATGTCCATTTGGATGAAAAAAATCCAGGCATTGATTCTCAGTATAAAAAGGCAGTCCAGATAATTGATACTATCATCTCACTGCTTAACAGACCCTTAAAGAAACCTGCGGCCTGTTCACCGGGTAAGGAAATGCGTGTCCGCTCAAATTTTAAGAAAAAAGACTTCAAGGATATCGTAAATAAAGCAAAAAAATATATACGTGCCGGAGAAATAATCCAGGTGGTGCTTTCGCAGCGTTTTGAGACAGATTTAAATACAGATCCTTTCAAACTGTACCGCTCCCTTCGCATGGTCAATCCTTCACCCTACATGTACTACCTGAAGATGGATGAAGATATCATTGTGGGATCTTCACCCGAAGTTTTGGTACGCCTTGAAAATGATGAAATCTTTTTAAGACCCATTGCCGGAACAAGGCCCAGAGGAAAAAATGAAAATGAGGATATTCGGCTGGAAAACAGCCTAAAAAAGGATCCCAAGGAAATCGCTGAGCACATTATGCTGGTAGACCTCGGCCGAAACGATGTGGGCAGAGTATCAAAAATGGGAAGTGTCACGGTTAAGGATTTTATGGTCATTGAAAGATACTCCCATGTGATGCACCTGGTATCCAGTGTTTATGGGATCCTAAAAAAGGGCAAAAATGCATTTGATGTTTTAATGGCATCATTTCCAGCCGGTACTGTTTCCGGTGCCCCCAAGATCAGGGCTATGGAAATAATAGATGAACTGGAAAAACACCGCAGAGGCCCATACTCCGGCTCAGTGGGTTATTTTGGATTTTCCGGAAACATGGATTTCTGTATTACCATTAGGACAATGCTGGTTAAAAATGACAAGATATATATTCAGGCCGGTGCCGGAATTGTAATGGATTCAAAACCGGAAAATGAATTTGTCGAGACCCAGAACAAAGCAAAAGGAATGATAAAAGCAATCAAACATGCACATGAGGACCTGTAAAATGCTTTTAATGATAGATAATTACGATTCTTTTACTTATAACCTGGTTCAGTACTTTGGAGAGTTGAAGGAAAAGGTAAAAGTATTTAGAAACGATAAAATAACATTTTCAGATATTGATAAAATAAAACCTGATAAAATAGTCATTTCTCCGGGACCGGGAAGACCTGAAAGTGCGGGACTCTCAAAAGAGATCATCTCAACCTGTAAAGGTAAATATCCTATCCTGGGTGTTTGTTTGGGTCATCAGTGCATCGGCGAGGTTTTTGGCGCTGATATTATCCGCGCAAACAGAATAATGCATGGCAAGACATCTAAAATCGAACATAACAATTCAAATCTTTTCAAAAATATCCCAAATAATTTTGAAGCAACCCGATATCATTCCTTAATCATTAATAAAAAAACGATACCTGACTGCTTTAAAATATCAGCCTGGACTGACCAGGATGAAATTATGGGGGTATCCCATGAAAAATATCTAATTGAAGGAATACAGTTCCATCCCGAATCAATATTAACCGGGCAGGGTAAGGAAATTTTAAATAATTTCCTTAAAATGGCAACTGCCTTTTGGAAAGCAAAAAAATAGTTCATGATTAAAGAAGCAATCACACAACTCATTAAAGGTGAAGACCTTTCACAAGCTAAGATGACTGCGGCCATGGATCAGATCATGGAAGGCAGGGCATCGGAATCACAGATCGCAGCTTTTCTAACAGCGTTAGCCGTCAAAGGTGAAACAATTGATGAAATAACAGCAGCCGCCAAAGTAATGCGGGAAAAAGCACTGAGCATTCCGGTTAAGTCTAATCATGACCTGATTGATATTGTCGGTACCGGCGGTGACATGTCAAATACCTTTAATATATCAACTGCAGCTGCTTTTGTGGTGAGCGGTGCAGGATTAAAGGTCGCAAAACATGGAAACAGATCTGCATCAAGCATGTGCGGAAGCGCTGATGTCATTGAAAAACTGGGTATAAACATAAATATTAACCCGAAAAATGTAGCAGAATGTATTGAGGATATCGGGATTGGTTTTCTTTTTGCCAGAAACCTTCACCTTGCGATGAAATATGCTGCGGTTCCAAGAAAAGAGATCGGGATCAAAACGATATTTAACATTCTTGGCCCCCTAACAAACCCGGCAGATGCGGATATACAGCTACTGGGTGTCTTTTCAGCTGACCTGACCGGAAAGCTTGCAAATGTATTAAAAAAACTCGGAAGGAAAAGAGCCCTGGTTGTCCACGGCTGTGACGGTCTGGATGAAATAACCCTGTGTGATGAAACTATCGTATATGACCTTAAAGATGAAACAATAACTGAATACAGGATCTCACCTGTTGATCTGGGATTTACGCTTTCAAACATAAATGACCTTAAAGGCGGAACTCCTGATATAAATGCCGGGATAATTCTTGATCTGCTAAAAGGGAAAAAATCGCCTCATCGGGATATCGTCGTTTTAAATGCAGCAGCAGCTATCTTTGCCTCAGGAAAAACGGATGATCTAAATGATGCCATAAAGATCGCAGCAGAATCAATTGACAGCGGAAATGCCCTTAAAAAGCTAAATGAGCTTGCAGAACTAACCGGGAGCATGAATTAAGTTGATACTGGATAAAATTGTAGAATCAAAAAAGAAGGTTCTTAATAAAGCCAAAAAAGACTGTAACATTAATCACTTAACTGACATAGCTCAGAAACAGTCTAAAGTTCTGAACTTTAAAGATTCACTGAAGAAAAATAAGGCGTCAGACATACGGATTATTGCGGAGGTCAAAAAAGCATCTCCCTCAAAAGGTCTTATAAGAGCTGATTTTGACCCGCTGCAAATTGCAAAACAGTACGAAAAAAACAATGCATCCGCAATTTCCGTACTTACGGAATCTGATTTTTTTCAGGGAAAACTTGAATATTTAAAAGATATAAAAAATCTTGTAAACATACCGGTCTTAAGAAAGGACTTTATTTTTGATCCGTACCAAGTGGTTGAAGCCCGTGCAAACGGTGCAGACGCAGTTCTGTTAATCGCTGCAATCCTGGAAAAACCACTGCTCGAAGAGCTTATATCTGTCGTCAAAGAATTTTCACTTTCAGCCCTTGTTGAAATTCATACCCAAGATGAACTTGAAAAAGTTCTTTTAACCGATGCTGAAATCATCGGTATTAATAACAGGAATTTAAAGACATTTAATACCGACATCCGGACGACCATTGATTTAATGTCTTTTATTCCGGACTCAAAAATCATAGTGACTGAAAGCGGTATTAAAACAAAAGAGGATATACTGATGCTTTCCGATGCAGGAGTAGATGCTTTTTTAATAGGAGAAACCTTCATGCGTGAACAAAACCCCGGTGATAAACTTAAGGAATTTATCTATTAGTTTAAAATTTACTTTTTTGGAGAAACCATGACACTTCCAGATAAAATGGGCCGGTATGGCGATTTCGGCGGCAGATATGTCTCAGAAACTCTGATGCCGGCACTGCTTGAGCTTGAGCAGGCCTACAATAAATACAAGGACGATGAAGAATTTAAAAACGAGCTGAACTTTTATTTAAAGGAATTTGTAGGACGTGAAAACCCGCTCTATTTTGCTGAAAGATTCACCGATAAATACGGTATTAAGACCTATCTGAAACGTGAAGACTTAAATCACACGGGTGCGCATAAGATCAATAATACCGTCGGACAGATCCTGCTTGCAAAAAGAATGGGTAAAAAAAGGATCATCGCTGAAACCGGGGCAGGGCAGCACGGCGTAGCGACTGCAACTGTTGCGGCCCGGTTCGGCCTTGAATGCGATATTTTCATGGGCGCCGAAGATGTAAAAAGGCAGTCTTTAAATGTTTTCAGGATGAAACTGCTGGGTGCACGCGTGATTCCGGTGACTTCCGGGACCCGGACCCTTAAAGATGCCATGAACGAAGCCATTCGGGATTGGATAACGTATGTCAGGAACACCTTTTATATCATCGGTTCTGTTGCAGGCCCGCACCCCTATCCGATGATCGTCCGCGATTTTCAGCGGATCATTGGAGATGAAACAAAAAAACAGTTAGAAGTTAAAGAAGGAAAGCTGCCGGATATCGTCATTGCCTGTGTCGGCGGAGGAAGCAATGCAATGGGTATCTTTTATCCCTTTATTGAGGATAGCGATGTGAAACTCATCGGTGTTGAAGCGGCAGGAATGGGGATCGGAAAGGGCCCGCACTCTGCACCACTTACCGACGGTTCTCCCGGTGTTCTTCACGGTGCAAAGAGTTACCTTATGCAGGATGAACACGGGCAGGTCCTTCCTGCCCATTCAATTGCAGCCGGTCTTGATTATCCGGGTGTCGGCCCTGAGCACAGCTATCTTAAAGAAACAGGGCGGGTCAAGTACTTTACCGTGACTGATGATGAAGCCTTAAATGCATACCAGGAACTTTCCAGACTTGAAGGCATTATCCCGGCACTTGAAAGCTCACATGCCGTTGCCTACCTGATAAGAGAAGCTAAAAACCTTGATAAGAATTCCATAGCGATTATCTGCCTGTCTGGACGGGGTGATAAGGATATTCATATTGCAGCAGAAAAAATTGGTATAACCCTATAACACAGGAAAGAATTACATGTCCCGAATCAGTAAGGTTCTTGAAGAACTAAAACAAAAAAATGAAAAAGCACTTATCCCTTTTATAACGGCAGGAGACCCGGATTCCGCCACTACCGACGACCTCCTTAAATGTCTGGTTGAAAATGGCGCTGATATCATAGAACTGGGCGTCCCTTTCTCTGATCCTATGGCAGACGGACCAACGATACAGGCCGCTTCACAAAGGGCTTTGTCAAAGAACTTTTCAATGCAGAATATTTTTGCACACGTAAGAAAGGTCCGCACGTATTCAGAAACCCCTGTCATTCTTTTCGGCTATTATAATCCCTTTTTGAAGTATGGTATCGAAAAGCTGTGTCATGATGCAAAAAGTGCCGGCGTCGACGCTTTTTTAATTGTGGATCTGCCTCCGGAAGAAGCATCCGCTATAAATGAAGCTGCGAAATTAAACGGACTCGATATGATATTTCTGCTTGCACCCACAAGTACGGATGAAAGGCTGCAGCTTGTATCTGAAAAAGCATCGGGCTTTATATACTTTGTATCGGTGACCGGTGTGACCGGCACCAGAGACAACCTGGATACCGACCTGTCTGGCTACCTTGACAGGATCAGAAAATTTTCCGACCTTCCTATCGGTGTCGGATTTGGAATTTCACGCCCGGAACATGTCCGTGAAGTCATCCGATATTCTGATGCAGTGATCGTAGGCAGTGCGATTATAAATAAAATTGAGCAAAACATTTCCAATCCTGAAATGATTAACATCGTTGGCGCATTTATTCGTGAACTTAAAGATGCTACTTTACCTGAATAATTTTCATTAAATGACATATCAGAAAACAATTACCTCACTTTTCGAACTGCGCAGATTCGGGATAAGACCCGGGCTGACCAATATTAGGAAAATCCTCAAACATCTTGGTAATCCCCAAAAAGAGCTTAACTTCATCCATATAGCAGGTACAAACGGCAAAGGTTCAACCGCTGCTTTTTTACACTCAATACTGAATAACAGCGGTTATAAAACCGGTCTGTATACGTCTCCCCATTTAATTGATTTTTGTGAAAGAATAAAAATAAAAAACTCCCAAATTTCAAAACAAAATGCCACTAAATTAATACAAGATATTAAAAAAGTCTGTTTTGATAAGGCTATTAAAAATGTAACTTTTTTTGAATTTACAACAGCTCTTGCCTTTATCTACTTTTATCAGAAAAAAGCAGATCCTGTTGTCATTGAAACCGGTCTTGGCGGCAGGTATGACACAACAAATATTATAAACCCGATGGTCTCAGTAATCACAAATATCGGTCTGGAACATCAGAAATATCTGGGAAATACGATTTCCAAAATAACCTGTGAAAAAGGCGGCATCATTAAAAAAAACAGACCGGTCGTTGCAGGTGTAAAACAGTCAAAATCAAAAATCATACTTGATAATATTGCCAATAGTTCCGGCAGTGACCTTTTCCTTGCGGGCAGAGATTTTAAGACAAAAGTCATTTCTGATAAAATATTTAATTATAGAAGCTCTTTTTTTGAAATTAAACATATCGAGTCCGGTTTAATCGGAGCACACCAAATCACAAATGCTTCTCTTGCGATCAAGTCATCCGAACTTTTAATCAATTCAGGTTATACGATATCAGAAAGAAACATCAAAAACGGGATTAAAAAAACTTTTTGGCCTGGAAGGCTTGAACTCATTTCAAAAAAAACACCTGTTCTTCTGGACGGAGCACATAATCCCGCTGCATGGAAAGAGCTTAGGTCAGCTGTTTACCATTACTTTAATTTTAACAGGCTATATTTAATAATCGGCGTTCTTGAAGATAAAAACATTAAAAGTCTTATAAATATAATGCTTCCCGGAGCATATAAAACATTATTTTGTGAGCCCCAAATAAACAGAGCTGCGAATCAAAAAACAATAAAAAAATATATTGTTTTTTCAGACAATAACGGGTTATTCTGGTATGATACAACATCTGAAGCAATTGAAATTGCCCAGAAAGAAGCCGGTAAAAATGATCTTATTCTGGTAACCGGATCTTTATTTGCTGTGGGGGAAATAAGAGAGTTATTATTAAGCAAAAGTAAAAATGTAAGCGGTCGAATACCACTATAGATATCAGGTACAGAAATAATTCAATTCCATATAGATCAAAAACCAATGAAACACTCCATTAAAGTTTTGTTTATAATATTTATACTGTTTAGTCAAAATGTCTATTCAAGAGACCCGCTTTTAAAAAAAGGTGAATTTAATGATCTGCCGATAGACTTAAAAGCTGATAAATTATTTCAGGATAATAAAAATAACTGTTTTATTGCGAAAGGTAACGCAGAACTGCATCAGGGGTCAAGGACCATAAATGCAGATTATATTAAATATAACCTGAATACACAGATTGCAAATGCCAGGGGAAATGTAATTCTTCAGGAAGGCGGCGACAAAATCAACTGTGATTCTTTTGAAATTAATTTCACATCTCAAGTGGGTCAGGTTCATAACGCTGTTATCTTTTTAAAAGAGGAAAACTTCCATATTGAAGGTAAGGAGATAAAAAAAATAAGCGCCGATAAGTACAGCGTGAAAAACGGAACGATTACAACTTGTGACGGACCCAATCCTTTATGGCGGATAGATGCAAAAAAAATCAGCTTAACTGTTGAAGGCTATGCTCAGGTTAAAAATTCATTCTTTAAAATAAAAGGTGTACCGGTAATGTATATTCCCTATGCACTTTTTCCTGCTAAAACAAAAAGGGCGACCGGTTTCTTATATCCTGAATTTGGGCATTCCAGCAGTGACGGTCTGGAATTTAACAATTCTTTTTTCTGGTCTATTAATGAAAATTCTGATGCGACCTTCTGGCTTGATTACGCATCCGAAAAGGGGATCGGCAACGGTCTTGAATATAGAATCCGGTTTAAAGAAGATTCATGGGCAAAACTGTACGGATATTATATCAATGAAGAAAGTGACTTTTTTGAAGATGAATACAGAGACAAAAGAGACAGAAGTCACGAAAGAATCCACCTTAATTTTGAAGGCGAACATTATTTCTCAAAAGACCTGTATCTGAAAGCAGATGTTAATTACATCTCTGACAGGGAATTTTACGGGGACTACAGAGAGCAGGTAAGACGCTCATCAAGTGCGATAAAAAAATCAAGCCTGCGCTCTAAAGAGCGTGATGAATCATTTGTCTTTTTAAACAAAAACTGGGAATCCTATAATCTTCTGGTTAACTTTGATGTTTATAAAAACCTGCTCCACTCTGATCCAAATACGCTTCAAAGGTTACCCCAGGTAATTTTATCAGGGATGAGAAAACCTTTAAATGATTCGTCATTATACTACCAGCTTGATGCTTCATATGACTATCTTTGGAGAGACAGCGGTGTAAAAGGACACAGGCTGACCATATTCCCTAAAATATCACTTCCTAAAACTTTCAATAACTGGTTAAAATTCAACCCGGAAATCGGTATGAAAGGAATTTCTTATCTAAATCTTAACCATAATGATGATTTTAATAAAGAAGGAATATTCCCCAGCATAAAAGCAGAATTATCTACAAACTTTATTAAAATATTTAATTATGATAATAAAAAAATAAAGAAACTGAAACATACAATTGAACCGGGAATCCTCTATGAATATACCTTTGAAAATAATCAGGACGATATGCCTGAATTTGACATACCTGACAGATTTTATAAAAGACATATCCTTTCCTACTATGTAAAAAACCGTTTTACGGCACTCTATAAAGACGAAACAAATAACCTGTCGGAAAAAGAGGTCGGGTATCTGCTTTTGGGTCAGTCCGTTAATTTCAGTGACCCTGAAGGAGGATTATATTTAAAAGGTGAGCCTGAAGATGATTACTCAGATATTTTTGGTGAAATAAGAATAAGCCTGTTAACTAATCTGTATTTTAAATCAAAAGCTGCATATGACCATGACAGTAACGAAATGCGGTACTACAATGTTCTCTTAAACTGGAACAATACTAAAAATGAATATCTTGAACTTGAATACCGATACTTTCGCAACTATTATGAAATAATTGATCTGGAAGGAAGATTAAAAATTAATAATTCATTACATGTTTTCTTTGATGCAAGATACGATACCCTGGATGAGGGTGAACTTGATACTGAATTCGGAATTGATTATGCTTCCGGTTGCTGGGGAACAAAATTCTCCATTGAAAAAAGCTCAGGCTCCAGTGGAAGGTCCTCAGATACAAGCGTGAATGTCTATCTATATCTAAAGGGACTAGGAGAATAAAATAAACGAATATAAATAACTGATATAACGTGAGTCCCATGGATAATAAAAAAACAGGCGTTCTGGTTATTGATGACAATGAAGTTGTTCGAAACCTGGCTAAAAAACTGCTCACAAATAATAGTTTTAATGTACTAGCCGCAGAAGGCGGACGCGAAGCGATCGAGCTATTAAAATTGTTTGATCCGCACGTAATATTGCTGGACGTTATGATGCCGGACATGGACGGCTATGAGGTCTGCAGGAAACTGAAAACAATTGATAAAACAAAAGATATTCCTATCATAATGGTTACCAGTAAGACTGATACCCTTGATAAAATAAAAGGTTTTGAGATAGGTGCTGCTGACTATATAACAAAACCATTCAACCCTGCTGAACTGTTAGCACGTGTTAACAGTCAGGTAAAAATGAAGAACGTCTGCGATGAACTGCAGGAAAAAAATATAATTCTGGAAGAACTTGTAAAAAAAGACGGTCTAACAAATCTTTATAACCATAGATATTTCCATGAAAGACTCAATGATGAATTCGTCAGATCAAAAAGATATAATCTACCCTTATGCTGTGTGATTATAGATATTGACTACTTTAAAAGAGTAAACGACCAATATGGACATCAATTTGGCGATTTAGTACTCAAATCAATGTCAGAAATTATAAAAGATAAGATAAGAGATGTGGACATTTGTGCCAGATATGGCGGTGAGGAGTTCGGTATAATAATTCCGCAAACAACACTTGAAGAAACCGATTCCATGATGGAACGGATCAGAGAAAATATTGAAAAACATAAATTTGAGATAGCAGATAACACGATTAATATTACGATCAGTATTGGAATTGCGGGCATGAGACAAAGCGGTGCATCAACGCATAGAGAACTTGTAAAATATGCCGATGAAGCACTTTACAATGCTAAATTTAACGGAAGAAACAGAGTTGAGATCTATAACAAAGGCTAGAACCCATATCTTAATTAATTGAATCCCGAATACTCTTCTATATAATGAAACCAAACACGACAATACGCAGGAACAGAACGTGAAGAACAATTTCACATTAACGCCGTTTGTCAAGGTAGTTGTCACCTGAATGTTTTCATTAAGGCTGCCTCACTTTGTGCTGGTTGTACATCAGCTGGATTCAAATAAACAGTATCGATATGATCCCAATTCCTGATATCCTTTGACCCTCTATTAGGATTTTTCAAGCGCGCTGCTTCATAGGTTTTCTTACGCTTTTCCAAAATCTCTTTTTTTTTAAGCAATAATACTAATGAGGTGATCTTAAAGTCCTGGCGGAGCTTGAACTAGTGCTGAGTGTGCTGGATTCGTTTCATTTTACACATTAAAAAGATTTAATCCTGTACCAATGTTTTAAACTCTATCTCATTAATAATCTTTATACCGAGTTTTTCAGCCTTATTAAGTTTAGAGCCTGCATTCTCGCCGGCCACAACAAAATCCATATTTTTCGAGATCGATGAAACAGTTCTACCGCCAAGCGCCTCAACTCTTTTCTGTGCGGATAATCGTGTAAAATGAGACAGTGTGCCGGTAAAAATAAACTTCTTTCCCAGAAGCGGTCTTTTAACCTCAGCAAGATTAACTTTCATTTTTAAGCCGGCCTCCTTTAATCGTTTTAAAATCAACCGGTTCTGTTCATCAGAAATAAAATTCAGTATACTCTCAGCAGCTTCTGGTCCAATATCATTAATAGAGGTTAAGCTGTCTTTGTCAGCATTAATAATCGCAACAATGTTGCCATATGTTTCAACTAGCGATTTTGATGTGCTGTCACCTACATGTCTTATACCCAGAGCATATATTACACTTTCAAACTTCTGTTCCTTACTGTTCTCAATCGAATTAAATAAATTAATCAAAGTCTTTTTTCCCATACGTTCCAGAAATTTTATTTTTTCCGGAGTAATATAATATATATCCGACACATCTTTTAAAACGTTATTATCTACCATTTGATCAACAAGCTTTTCGCCAAAACCTTCTATGTTCATTGCCCGTCTTGAAACAAAATGCTTGATTTTTTCTTTTATAACGGCTGTACATTCGGGGTTTAAACACCGGTATGCTGTCTCATTTTCGTTCTTAAAAATCCTTGAATCACATATCGGGCATTTTTCAGGCATTTCAAACCTGACTTCACTGCCTTTTCTTTTAGATTCCACAACTTTAATAATCTTTGGAATGACATCTCCTGCTCTGTGAAGAATAACAGTATCGCCTATCCGTATATCTTTTTTATTTATTTCATCAATGTTGTGAAGTGTGGCACGTTTAATTTCAACACCCGATACATTAACCGGTTCCAACGCTGCCACAGGTGTCAGGACCCCGGTTCTGCCGACCTGTAAAACAATAGCATTAATTATTGTTGTTGCTTCCTGCGGAGCAAATTTGTATGCGATCGCCCAGCGCGGATTACGTGAACGGTCACCCAGTTTAGCTTGTATTGAAAGGTCATTTACCTTGACGACGGCACCATCAATTTCAAACATGAAATCGTTTCTTAATGATTCAAGTCTTTTACACTCATTAATTGTTTCTTCTATAGTTCTGCATTTTTTATACTCAGTAGTTTTAAAACCAATTATATTTATGTAAGATAATATCTCTTCATGTTTTGAAAACATTCCACCTGCAACAGAACCCAGACCGTAAAAATATGCTTTTAATTTTCTGCCGGATGTTACTTTCGGATCCAACTGTCTTATTGAACCTGCTGCTGAATTCCGGGGATTAGCAAAAAGCTGCTCACCGGCTTCACTTCGTGATTTATTAAGCGATTCAAATTCTTTTTTCTCCATGACCACTTCGCCGCGGATCTCAAAACGCTCAATAATATTATTATTTAGAACCAGAGGAATTGATCGCACCGTTTTCAGATTATTGGTAATATCCTCTCCGATATCCCCGTCACCGCGTGTAGAACCCAGTTTTAAAATATTCTTTTCATAAACAGTCTCAACTGAAAAACCATCCAGCTTGGGTTCGACAATATATTCTATCTCTGTATCAGTGATGTTAAGATCTTTTTTAATTCTATTATCAAATTGATTTAATTCATCCGCACTCATTGCATTTGAAAGGCTTAACATTCTTTTCGTGTGTTTAACTTTTTTAAACTTATCAGACGGACTCGCACCAACCCTCTGAGTGGGAGAATCCGGGCTAACAAGGTCTTGATCCTTTTCTTCAATAGCAGATAATTTCCTGAAGAGCTCGTCATATTCACCGTCACTGATCTCAGGATCATCCTGGACATAATAACGATGATTATGATAATGCAGTATTTTTTTCAGATCATCAATTTCTGACATATTTAAACTTACTATATAAATATTCTAGATTTCATTTTCCTGCCATCCGCCTTCTCCGATTAGAGGGACAAAAACACAGGACAGCATTTCTTTTGTATTAAAGTTATCTTTAGTCCTTGTAATTCTTACAATGCGCTGAAGACTCCTTGTTCCAACCGGGATGATCATTCGGCCGCCATCATTTAAGTGGTTAAGCAATATCTCAGGGACTTTAGGTGACCCGGAAGTTACTATGATCGCATCAAAAGGTGCCTCCTCAGGCCAGCCCAGTGTACCGTCACCCACTTTGATGACGATATTATTATATCCCAGTGAACACAGTACATTTCGCGCAGTTTCTGCCAGGGTAGCGATCCTTTCAACTGAATATACAGCTGTTGCTATTTCCCGCAATACAGCTGTCTGATAACCTGACCCCGTACCAATCTCAAGCACCTTATCACACTCTGTTAAAAGAAGAGCCTCTGTCATTATGGCCACCATATAAGGCTGTGATATGGTCTGACCTGAGCCTATGGAAACGGGGCCGTCATTATAAGCATTATTTAAATTTTCAGGCCCCACAAATCTTTCCCTGGGAACATTTGACATCGCAGTTAAAACTTTCGATGATAATATTCCTCTGGATTTGAGCTGTAGATCGATCATAGATCTTCTTTGTGCTTCAAAAGATTCCATGACAACTCTCAATTTATTTATTAGACGTCTTTACAACAACCCATAAAGTACTTCTTCCTCTTTTGACCAGAAAAAGAATATTTCCGCTGTTCTGTTTTATCGCTGAATTATAACCACTGATCGTTTTTATAGTCTTTCTATTTACTTCCCTTATAATGTCGCCCTTTAAAAGCCCGGATTCTGCAGCTGTAGACCCCGGTTCTACATGGGTGATGATTATTCCGCTGTTTTCCGACAGGCCGTACGAATTTGCAAATTCAGGTGTTATTTCCCGGACAACAATACCGATCTTTTCTTTTTCATTCTCAGCATAGATCTCTTTCACATCATCCTTTAATTCACCGACTTTTACTTTAATTACTTTTACCTTCCCCTCTCTTATCACCGTAACATCTGCCTTTTGACCTACAGGCGTATCCGCAACCATTGTCGGCAGATTAGACATCTTATGCAGCTCAACGCCTTTAAACTTGATAATCACATCACCGGGAAGAATTCCATATTTATCTGCGGGGCTGCCTTTTTCAACACCGGCAACAATCGCACCTTTACCTTCTTTAAGATCAAACTGGTCAGCAAGTTCTTTGGTCACAGTCTGTACAGTAACCCCGAGCCAGCCGCGTACGACCTTACCGCCGTTTTTCAACTGATTTACTATTTTTTTTGCAAGATTAATTGGAATGGCAAAACCAATACCGACATTTCCGCCGCTGGGTGAATAGATCATCGCATTCACACCCACAACTTTACCGCTTAGATCAAACAAGGGACCTCCGCTGTTTCCGGGATTTATGGATGCATCCGTCTGTATAAAATCATCATAAGGACCGGCACCTATAGTTCTTTCTTTTGCACTTACAATGCCGGCTGTAACCGTTTCCTGAAGTCCGAAGGGATTTCCGATAGCAAGCACCCATTCACCGACCTGAAGTTTATCCGAGTCACCGATCTCAGCATAAGGCAGGTCAGAATCAAATTTTTTCAGTTTAATTAAAGCAATATCTGTTTTAGGATCAGTGCCGACAACTTCTGCATCATATTCTTTATTATCATGTGTCTTAACAATAATCTCATCCGCGCCGGAAACAACATGGTTATTCGTAATGATATAACCATTTTTATCAATAATAAAACCGGATCCACCGCCTCTTTCTTTTCGATCTCTGGGAGAATCACCAAAAAAATGTTTGAAAAAATCGTCAAAAGGATCCTGTTGACGCGGATCATTCCCAAAAGGGCTGTTGCCGAACTGTCTGACTCTTGGTTTGATAACTTTTGTTGTCTGTATATTTACCGTCACCGGTGTCAGTTTCTTTGCAAGCGATGTAAAGTCAGGTAGTCCGTATTTATTGCTTAATGATCCTTTGTCCTGATTTTCTGCAAATAAGAGGGCAGGGCACAACAGACAAAGTACTAAAATAAGCAGACATCTTATGGAGAGTTGTTTTTTCTTTTGTAAATTTATTAAATTCATTATTGTTCCTCCAGTATTAAATATAGTATATTTGTATTTAGAATATAGATATAACAAATAAAATATTTTTTCAATACCCAACTAGCTGATTTTGCAATAGTTTTACATTAAAATAATGGATTTAAATAATAAAATACTATTTAAAAACGGTCGCATTATAGCAGATGCATCTTCTATTATATATATGGATAAAATTAATATTTTAAAACTTTACGCAAGTTTTAAAAATATTCTCGTACCGGAACCTATATTTGAAGAATTAAACGGCTTAAACCATAAACTTGACTGCCGCAATTTTGTTGAAATAACTGACTCCGTTAAATTTTTTAAAAATGAAAAGGATAATCATTTCACAGGTCTTAAATATCCTGACAATACACTTATTGATAATTATTATTTCCAAAATACCGACGGCATATTAACTGATGATGGAATGATCTGTAAGTATTGCAAGAAAAATAATATTCCATACATCAATACTCCCATGGTACTATTTTCATTAAAAATTAGTAATATTATAGAGTTAGATAAATTTAACAAGAAACTGTGTGAGGTTTATAAAGTAGGCAGATACTCAAAATTTGTAATTAATTATATGAACGTCATTATAAACAGGCATATAGTTAACGTCTGATAATAGATATTATGTTAACAAAAAACAATCAGGCTAATGCAAGTATTTCTTTAGGCATTTCTTGAAGGCTAACCACCTTATTAGCAGCACCTAATTTTATTGCTTGACAAGGCATCCCGAAAACAACACAGGACTTCTCATCCTGTGCAAGGGTTTCTGCACCGGTTTCCTTCATCTTTAATAATCCGTCAGAACCGTCAGACCCCATCCCCGTGAGTATTACACCAATGGCATTATTTCCGGCATACTTTGCCATCGAATTAAAAAGCACCTCTACAGACGGCCTTTGCCTTTTAACCAGCGGACCGGTTCTTATCTGTACATAGTATGTTGCTCCGTTTTTAACAGCATGTGAGAGTTCCCCGGAGCTATTAGCGCCCTTACCGGTATTACCCTGTCACCATCCTCGGCCTCTTTAACCTGAATATCACAGATCGTGTCAAGGCGGTCAGCAAAGCTTTTAGTGAATTTTTCAGGCATGTGCTGCACGATGACAATTCCGGGAGCATTTGGAGGAAGTGAGGTTAAAATCGATTCAAGTGCCTGAGTACCGCCTGTTGCAACAACTTTATTTGTGGTTTTTGTAAGTGAAAGTTTAGTTGTTTTTATTATTGCACCCGGCTTATTTGAAAATATTTCTAACGACTGCTGAATCGTCAACGATCAGAACTTTAACAGGCATAGACTATTCAACCTTTGCTTTAATTAATATGGGTTCGTCCTCAATGTTAAGAGCCAGATATTCTTCGCTTTAAACAATTTCATTCCATTCTTCAAGTGAAATCGTCTTTGTTTCAGCCTCATCAAAATCAATTGTTTCACCAAACATAAAAGACAGATTTTCAAACACATCACAACAGAGTCTTATCAGAAGTTCATTATTTTCATCATTCATCATAATCCCCCATTACTTCTTTAACGATATTTCTTAATGCTTCAGGACTTATGGGTTTTCTGATATAGGCCCTGACCCCCTGTTTAAGAAACTCTTCTATCCTGGTTTTACTTCCTTCAGTTGCCACAATGATTACCGGCATATTCTCAAGTATTTTATCTTCAGACATTTTTTGGATCATTTCAATACCCGTCATTACAGGCATATTGATATCGGCAAATACCAGGTCAACCCAGTTATCCTTCATCACATCAAGTGCAACCTGACCATTTTCTGCTTCATATAACTCACCGATCGGCACCCCGGCAATATCAAGTGTTTTCTTTATAACGGATCGGATAGTTTTTGAATCATCAACAATTAATATATTAAATGACATTTATCAGCCTCCAATTAGGGAAATACGATTTGTTAAAATTAAATTTTATAATTCATTCTTTTCTCCGCCGGATTTAATAATAACATTACCGCTCTTAACCTGTATTTTTACGGTTCTTGAGCCGTTGCCGTCGACATCCTGACCTTCTATCAGAATATTATTTTTCCATAATAACTTCCTGTGAACAGTGAAGTTTCTTTCACCGATTTTAAAAAATCCTTTTTTTTTCAAAAGTGAAGAGCACCCTACTGCTTTAACGATAAGTCTTTGTTTTTCAGCCCCCAATTTAAAAGCTTCCCTGAAAAGCAGCGGTACTCCGGTATCTACAAACATAAAAGGCGATTTTTTTGCTTTTTGCGGATCAATCTTTGAAAGCGGCAGCATGCTGTGGAGAAGCCCGGCTACGTGGACAACTGGATCATAAATCACAACTCCAAGACATGAACCGAGTGAATACGTTATCAGCGTTTCATTGGGTGTTTTTGAGACCATCATATCTGATATTCCGATTACTTTTGTTTTCAACCAGAGTCTCCAGAACTATTTATTATCTCTTCAAATAAATTATTCGATTAAATTTACTTCTGAAAAACAGAAGGCTGTACACATTTAAAATTATTCTTTACAGAGGTCAGATTTTCAGCATGCCCGGTTATAAGATAACCGCCGGGCTTTAAGAGTCTGTAGATCTCAGACAAAAGTCGTGTTCTTGTCTGATTATCAAAATACATCATCACATTTCTGCAGAATACAACATCCATCGGACCCTTCATCGGAAAAGGCGGCTTAAATAGATTAAGCCGTCTAAAAGCAATCAGCCTTTTCAGCTCATCCTTCACACAGAAAAGGTTTTTATCTCCTGTTGTTTCCCTGGTAAAATACTCTCTTAGCAGCGCTTTTGGGATCGTTTTTATTTTATCAATACTATATTTACCCGCTTTCGCATCTGCCAGAACTTTAGTGGATATATCTGTAGCTAAAATTTTCAGATCTATCAATTTATCTGCTGTGATAATGTTGGAAACCATTGCAATTGTAAAGGGTTCCTCGCCGGTTGATGACGCTGCGCACCAAATCCTGATTTTTTTTTGGCCGCTTTCAACAATTTCCGTTATTACCTTTTCAAGCAGATCAAAATGTTCCGCTTCTCTAAAAAAGCTTGTTACATTTATCGAGATAACATCCATGAACTTTGTTATCTCATCACCGCTATTATCCTTTATGAGATATTCAAGATAATCTGAATGGTCTTTTATATCTAAAACACGCATCCTTTTGGCGATGCGCGAACTGACCATCGTAACTTTTGACTCATTTAAGTTTATTCCGCAGTTTTTATAAACGAGATCTCTAAATTGATTAAATAATTTCAGGTCCATCAAATCAGTTAATTACTTTCAGTAATGGTTGATTCAGAAACTGATTGCAGTTCATCTGTGGTCAGAACTTTTTCAATATTTAAAAGGATCTTTGCTCCGCCTTTTGTTTTTGCGATTCCTTTTATAAAATTTGTACTTACTGCTGTGCCAAATGTAGGTGTTTCTTCAACTGCATCAACCTGTATATCAAAAACTTCCGATCCACTGTCAACAATAATTCCCGTATTTTGATCATATCCCCCTTATTAATTATTGTTGTTAAATCCTCAGTTGACGGCGGTATTGACTTTACAACAGAAAGGGTCGGTATGTTATATTTCTCTTAACCACATCCATACCCACTCCATGACCTGACACATCCGTAACCTTCTTTGCAGTTGAAAAGCCGGGAAGAACCAAGATTATAAATATCACGTTCACTCAGGGTCTGCCCTTCACTAACGAGACCTTTTTCAGTCACTTTTTTAAGTATCGCTTCCCGGTCCAGTCCCCTTCCATCATTCTTAATCTCAATATGAATATTCCCGCTCTTATGAAAAGCATTAAGCTCTATATTTCCGGTTTTATCCTTATCCGCTTTCACTCTATCATCAGGTGACAGTTCAATACCATGGTCAACAGAATTTCTAACAAGATGAATTAAGGGGTCACCTATCCTGTCAATAACACTTTTATCAAGCATTGTATCCTCGCCATTGGTATTAAAAGCAACAAGATTATTACCTTTCTTTGCAAGATCTCTGACAACTCTGGCCATTTTTTGAAATGTTGTTCTAACCGGAATCATCTGAAGCGACATGCTTAACTGCTGCAGTTCCCTTGTAATCTTAACCTTGGTCTGTTTCGTCTGATTCACCGGATTTTCAGAAAAAGGTAAAGGTTCAGGACTGTTCGCAGATTTTTGTTCAACTTTTTCTACTTTAATTTCTTCTTTTTTTTCAACAACAGCTTTATCGGAAAACGGGACCGGTGCCGGTCTGGTTCCTTTTATTGAATCCCCTTTAGAAGAAGGCGTTTTCTCAATAGCCCTTCCCTCTGCAACACTTTTAATTTATAAGTTTTAACCCTAAAAATATTGCGTATTATTTTTGAAGTAGTATATTGTTTTGAGTATATAAAAAAAATTAAATTTAACATAACAAAACATACATATTTTACACGTATTATCATAAATGTGTATCGTCTGAAAATCAAAATCTTTAACAAGTTGACATTTTTTTTATTTTCTGCAAATTAATTATAACATTATTACAAACAAAATACATAAATCCAGTATTGATTTATAACTAAAATGACAGACATTATGGAGATGCTGAGACCTTAATAGAGGAAGGAACCAAGGAGACGAGATCTTTCAAATGGTAAAAGCTGAATATGGTTTACTGGTCTCAAAATCAGGTACAGAGATCGAAAGGATCTCAAATCCCGATGAATATTTTGGAGAGATGAGTGCAATTTTAAGAGAAAAACGAAGCGCTACTGTTCGTTCAATTGGAAAAAGCCATGTAAAGGTTTTTAATTGTGATGATCTGGACACTGTTTTAGACACCTCCCCTAAGCTTGCAAAAACCATAATTGATACTCTTGCAAAACGTCACTCAGAAACAAATAAGCTTCTCTCTAAATAAGTAGCTCCAATTAAACAATAGCATCAACTATTAATACTTAATTATCTGTAATAACTTATATTATGTCTAACATCAACAAGAAGACCCGTAGGCTGTTTATTAAAAGTTTTGGATGCCAGATGAATGATTATGACTCTCTGCGGATCCTGAAAATGCTTGAAAATCATGGCTTTGAAAAAGCGGATTGCTATGAAAACGCCTCACATATCCTGATAATAACATGCAGTGTAAGACAAAAAGCAGAAGATAAAGTATATAGCGAGTTTGGAAGAATAAACAAGATCAAGCAGAAAAATCCGTCTCTTATACTCGGTGTCGGCGGTTGTCTGGCCCAGCATCACGGCAAAAAGATCATAAAACAATTTCCTTTTATTGACATTATCTTTGGTACGCAAAAGATCAATGATCTGCCGGAGCTTATAGCTGCGGCAGAAAACGGGGATAAAATTGTAAACATTGAAATGAATAACCCCTCAAAAGTTTACCCTGACCTTCCTTATAAACCGGAACCTGGAAGTATATGTTCTTTTGTGTCCATAATGCACGGATGCAATAACTACTGTACCTACTGTATTGTTCCTTATGTCAGAGGGCCTGAAACAAGCAGAGGTTCTGCTGAAATAATAAAGGAAATCAACGGGCTGGTCAGATCAGGTGTTAAAGAGATCACGCTTCTTGGCCAGAATGTTAATTCATACAAAAACGACCGTGAAGATATATACTCATTTCCGGATCTGCTAAAAAGAATTAATGATATTAAAGGACTGGAAAGAATACGGTTTGTAACCTCTCATCCAAAAGATCTCTCTGATAAACTTATTCTTTCATTTAAAGAACTTGACAAACTCTGCGAACATATCCACCTGCCTCTGCAGTCGGGTTCAAATACGCTTTTAAAGAGGATGAACCGTGTTTATACAAAACAGGAATATCTGGATAAGATCTCCGCTCTAAGAGAAACTGTTCCCGGGATCAGTATAACTTCTGACATTATCGTAGGTTTTCCTGAAGAAACCGATAATGATTTTAATGATACTTTAACTGTCATTAAAGATATCTCCTATGATGACCTGTTTATATTTCATTATACTGATCGGGAGGGAACAAAAGCTTCAAAATTTGAGGGTAAGATCCCCTATAAAACTAAAATCGAAAGATTGACAATATTAAATGAAATTCAGCGAAAAATAAGCAGACAAATAAACTCCGGACTTATGGATAAAACGGTTTCAGTTTTATTTGAAAATATCAGCAGATATGATAATGATTTTATTGCAGGCAGGACAAGGACAAATAAAGTTGTCAATTGTAAGGCAGACACTCATATTATTGGAAGCACAAAAAATGTTACGGTAACCAAAACCAATATTCATTCATTAAACGGAACTATAATTTAACGGGATAATGTTATGATAGATCTACATACACACACATTTTTTAGTGACGGCGAACTGATACCCTCAGAGCTTATCAGAAGAGCAGAATTCGTAGGCTATAAAGCGATTGCCATAACGGACCATGCGGATACATCAAATTTTGATTTTTTAATCTCAAGGTCTATCAGGGTTTGTAGTGACATAAATAAAAGAAAAGAGATCAAGGCAATTCCCGGAATCGAAATAACCCATGTACATCCTGAAGATATTGAAACAGTTGCAGCCGAAGCACGTAAACAGGGAGCTAAAATTATAGTGGTTCACGGTGAAACTATCACAGAACCTGTTATGCCCGGTACAAATAAGAAAGCTCTGATGTCAGACATTGATATTCTGGCCCATCCGGGACTTATTTCTGATGATGAGGCTGAACTTGCTGCTGAAAAAGGAATTTATCTTGAAATCACGGCCAGGAAAGGACACTCAATAACCAATGGCCATGTTGCTGCCCTTGCAAAAAAACACGGGGCTAAAATGGTTATCAATACGGATTCACACAGCCCTTCTGATCTGATTACATTAGAATATGCCAGGAAAGTAATACTTGGCGCCGGACTTAATGAAAAAGATTGTAATGAAATTTTTATAAACAGTAAAGAAATCGTGAGTAAAATATAAAAAACTAAGCTGAATTGCTTTCAAATGCTCGCAGCAGTTCTCTTTGTCTCTTAAAAGTATACCGAATAATCATCTCCCGGTCATCTTCATTGATCGCGGCATATTTCACAGCGATTTCATTTGCACAGTCATCACCGTTTAACATCGTATCTGTAGACCGGACAACCCTGACAACCTCTGCAATAAACTCGATCAAAACCCCGGAGGATATGGGAAGCACCATTTAAACGTCCAGAAAATCACCGGTTTTCAGATTATCGCTGGTATGAAATTTTATTCCTGAACCGCTTAGGTTTATCTCTGTTTGTTCCTGCTCTAAAATGTTCTTATCATCAGACTTAACCCGCAATATTAAGCAAAACTTATGCCAGACAATTTGTTATGTTTTTTTAGCTACTTAAAAATAGAATACGGTTTATTAAAGGAAACATTTTATAAAAAATAGAACTTTTTGCCGTTAAACATATATTTACTGAGACAAGGCCTTTATTCTGACGGTTGTATAAGACAAAAATTTATCCCCAATAAGTCGTAACATAATAATTTTCTTGACAAAATTTAAAAATATTGGTATCTGAATTGTTTACATTTGTATCGTGCAGGCGCGTAGCTCAGTGGGAGAGCGCTACCTTGACGTGGTAGAAGTCGGCGGTTCGATACCGCCCGCGCCTACCATGAAATGTAAAGCAACATTAAAAATAAAGCATTTTGTTAAAAACAGGCATCATAAAATGATACTTTGTGGTGCTTTTTTAATAACATAAACAGATAAATAATGAACGAACTTACACTGACATTACCCGACAAAAGCATCATAACAGCTGAAAAAGGAACGACCCTTGCTGAAGTCCTGAAAAGCTATAAACCCGGCCTGAATTCAGTTGCAGCCATGCTGGACAATAAGGATCATGACCTCTCAGACACGGTACAAAAAGATGCTGAAATCAGCTTTATTGAAGCGGACTCAAAAAAAGGTCTTGATATCATACGGCACAGCACCTCTCATATCATGGCAGAGGCTGTAAAAGCGCTTTTCCCTGATGTTAAGGTAGCAATCGGCCCGTCTATTGAAAGCGGTTTTTATTACGATTTTGATTATGACAAGACTTTTTCACCTGAGGATCTGGTAAAGATCGAAGAAAAGATGAAGGAGATCATAAAATCAAAGACTCCTTTTAAAAGATTCGTACTTAAAAAAGAAGATGCGATAAAACTTTTTAAGGAAAAAGGCGAAAAGTATAAAGTCGAGATCATAAATGAGATCAATGACGATGAAGTGAGCATTTATGAGCAGGGAGATTTTATTGACCTTTGCAGAGGTCCGCATCTTAATACGACCGGAAAGGTAAAAGCCTTTAAACTCACCAGTATTGCAGGCGCTTACTGGAGAGGAGATGAAAAGAACAAGATGCTGCAGCGTATTTACGGAACTGCATTCTCTGACAGGAAAAAGTTAAAAGAGCATCTAAATATGCTTGAAGAGGCCAAAAAAAGAGATCATCGAAAACTTGGCCGTCAGCTGGATCTTTTTAATATTTATGAGGAGGCCGGTGCCGGGCTGATTGTTTATCACCCAAAAGGCGCAATGCTGCGGCGGCTGATCGAAGATTTTGAGATTAAAGAACATTTGAAACGCGGGTACCAGATGGTTAAAGGGCCGCAAATACTTAAAATTGATCTCTGGGAAAAATCAGGGCATTTACAGAATTACAAAGAAAATATGTATTTTACCGAGGTTGATGGCAAAGAATACGGTCTAAAACCCATGAACTGTCTGGCGCATATGCTGATATATAAATCCAGTTTGAGAAGCTACCGCGACCTGCCGATCAGATATTTCGAACTGGGAACAGTAAACAGACATGAGAAATCAGGTGTACTCCACGGGCTTACGCGGGTTAGGGAGTTTACCCAAGATGATGCTCACCTGCTGTGCACACCCGAACAGTTAAACAGCGAGATTATAGACATTATTCGGTTTGTTAAGGATGTGATGCAGGTATTTGATTTTGAGTTTGAGATCGAACTCAGCACCCGACCTGAAAAATCAATTGGAACAGATGAAGACTGGGAAAGAGCAACAACTGCCCTGACCGAGGCACTTGACACTTTTGATTTTTCTTATAAAATAAACGAAGGAGACGGCGCGTTTTACGGGCCTAAAATAGATTTTAAGCTAAAAGACTGTCTTAACAGATCATGGCAATGTGCCACGATTCAGTGTGATTTTGTACTGCCGGAAAGATTTGATCTGAGCTATATCGGAGAAGATGGGAATAAACACCGGCCGGTGATGCTCCACAGAGTGATCCTCGGATCAATAGAACGTTTCCTGGGGATTCTAATAGAGCATTATGCCGGCGCATTTCCAACCTGGCTGTCACCGGTACAGGCAAAAGTAATAACCATATCAGATGAGCAAAATACGTATGCTGAAAAAGTCTACAGAGATCTGCTTGATAATAATATACGCACAGAGATAGATCTTCGTAACGAGAGCTTAAATCACAAAATTCGAGAAGCTCAAATGCAGAAGATACCTTATATGCTGGTAATCGGCAACAAAGAGGTTGAGCAAAATTCGGTAGCACCCAGAATGAGAAATGGTAAGAACCTTGGAGCAATTCCTGTAAATGATTTCATCGAACTTATAAATAATGAGTGCAAACAGGAATTACAGACACTATCAAACTAACGAGCATGGGGGTAAAATAACATAGCTAAAAAACAGGGACCACGGATTAATTCCGCAATAACAGTACCAACAGTAAGAGTTGTGGATCAGGATAAAAATCAGCTGGGAATACTTGAGACCAGTAAGGCACAGGCACTGGCAAATGAACAGGGACTTGACCTGGTGGAAGTATCACCAAACACAGACCCGCCTGTCTGCAGGTTCATGGACTATGGTAAATTCAAATACCAGCAGAGTAAAAAACAGGTACAGAAAAAGACTGTCCATATTGTACATACAAAAGAGATCAAACTAAGGCCCTTTACCGGCAATCATGATCTGGAAACAAAGCTTAGACACACGCAGGAATTTCTGGAAAAAGGTAACAAAGTAAAAGTTACAGTGGTGTTCAGAGGGCGTGAACGTCGATTTAAAGAACAGGGCGAAGAAATTATCACTAAAATGGCTGAAGGTACAGTTGAATACGGCATAATAGAGCGCGAAGCTAAACTTGAAGGTCATAATATTGTAATGATGCTCGCACCAAAAAAGAAATAAGATAAGGAGAAAAAAGAGCAATGCCAAAATTAAAAACATGCAGAGGCGCTGCAAAACGTTTTAAACTGACAAAAAGCGGAGGCGTTAAGCGTAACAAAGCTTACACAAGCCATATACTCACATCAAAATCAACCAAAAGAAAACGTAACTTAAGAAAATCCGCTCTGATCTCAAAATCAGAAGCAAAGAACATACGCAGCATGATCCCTTATGCCTAGATCATATCTAAGCAAAATACAGGCTGCCGATAATAACACTATTAGTACTGAGAGGTTATAATGCCAAGAGTAAAAAGAGGATGTACATCAAAACAGAGAAGAAAAAGAGTCTTGAAACTGGCTAAAGGTTTCAGAGGCGCAAGCGGTAATCTATACAGAGTCGCTAAAGAATCCGTTGACAGAGCCTTAAATTATGCCTACAGGGACAGAAGGGTCAGAAAACGCGAGTTCAGGAAACTGTGGATCGCAAGGATCAATGCAGCTGTAAGAGCAAATGATTTAAACTATAGTCAGTTCATCTTTGGTCTTAAAAAAGCAAACATTGATATCGATAGAAAAATACTTTCTGAACTGGCTATTAATAATCCGGAAAATTTTTCAGAACTTATCAGCATTGCAAAAGATCAGATCAATCAGAACACTGAAGTCGCTGCAAGCTGCTGAGAATAAACGCAATTCACAAAGCTACCGGAGTAGGGCCTCTGCTTTAGAACAGGGGCTTTTTTCGCATCATTATTCCATAATACTTCTTTAAACATAATTTAAGTAAAGTTAATGAACGAAGACCTGATAAAAATAAAAGAACAGAGCCTGAAAGAACTGGGTGAGCTGACAACCGAGACCGAAATATACCAGTATAAAAGCCGAATCCTCGGTAAAAACGGTACATTAACACGGGTGCTTAAAGGCCTGAAAGATATCCCGACAAAAGAACGCCCGGCATTCGGAAAGCTTGTTAATGAAGTAAAAAAAGAGATCGAAAATGCGATCGAAGAATCTCTTGTAAATTCCCGGCAAACCAAAAAAGAACTTGATCTGTCACAAGACGGTTTTGACGCCACCCTGCCCGGCAGAACACTGCCCGTGGGAAGAAGACATCCCATTACCTTAATAACAGATGAGATACTGAGCATCTTTACATCACTCGGTTTTGAAACGGTAGAAGGACCTGAGATCGAGCTGGATTTCTTTAATTTTGAAGCATTAAACATTCCCAAAGATCATCCGGCACGGGCGATGCATGACACATTCTACATCTCAGAGGAAAAACTGCTCAGGACACACACATCGCCGGTTCAGATCCGCACCATGAAAAAAACCAAGCCTCCTTTAAAGATAATATGTCCGGGCAAGGTTTACAGATGCGACTCTGATGTTTCTCATACACCCATGTTCCATCAGATAGAGGGACTGCTGGTTGATGAAAACATCGCTTTCTCTGACCTTAAAGGTCTTCTTACGATCTTCATCCATCAGATATTTGATAAAGATACATCTCTCAGGTTCAGGCCCAGTTTTTTCCCGTTCACCGAACCCAGCGCTGAAGTTGACATCCAGTGCGTGATCTGCAGAGGAAGCGGCTGCAGGGTCTGTTCCGGAACAGGCTGGCTTGAGATACTGGGATGCGGAATGGTAAACCCAAAAGTCTTTGAAAATGTTGGGTATGACTCGGAGAATATCACCGGCCTTGCATTCGGGCTGGGAGTTGAAAGAATCGCGATGCTCAGATACGGCATTAATGACATACGGCTTTACTTTGAAAACGACTTCAGATTTCTGTCTCAATTCTAATAAAGCCTTCAATCCTAACAGGTTAAATTATGCTTCTAAGTCTTAATTGGTTAAAAGATTTCGTAAAGATCGATAAATCCATAGATGAGCTATCACATGATCTCACCATGGCAGGCATCGAGGTGGAAGAAATAATCGAAGTGGGTTCCCAGTGGAACGATATAATTGTTGCTGAAATAATTAAAGTCAGTCCCCATCCCAATGCGGATAAACTTTCTCTTACCAAAATAAACACCGGAACAGAAGAGATCCCGGTGGTTTGCGGTGCACCGAATATCAGTGACGGGATTAAGGTCGTACTGGCCCTTCCCGGCGCTAAACTTCCTAACGGAATGGGAATCAAAAAATCAAAGATAAGAGGTGAAGTCTCACAAGGAATGATCTGTTCTGAACCAGAACTTGGCCTCGGCACTGATGGTTCAGGTATTATACATCTGTCTTCCGACCTTAAGCCGGGAACCCCGATAAAAGATGCACTGAACCTTTCAGACACTGTGCTTGACCTGGGCATCACCCCCAACAGGTCAGACTGCTTAAGCGTTATCGGAATTGCGCGTGAAGTCTCTGCCATTTACAATATACCTATCACTTTACCTGAATTTACGGTGAAAGAAACAGGCTGCGAAATTGAAAAAACAGTTAAAGTTGAAGTAAACACACCTGAATTGTGTTCAAAATATACCGCCCGTCTTATTAATAATGTTGAGATCAAGCCGTCTCCATTATGGATGAGAAGAAGACTTGAAAATTGCGGTATCAGGTCAATAAATAATATCGTTGACATAACAAACTACATCCTTCTTGAATGGGGTCAGCCTTTACATGCTTTTGATTCAAACCTGATTAAGGGCCGTAAAATAATTGTAAGGGAATCGATAAAAAATGAGAAATTTATCACCCTTGATGAAGCTGAAAGAACGCTTCCGGAAGGTTCAGTACTGATATGCGACAATGAATCTCCTGTTGCGATCGGCGGAATCATGGGCGGTTTAAAATCAGGAATTACAGATAAGACAGATTCAGTTCTTGTTGAAAGTGCCTATTTTGATCCCGCCTCAATTTCAAAAACAAGCAGAAAAATTAATTTAAAATCCGAAGCATCACTTCGTTTTGAAAAGGGGATCGATATTAATACGGTACTTTCTGCTCTGGACAGGGCAGCCGTCTTGATATCTGAACTTGCTGAAGGAACCGTACTAAAAGGCTGTATTGATGTTTCTTCAGATACCCATAAGAAACAGACACAAATTGAACTTAAAATATCCAAAGCAAACAGCACCCTGGGTCTTTCTCTTTCTTTTGATGAAGTAAAACAGATAATGATCAAACTCAACATGCAGATCATTAATGAGGCGCCTGACCTTCTCACTATAATCGCACCCAGCTACAGATATGATATTAACAGAGAGATCGATCTTGTTGAGGAGATCGCAAGAATTAATGGATATGATAACATTCCGGTAACCTTTCCAAAAGCATCGCTAACGGCTAAACAGGCAAATCAATCCATAAATTTTGCGGGAAAACTCCGGGACATTATCATATCAATGGGATACTCAGAAGTCATAAATTACAGCTTTGTTGCACCTGAAAATTTAAACGCAATGAACTTCGATGATTCTGATCCAAGAACGCAGCATATGAAAATATTAAATCCTTTATCTGCCGACCAGTCAGTCATGCGGACCTCGATTCTGCCCAGCCTGCTTCTCAATCTAAAGCATAATCAAAACAACAATATCTCAAGTATTAAATTTTTTGAGATCAGCAATATTTTCTTAAAAGGCAGTAATGACTCAGAGCATATAGAATCAAAAAAAATATCCGGGTTAATCTCCGGATTAAGAAACAGTGAAAACTGGAGTATAAAAAACGAAAATAGTGACTTTTATGATGTTAAAAATACTGTTGAGACCCTGTTTAACAGGCTGAATATTAATGAATTTACTTTCACCACTGATTTTAAGGAACCTTATTTCCATCCATTAAAAACCCTTACGATCATGATAAATAATGAAAATATCGGAACGCTCGGCGAAGTACACCCTGATATCCTCGAAAATTTCGGGATTGAAAACAGTGCGTATATGTTTGAGATGGACTTCCAAAAACTCCTGAAATACACGTCAAACAGTCCCAAATTTGTTCCTTTTTCGAGGAATCCTTCAGTATACCGGGATTTAGCCCTTTTAGTTGATAATAGCATGACCGCAGATAAGATTCTGGAGGCTATTTCAAGCTTTCAAAATAAGCTGATCTCTGAAATTAAAATATTTGATTTCTACCAGGGAAATAATATAGAAAAAGGTAAAAAAAGTCTCGCATTCAGAATAAAATTTCATTCTGATAATAGGACCTTAACAGACAAAGAAGTTAATAAAATACGTGACAAATTAGTATCTTATCTTTATACTGTTTTAGGAATCGAGCTAAGAATTTAAACACTAAATTAATGAAGGAGCTCATTTATGACAAAAGCTGATTTAGTAGATTCAATATATGAGAGAATAGGACTCTCAAAAAAAGAATCCATCCAGATCGTAGAACTGGTTTTTGAGATAATGAGATCTGAGCTTGAAAAAGGCATCAAAGTTAAGATTTCCGGTTTTGGTAATTTTAATGTAAGAGACAAAAATATTCGCCGCGGGAGGAATCCACAAACAGGTGAGGCAATAGAAATATCAGCCCGCAGTGTTTTGACATTTAAAGCCAGTCCAGTATTAAAAAAAGCATTGAACGAATAAATCGCAGTCTAATTAAGGGTTGTTTTGATGTCTGAAATAATACCGGATAAACTTTATTTTAAAATTGGAGAAGTCAGCAGTATAACAGGGGTAGAACCCTATATTCTGAGATACTGGGAATCTGAGTTCAAACTGGTTAAACCTTACCGAACCAAATCAAATCAAAGATTGTACCGCCGAAAAGATGTTGAATCTGTCATCAAGATAAAGAAGATGCTTTATGATGAAAAATTCACAATTGCGGGCGCTAAGAAAAAAATAAGGGTCAATGAGAAACCGGAAAAACAGCTCCCCCTCGGGTTTTCACAGGAAAAATACAAACTGGCCTTAAAAGAAGTAGTTGTTGATATGAAAGATCTATACAAATCAATAGGTAATAATTAATCTAAAACAGGATAAATCAAAAATGTACAAAACTGATAAAAGGCTAACAGAGAATCACCTGACTGAAGAAGAAAGATCAAACCGTTCAAAAGAGATCGAAAATTTACCAGATGTTGATGATAAAGCAGAAGAATTTGAAATTGAGTTTGAGCCGGCAGGACTTCTTGATAAAATTAAAGCAAAAAAACCAGCATCACAGCCTAAAGAAGAATTACAGACCGAAGATTAATCCACCCAGCAGAATGTTTAGCATAAATCATTCAAGTGAATAACCAGCCGGTTTTATTAACCCTTTATTTTTCATCCTCATGGAACCTGAGAACCATGGCAGATAAAACCAGACCAGCGATCATCTTATACATACCCGTATTTTTGATAATATGTCTAATATTAACATCAACCAGCTATGCCATACAGCCAGCCTTTATAAAAGGGACCATACACGATGCATTCAGGAACAGTCTAATTCCGGGCACAGCCATAACAACCACAACCGGAGTTTCAACGTTTACAACTGCAGGAACATTTTCTCTGCGGGTTCCGCCGGATATATATCGAATAATCTTTTCAGCTCCCGGTTATAAATCAAATTTTATATCCGGCATCCCTGCGAATCCCGGACAGACAACAAATATTGACATACTGCTCATCCCGTCATCAACGGTGACAGGTTATATTAAAGGCAAAATAACCGGCAAAACGTCTGGCAAGCCGATTAAAAATGCATATGTTATGAGCAATCTCGGCGGTATTTCAGTCACTGACGAAGACGGTCTTTTTAATATGGCCACGCCTTCTGGCGTGAACAGTCTTACCGTCTGTGCTGAAGATTTTGAATCTGCTATTTCATCCTCTACTCAGATCCTGCCGATCATAACAACTATAATGAATGTGCAGCTGGCGCCTCACAATAATGATGAAGTCATTATTACCGGTACAATTACGGACCAATGCACCGGCGCAATAATAACGGACGCAGATATAATTTGTTTAAATGCAAAAGTCGACTCGGCAAAAGACGGTACTTTTACGATTAAAGCACCTTCCGGACTGACCACTATTTTTGTCTCAGCTTCAGGCTACCAGTTTTCATATAAATCCTTAAAAACGCTTCCCCTATCAATGGCAAACGAGCTTGATTTCACACTGACTCCTAATAAGAATAATTTTGGCCTGGTAAAAGGAATAATTACGGATTCTATAACCGGCAATCCTATTAGCGATGTTGAATTGACTACCGATACCGGTGAAATAAGTTTCAGTAATATTATCGGTGAATATAAAGTTTATGCATCGATCTGTTCTTCAAATATAACTGCAGCAAAAATCGGTTACTCTGACTTTGTGATTCCAGCAACTTTTTTATACGGAATTTCAGTTACAATTGACATAAACCTTGACCCGTTGGCAACAATATCCGGAGAAATTACTGACGGCATTGACGGACATAAAATTAAGGGCGCTCAGGTCAGTATTGACGATACACTTCTTACATCAGGTGATACAGATATTGACGGTACATATACGCTGGAAAATATTTCGCCGGGGACATATACCCTGTCCGTATCACATGAGTGTTACGGACAGGCTGCAGCCCCGGTTTCCGTAGACACCGGAGATTATCTGCAGCAGGATATTGTCATAACCCCTTCTTCAACGGGTATACTAAAAGGTCATGTTTATGACAGATTTTCAGGCAATCCTGTTGCGGATGCGACGGTTAAGGCCGACCATGGAGCGACAACAACAACAGACAGTTCGGGTTATTATACAATAACGCTTCCTGCTGAATGCAGTACAAATATCAGCTACAAAGCAGAGGGTTATATTACTTCAACGCATTATAACTTTGAAGCTGACAGCAGCATTCCAAAAGAGGTTGATGTTCGTTTGACCTACTGCCCTATCCTTTTCTCCCTTTCAGAAACAACCAGAACCAGCGCTTCTAAACTGTCAATGCTTGAAGCTTTTAGAAATTATCGTAATTTAATTCTTGTTAATAATAATCCTTTAAAAAAACATGTGCTGGCATATTATAAAAATGCATTTGAGATCACATCCATTCTAAAGAATAATCCTGAACTTCTAAATCAATCCAGAAATATCCTGTCAAATGTTTACAGCGCTTTAATTAGCCATAAGAATACAGGGAAAACTGGAATTTCGGATAATTTAATAAAGGAAAGCTGCGCATTCATAAACCGCTTAATAGAAAAAACATCCAGCAGAAGTTGCAAAAATGATCTTGGATTATTAATTGTCGATTTAAAAAATACAGCAGTCTTACAATCTATTTTCTAACCCTCTTTCAAAACAATTATGAAATTTTTTTCTGAAATTATAACTGAAGATGACTTTTCAAAACTCGCGGCAAAACCCGCCTTTGATATCCTTAATTTTGCGTCATGCTTTACCGGAAACATAGAAAACAATCTTAACAAAAAGCACTATGTATCACTGGTTAAAGAATCGATGGAGCTTGAAGATTTTCTTGATGACCATGGCGCAAGAAATAATAAAAAATGGTTATTTTTTGGTGAACTGATCGCATCGATCAGAAACTTTTCCAGGACAGCATACACCATTAGCCATATCATCCGCAGGATAAATCATTACAAGCTTGAAGGTAAATATGTAAAAGATTTTACGAATGATGCAAAAAAGCAATTGTCTTTTCTTGATGAATCAATACTTCTCCTGTTTAAAAACCTTATAAATGAAGCCGAAAGCCTGGGATTAAAGATCCCGAAGGGCAAATTAAAAGATGAAGATTTTATTGAGTCAATTGCTGTTAAAACATTACCTCAAAATATTGATGAATCCGAGACAACTGATGTCAAAGCAAAAGTTAACAGAGTTGCGACAGAATATACCAATTCCTTTAATGCTTCCGCAAAAGTTATCTTTACCAAAAAGATCCCAGCAAAAAATCTTGATTCAGACTACATCCCGGACAGGATCAATGAAGAGACTCTTCGGCATATCGAATCTGCGACTCATAATGCGCAGTCAATGTATGACACTTATATTCATAAAACACCGCTTGAATCTCAGGACAATGACCTCCGCACTTTACGCGGTCACATCTCCATAACACTTCATTTGCTCGGTATCGCAAAGGAGCTCTGTCACTTCATTGAACGCCATGAAACCACTATCCGTAACGAATGCACCCATCAAAGAATATCAAAAATCATAAAACGCAAAAAAGTTACAGATACTGTCATCAATTTTTCTTTATATTATTATACTTTTTTTATAAAACAGGGTAATACCATTGCTCAAAATATTCTAAATAGATACAGTGTTTTTAGCTCAGCTGCTGTGAATGTTCCTGATGGACTTGGCTTTCATCTCAGGCCCTCAACACTCGTTGCAAAAGTGGCCAATCATTACGGCTCAAAAGTTACAATGATCGCGAATGAAAAAGAATTTGATGCCTCAAGTGTTATAGATCTTATGTGGGCAGGCGGCATGATAAAAAAAGAGAACATCACAGAAATTGAATTTCACGGCGAAACCCTTGCCATTAAAGACCTCCAGATTCTAGCAAAAGTCAATTATGGCGAAGATAATATGGGAAACAGCACCCCGCTTCCAAAAGAACTGTCCTATCTTAGAAAAGAATAACGCTTATACCCGCATCTTTAAATTCACCTTAATTAAATATTGACCTTCATGAATCTGACTAAGTACTTAACAACAAAAACAGGCAAAGCCATAGGTGATTTCAACCTCATAAAAAATGGCGACAGAATACTTGTGGCACTTTCGGGAGGAAAAGACAGCTGGACATTGCTTCATGTTCTTTATGAGCTGCGTAAAAAAGCACCGGTTGACTTTGAGCTTCACCCTGTAACCATAGATCCGGGTTTCCCTGATTTCGACACTTCTCTGATCTCCGAATATATCATCAAAAATTATTCTGATCTAGATCCTATAACAGAAAGATCAAATATATCTGAAGTATTATCGGGTTTTAAAACACCGGGGAAAAGTATCTGCTCGTTTTGTTCACGCCTGAGACGCGGGATACTTTATAGAATTGCATTTGAAAATAATTATAATAAGATTGCACTGGGTCATCATGCGGATGATTTTATAGAAACACTTCTTTTAAACCAGTTTTTTAACGGCAGAATAAAATCCATGTCTCCGCTGCTGTACTCTGAAGACGGAAGGAACACCGTTATTCGGCCCTTATGTTATGTACACGAAAACATCATAATTAATTTTATCAAAAGTGCCGGATTTCCCATTCCTGACAACAAATGTCCTGCAAAAAAAACAGCTGGAAACAGATTGAGAATAAAGAATCTGATAACGGATCTTTCAGATCAGTTTCCAGGGATTAGATCTTCACTCTTGAAATCCCTTTCAAAAATTGATACCCGTCACATGATGGACAAGGATTACTGGCCGGAAATAAAAGACTTAATGGATAAAACAATTTAACATAAATGTCTAATCACTTGTTTAACAGGACGGGTATTGTCGACTTTCTTATGATATAGGCAGCAGTACCTCCGAGGATAATATCATGGAACCTGCCATGACTGAACGCACCCATTATTATAAGATCCATACCATTTTCCTCGGCGTAATTTAAGATCTCTTTACCGGCATCACCCGTTAAGGCTACAATGTCAACCTCCTTATTATATGGAGCCGTATACTCCTTCACTTCAGCAGAAAGCCTGTCTTTTGTCTCAATATCATCCGTTACCATAACAACCGTAACCTCAAAATCATTAGTTAAAAAGATCTCACAGGCTGTCTTTAAAGCGTTACTTGATTCGACCGCTCCATCATATGCAACAGTTACTTTTTTTATTTGTCTAAAATTGTTAGGCGTTACCAAAACCGGTCGTGGTGCTTTTCTCACAACAGATTCGGTTGTTGATCCTAAAAGTCCTGTTGACCACTGTTCATGCTCCCCTCTTTGAGCAACAACAACCAGATCAAATTTTTTTGACTCCTCAGAAATAATTGTCGACACGACACCGGTGAGTTTTTTTTGTCTAAACTTTATTTTTGTTTTATTGACAATATCCGCAATACTGCTAAGGATGAGATCGCTTCTCTCCTCTAATATCTGTTCAAATTTAGGAAGATAGTTTTGGAACGGTGCAAAGCCAAGAGATGCACTGATATCACTTAAAAAAGGTCCTTCAAGCGATCTAATGTCAATAACATTAAGTCCGCAGGTCTCTGCATTAAAAAACTCTGCAAAAAACATCGCGTACGCAACCGCTATTTTGCTGTTCTCTGAACCATCTACAGGAATTAAAATACTTTTGATCATTTTAATGCTCCTATGTTGAAATTTCGATTTGAGGCATATAATCATAATGTTCAAGGACAGGAAAGTTATTAAGATTTTCCGTAAAAGCCGCCTGCAGGAAAGAGTCCACCCACCAAAAGACATCCTGTTTTTTAATTGAGTGTCTCATTTTTCTCATTCGGGTTATTTTTTCATCAGCATTCATTTTAAATGCTTGATAGATAGCATCCGCCACCTTATCTACGTCATAGGGATTAACCATAATGGCGCCCCGGTGCAGCTGTGCAGAAGCACCGGCAAATTCGCTTAAGATCAGCACGCCATTCCCATCAAGACTGCAGGCACAGTATTCTTTTGCCACCAGATTCATACCGTCTTTAAGCGGGGTGATAACAGCAATTTCAGAAGACTTATAATATGCAAGCAGTTCATAAAAATCGAGGCTGCCGAATATATAATGAATAGGCACCCATCCGTATTTTGTAAACCTGCCGTTGATATTTCCCACGGTCTCCTCTATTTCAGATCTCAGGGTCTTATACTCGGTTATTCGGGTTCTGCTGGGTACAACGATCTGTATAAATGATGCCTTACCTCTTAATTCAGGATATCTGATTAAAGCATTTTCAAAAGCTTTCAGTCTTTCGATGATTCCCTTCGTATAATCAAGTCTGTCAATTCCAAGTAGAATCTGGCGATCATTTAAATTTTCATGTATAAACCAGGCACAGTCTGACACCTCTTGGGTTGCTGTCTTATCAACAAAATATTTATAATCAATACTTATGGGGAAATGACCGACTTTTATTTTTCTATCTCTGGACAGAACTGTTAGTACCTGTCCCTTACCCTGCACGGCAACATCTTTTACAAGAGTCTTTACACACTGTATAAAATTTCTTCTGTCCCGCATCGTTTGAAAACCGATCAGATCATATTCAAGAAGTGAACTTAGCAGTTCATGTCTCCATGGCAGTTTTAGAAAAATATCAAGGGAAGGAAAAGGAATGTGCATAAAAAATCCGACCTTGATTTGCGGATTAGAAACACGCATTTCTTTTGCAACATTCATCAACTGATAATCATGAACCCATATATAATCATCCGTCTTCGTATTTTGAAGAATCACTTCAGCAAATTTTTTATTAACAGCCTGATAAACCTGCCAGAACTCAGGATCAAAGTTACATCTTGACTGCAGATCATGAAAAAGCGGCCAAATAATTTCATTGGCAAATCCATGATAATACTTATCAATTTCATACGAGGTCAGTGTTACCGGTTTCAACTGATAACCGGTGTCCCTGGTTTCCGAAGTAAGAAGTGTCTCAACCTCATCATTCATAACAGTACCGGGCCATCCGATCCATACACCGCCCCTGTTCCTCAGTACAGGAGCAAGAGCTGTGACCAGACCGCCGGACCCTTCCTTGACTTCCCAGCCGCCGTTAATTTTATCAATAATAACGGGCAGACGGTTAGAAACAATAACAAGCCTTTTTTGTGGATTAACCATAAGTATAAAATTTTATTATGAGTTGAAATCCTTTGATTCGGTAAGTACATAATTTGTAAGATTGCACTTTAAACCGACGAGAAGAGTGAGGTATTCCCTGAGATGCCGGGTGAGCAAAAAGTTTTCGATTACAAACTGTTTTGCCGTTCTCCCCATTCTTTTAATTTTTTCATTATCATGGAGAAGCTCTCTGATCCTTAAAGCAGCTCCTTCCGGGGTTTCAACAAGAAAACCGGTATAATAGTTATGGAGCTGAAGCTTTATCCCCCCCACATTGCCGCCGATCACAGGTTTTTCTTTTAACAGTGCTTCTGTAACGGTAAGCCCGAAACCTTCCTGAATCGATTTCTGAATAATAATAGTCGATGCCCGCTGTAATGCATTTATAGTCCGGTGAGCATCACTGGGCAGCATCAATACATGTATGTGTTTATTATCAGCTGCTGCTTTTTGTACTTCTTCTAAAACGACCTGCCCTTCCGGATCATCCGTAGCCCTCCCTCCGGCCAGAACAAGTTCAGCAGGGATTGTCTTGGTCAGTTCATTAAATGCCTCGATCACTCCCAAAGGATCCTTGAATCTATCAAACCTTGATACCTGGGTGAGTATTGGAACATTATCAGGTATATTATATTTCTTTAATGTCTCCTTAATTTCCTTTTTATTAATTTCACAGTTCTTTTCACTTAAAGGGTCAATACTGGGTGCAATCACAAACTGCGGGTGGGGTAAAGGCTGGGCAAAAGTCGGCATTGAAAATATACTTGCATCATAATTAACAACCTTACTTCTTAAATATTTCCAAACCTCTCTTGACGGATTACTTGAATCAATATGACATCTCCAGACCCACTTCCCTTTTCTATTGGGACACATGTCAAGAAAAGCTGCCGGCTGCGGATCATGAATAAACACAAAATCAGCCTCTTCAAGTACCGGCTGTAAACGTTTAAAATTTGTATTTAGAGTATCTTCATAATTCTTTATCATCTCACCGGTCAGCCTGATCGGAGTTCCCTGCATACCGTTATGAAAAGCCTTGGTTACATCAAAATATTTCTCATTACCCTCGATTACTTCCCAACTGGCATTAAGACCCAGATCGTTCATTAAAGAGATCATCCAGTTAAGTATCTCAGCAACGCCGCCGCCTTCACGGGTTGAATTTACATGAACAACTTTTGCCCCTTTTAGATTCTGACTTAGCTGTTCCAGCTGTGAGATCGCAATTTTTCCTGCAATTTTTTTATAATCTTTTAATGTTTTTGGTTTCATCATAACCGTTTAATGGATATTTTTAAGTGTATCGATCAGGACCGTTTTCAGCTCATTTAAATTTAAAAAATAGAAATCAATTTTTGCTAATTCTTCAATTATTTGCTGATTTTTTTCAGGATGAAACTTTATCCAGAACGTAAAATCATCTACCCTGTCCTGAGTACGTCTCCTTGCTTCCATAAAGTGATAATAAATCGTACTTCTGCTCATTAAAGGCAGTTTTAAAAAAAGATCTTCAGGCTGGTGTAATACAATACCAGTATCAAAAACAACAGTTGCGGCCCGCATAAAAATAAACTCATCACCTTTTGGAACAGAAGGTATATAATTAAGGCTGCTTAGACGCTCGTCTATAATTTCTAACACCCTTTCTCTTAAACCTTCCAAATCATCAAAACTGTATGGGTTAATAATTCCAAGGCGTTCTGCCAGGACTCTATCCCTTAATTTATAAGCAGACCACAGGGCAAAATCATTTCTATATTCAGGGTTATCAAATGTAGGACGAATAAGGGTTTCACAGAAATGATAATATAAACAGTCAATTGAACAGCTGATAAGTCTTTCCTTCAATTCTCTAAGATTTATCGCAGTCCCTACACCGCCCATCCGGGTGATTATGGCACAGTCGTTTACTTCAAAAACATGGGAAGGCTTTTTATTTTTTATTGTTACCATAGCTAAAGAACTTTTTGTATTTTATAATAATATATTACTTAATATACCTTTTACTTAGCATATTAAGAGTCTTCTGAAAAGGGGAATATCTTTTCTGGATTAAGGATAAGGTTTGGATCAAAAGCTTTTTTTATTCTTTGCTGCAGACTTATCTCCTCTTTTGAAAGAGCCATGGACAAATAATCTTTCCTTAAATAACCGATTCCATGCTCTCCTGTTATGGTACCACCCATATCAATGGCCCTTTTATATATCTCCTTTTTAAGTTCAGGTATAAGAATTTTCCATTTTTGATAGTCCATCTCTCCTTTTAATATATCAACATGGACATTACCGTCACCGGCATGTCCAAACATTACCGAAAAAAGTCCTTTTGATATAAAATATTCTTTTAATGATTTTAAAAACAGATGTATTACAGAACGCGGCACAACACAGTCCTCTGCTAAAAATACAGGACTACAGTTGGTAATGGACTCCCTGATCGATCTCCTTGCTTTCCAGATCCTATTGCTCTGACTTAATGAATCTGCAACAAGTATTTGATTGTTATCCACTTCAACGACTTCCGCTATTCTGTTGATTAAGCAATAGACCGCATCATCAGAATCACCATCTATCTGAATTAATAAATGCGCACCGGCTTCCGGATGGGGAATGCTTTCATCTGTATGTTTAGAGACCAGATCAATCGCATCTTTTTCCATAAACTCAATTGTAGCCGGGACAATCCTGTGGAGAAGTATAGAATTTACAGCATCAACAGCTTTTTCCATACTGTCAAAGGGGATTAAAATATCTCTAAAAGAATGCGGTGAAGATACCAGCCTCAAATAAATTTTCGTAATCACAGCTAAAGTACCTTCAGAACCAAGAATAATTCCGGTTAAATTATACCCGGTTGCATTTTTAACTGTTTTACCGCCGGTATTTATAAGGGTACCGTCAGCGAGGACGGTTTCAAGACCCAAAACATAATCCTTGGTAATTCCATATTTTACTGCTTTTGGGCCACCGGCATTTTCAGCCACATTTCCACCGATCGAACAGGTTTCAAGGCTTGCAGGATCAGGCGGATACATAAGACCTTCTTTTAAAGCCGCTTTTTGTAAATCATAAGTAATCACACCCGGCTGAACAACAGCTATCATATTTACTTTATCAATTTCAATTATCCGGTTCATCTTTTCAGTTGAGAGAACCAGACCGCCTTTAACAGGTACAGAACCGCCGGTAACACCTGTACCTGCGCCTCTTGGCGTAACAGGAACCCTGAATTCATTACATATTTTTAAAGTATTGCTGACATCCTCAACGGTTTCAGCACGAACCAGTATGTCAGGAAAAAACTCTAAATCTGAAGTTTCATCAACAGAATACTTACAAAGAATATCCTTATCAGCCGTTACTTTATGTGTCCCAAGCACCTTAGATAATCTGTCAATTATTGCGGTCATTTTTAAATTCCAAACATATTTCAATAGGTTAAAGTGATAAATAGCTGTATTAATATACTTCATTCTTAGTAAGAAAATAGCATACAGATTAAATTATTACTAATTAAAATAATTAAAATCATCAAAACCATAAATTATAAGCTGTTTTCAATTATTTTAAATGATTATATAAAAATAAGCACATACAACAGGTGGTAATATTGGTTGTTTGGACAACAATATATTGTGTTTTTTTCTTTACACTAGTATTTTTCTCTGATACGATTAAGCAAAATTTCCCGACAAACAATCTGAAATATAATAAAAAAATATATATTGTTTAATCAGTCAGTTACGCAAACAATATAAATATCATACATGAGGTTTTGTAAATGAGAATAAGTTCATTAGAAATTTCAGGTTTTAAATCATTTGTAGACCCGGTCAAATTAAATTTTGAGCCGGGAATAACAGCACTTGTCGGACCGAATGGATGCGGCAAGAGCAATGTAATTGATGCTGTTAGATGGATAATGGGAGAACACAATGCCCGTCATCTTCGCGGCTCAAAGATGGAAGACCTGATCTTTAACGGCAGTCAGTCACGTAAAGCAAACGGAATGGCAGAAGTATCGTTGATACTGACTAACGTAAATGATAACGGCAATGGAAATGGCAATGGAAACGGTAATGGGAATACGCTTAGAACTTCTGAAAGTTCTAAGCTTGCCAACCAGCTGATGGTAACCCGAAAACTGTTCAGATCCGGTGAAAGCGAGTATTTTATAAATAAGGTCTCCTGCCGTTTAAAAGACATCGTTGAACTTTTTCTGGATTCAGGCGTAGGTACAAAATCATATTCAATCATGGAACAGGGTAAGGTCGATTTTATTCTGAGCCTTAAACCGGATGAAAGAAGAATCCTTATTGAAGAAGCAGCCGGAATATCCAAATACCGCTCAAGAAAAAAAGAAGCGGTGAATAAAATGAATTCTACCCGGAATAACCTTCATCGTTTAAATGATCTTTTAAATGAGATTAAGATCCAGATGCATACACTGAGTCTCCAGGTTAAAAGGCTTAAAAGACACCGGACCATAACAGAAGAGATCAGAAATATCGAACTGCTGCTTACCGCTTTAAGACTAAAAAATCTTAACAAATCAACCCGGGAATTAAAGGAGCAGTTAACTAAATATCGTGATGAAGAGATCAACCTCTCTGCAAATAGAAATTCAACAGAGGCAAACCTTGAAAAAAACCGCCTTGATCTTGAAGAGCTCCATAAGAAAATAGAGCAACTGCAGCAGGATTATTATTCGCATAAAGAATCTATTCAAAATGAGGAAAGCAGTATCCAGCTCAATGAAAGAGAACTTCAAAACACACATTCATTGATCATAAAAAGCAGCCAGACAATAAAAGAACTTTCTGATGATCTGGAAAATATTGATAATGAAATAATAACAAGGAAAAACGATCTTGAAGCTATCCTGCAGAAAATAAGTTCTCTTGAAAGTGATTTTAACGGTTCGTCTGAATATCTCTCCGTCTCAAAGAATAGTCTAACTGCGATTCAGGAAAAGATCGGAATTGAAAAAGATGACTTGATGCAGATAACCCTTAAAAGAACAGAGATCAACAACTCAATTAAACTGAACACCAGGCTCCAGGAAGAGATAAGCCAGAAGCTTAAAAAAATTGAAGAAGAAAATAATATAAGTATATCAAACCATTTAGAGCTGAAAGTCAGGATCATTAATCAAAAGAATAAAGTAAATGAAACCTCTGATAGTCTTGAACAAAAGAATATAAGCATAAATTCACAATCAAACAAAATTCAATCATTAAAAACCTCTCTCAATGAAAAGACAACGGTATATAACGATCTGAAAGATGAAATCGGAAACAAGAAGGCGCACTTAAACTCTCTTACAGAACTTCAGAACAATCTTGAAGGTTTTGATGAAGGCGTAAGAACTGTAATGCAGGCCCATAAAGATAACCATGACGAAATAAACGGTATCGTCGGTCTACTTGCAGATTTTATTGTAACCAAACCAAAACACGAAACAGCCCTTGAAGCAGCACTTGGCAGAAAGCTGCAGGCCTTGATCTTCAGCTCTACCGAAGACGGTTTAAAAGCAATTGATTACTTAAAAAGTCAGAAAAACGGCAAGATCTCTTTTCTAACCCCGTCTGCCGGTGGCCCTTCTCTGAACAATCCGGAAATTACAGGCTGCACTCCCCTTTTAAAACTTATAAAAGCAAAAGATGATTATGGAAAAGTTATCGATTCACTTTTATCTGATGTCTATCTTTGCGATAACATAACAACTGCGATCAGCCTTAGAGAAAACATTTCAAGCAAATGTACCTTCGTTACTTTAGAAGGTGATCTGATCGATGAAAAAGGTACCATCACCGGGGGATCGACAACAAGTTCTGGTACCGGAATATTAAAAAGAAACAGAGAGATAAGAGAATACACTGAATCGCTAAGTCAGCTTGAAACAAGATTTAATACTGTTAATGAAACAAAAGAAAATATTGAAAAAGACTTAAACAGTGCAACTTTACTTTTAGAACAACTCTCAAGAGAGCAAAATGAACTCAATATCATGCTTGTTCAGGAAAAGACAATTGATGAACAGCTTATTCGAGAAAACCAGCTGGAAGAAGAAAAATTAAATTTACTGGCAAAAGACGCGGCTGAAAGCACAAACCAGCTTGAAAATCATCAAAGGGACATTAAGAAACTCGAGCTGGACAAAGATTCAATCGAAAAAGAAGAACAAAACAAACAGTCCTATCTTGCCGAGCTCACCCTTTCAGAAAATGCTCAGAAAGAATCACTGTTAAGTCTGGAAACCGATCACACCGAATTAAGGATATTACTGGCATCGGTTAAACAAAAAAAGGAAAACCTGCTTACTGATATTGACCGGCTGAACAATGGACTCATTTCATCAAAATCAAAGATCAACAGTTTGAAAGATGAAAAAAATAAACTGGAATCAAACACCGGTACACTTTCAAATAATATTGAAGGGACGAAAAATCAACTTCAATCCAAAATAATGAAAAGTCAGGAACTGAATAAACGGATTGATGAGGAAAGAAGAAATGAGCATTCACTTGAAGAAATAGTTAAATCCGACGATGAACTTTTAAAGAATTTAAGAACGCGCTGGGATGAGATAGAACCCAAAGTCCGGGATATTGAACTTAAGCTGAACGAGGCAACCATCCATACGGACCATCTTAAAGATGACCTGTCTGATAAGTACGCAATGGACCTTGCCGCCTTACCGCCGGCACAGGACGACAATAATTTTAACGAAGAAGAATCAAAAGAGCACCTTGAAAAGCTAAAGAAACGTCTTGATAATATCGGTGATGTTAACCTTGGCGCTGCTAAAGAATTTGAAGATCTTGAACAAAGGTACACCTTTCTAACAGAACAGTCTGATGATTTGCATCAGTCCATAGATTCGCTGCAGAACGTCATCACAAGAATAAACAAGATAACCCGGCAGAAATTCTCTGAAACCTTTAATGAAATCAATAATCATTTCAAACAGCTATTTCCGCTTCTTTTTAACGGCGGTAAAGCATACATGCAGCTCACTGATGAATCCAACATTCTTGAAACCGGTATTGATATTTTCTCACAGCCTCCGGGCAAAAAGCTGCAGAGCCTTGATCTTCTTTCAGGCGGTGAAAGAGCGCTAACGGTTATTTCTCTGATGTTTGCAATTTTTCTGACAAAACCCAGTCCATTTTGCTTAATGGATGAAATTGATGCGCCACTGGATGATTCAAACATTGGACGATTCATTTCTCATCTCCATAAAATGGCAGAACGATCTCAGTTCCTGATCGTAACACACAATAAGCTTTCCATGCAGGCCGCTAATTCACTTTATGGTGTAACCATGGAGGAAAAAGGTGTGTCAAAGATAGTTTCTGTTAACCTAAATTAACCTCCATTTTCTGGTTCTTACATGAATAATAATGAGAAGAAGCCCGGATTTTTCAGCAGGCTGAAAAACGGACTGGCAAAAACACATCAGACGGTAATACGTCGTTTAGACGAAGCGACTCTCGGAAAAAGAGAGATAAATGATGAAATACTGGACAAATTTGAAGAGATCCTGATCTCATCTGATCTGGGCATTAACTCCGTAATGAAATTTATGGATGAGGTCCGTTTTAAAGTAAAACGGAATGAACTTAAAAATCCGAATAAGCTAAAAGAGGTGCTGAAAGATAATATTCTGGAAACACTTCAAAAACACGATAAAAAACTGGTTATCAATAAAAACAGTAAACCTTTTACCATATTAGCTGTCGGCGTAAACGGAACCGGAAAAACAACAACTATTGCAAAACTCGCAAATAAATTTAAAAATGAAGGGCATTCAGTTATGCTTGCCGCTGCAGACACTTTCAGGGCAGCCGCAATCGAACAGCTTGAGATCTGGGGTGACCGGGTCGGATGCAAAGTTATAAAACATAAACATGGGGCCGATCCCTCTGCAGTAGCATTCGATGCTTTAAAATCAGCAAAAGCCAATGATATAGATGTTCTTATAATCGATACAGCAGGCAGACTGCAAACAAAAGCCCCCTTAATGGAAGAACTTAAAAAAATATATAAAGTGATTAAAAAAGCACATCCGGAGGCGCCTCATGAAACACTTTTAGTCCTTGATGCCACTACCGGTCAAAATGCCGTGTCACAGTCTAAAGTTTTTAAAGAAACAATAGATGTATCAGGATTAGCACTTACAAAACTTGACGGTACGGCAAAAGGCGGTGTAATCGTAGCCGTATCTGAGATAATTGATGTCCCGGTCAGATATATTGGTATCGGTGAAAAGATGGACGATCTCCGGGAATTTAATGCAAAAGATTTTGTCGATGCGATGTTTGAGGACTAAATTAAAATAACAGCACTTAAATTTATAAAAAAAAACTATTCATAAACCACCTTGATATTATCTAAAAAAACACAAAGATCATTAACAACCTTTTTTATTTTCTCACCATTTTTCTCTTTCAAAAAAACCTCTATTAAAGCACCCATTTCGGTTATCTTGTCAAAGCCGTACCCTACCCCGGAACCTTTCATACTGTGTCCCAGAATTCTAATTTAATCAAATTCAACCTTTTCAATTAGTAACATTATGGAATCGACATCCTCTTTTTTTCTTAATAAAAAACCGGGGATAAGATATTCAAGATCTGAGTCAACAGTTATGCATATCTTGTTTTGATCCATCTCTAATCATTTCACTCTATTCGTTTCATATTATTTTAAAAAAATTGACACATATGATAATAAGATTATCTAATTCATTTTTTGATATATACATTTTTAATCAATTAAACACTAAAAAGTTAAAATAAAATCCCGGTCTTAACTTGTGAAACATATATTACTTCGGCGTACGGTTCCATCTTCATCGATTGCGGGAGATGACTCAATGGCTCCCCCGGTCTGAAAACGCCACAGATACGCGGGATTATCAGTATCAAAAATACATTTTTCTTATACCCACCTCTGTGCCTAAAGCAGAGGTAAGACCGGTGGCGCCTCACATCATGTCTGAACATTGGTCAGGCAGAATCAGCAAGCTGTGCCTGTGGCGTTTCAGGCAGAGTTAACAGGATCGCCGACATGCACAGAATTAAAACAAGGCAATATGTTCCCTTTGAACACATTATTAATATTTTACGCATCGTAAAACGCCCTCCTGAAAGATATTTACTATAATTAGATTTTTCGGTCAGAAAATTGTCTGCGTTAATCTTTCATTTAAAAAATAAAAAAAACCAATACTCCCGCAATTTTTTTGCATGATATTCAGAGATATGTTAATGCTTCATAAGTAGCTAATATTACATATATAAATAAATTATAGCACGATCATTACGCTCTTGGAACAAAAAACCTAAAGCAAGTCCGTTGAGTCAAATTTAATCTAAACAAAGGACCTGCAAGCAGAAGTTGAGCCATCCTTCATAATTTATCTAAAAAACCCTTGACTGAAAATTCAATTAATCATTTAATCATTTAATTAAAAAATTATATCCTGACTGCAACACACAAGTTTAATAATTATCAGGAAACAAAGGAATATACAATGAATGAAGAAACCACAGCATCAATAGATAAAGCCCTTACTGAAGATGAAAAAAATGAGCTCCATAAAATCGCAATAACAGCTATTGAAAAAAAACTGCGTAATGAGTCGCCATCCATACCCAAAGCTTTAACTGATACGCTTAATGAAAAAAGAGGGGCCTTTGTTTCTTTACATAAAGGTGGCAAGCTCAGAGGGTGCATAGGCTATGTCCATGCGGTAAAACCTCTTGCAGAAACAATAAATGAAATGGCCCTTGCAGCAGCCTTTCAGGACCCGAGATTTCCTTCCTTAGAAAAAGATGAACTATCTGATCTTGATATTGAACTGTCTGTCTTAACGCCTATGAAACAGATAAAGGAAATAAGCGAGATAGAAGTTGGTAAACATGGACTTATGATGATCAAAGGCCCTTATTCCGGACTCCTGCTGCCCCAGGTAGCTTTGCAGTACAACTGGGACAAAGAAACCTTTTTATCACAGACCTGCAATAAGGCCGGTCTTCCATCGGATGCCTGGAAGGATGATGATATGGAAATTTATATTTTTTCTGCGGAGATATTTTAGAAGTAGTGAAAAGTGAGAAGTGAAGAGTGACGGATAAGGAGCTAGGGCAGTTTCTGTTTTACTATAGCCTCGGATAGTTGGACTGCCGTTTGAACGGTTTTAACGGATAAACATGAAATTTTAAGTTCAAATTAAAAATGTCAAATGAAACTGAAAAACACCAATGCCAAACTCATTTATCCTTTTTGTGCTTTTTCTTTTTTGGCATTCATTTGTCATTTGAACTTTGGCTTTTGACATTAGATTGAACTTCACCAGCCGTCACTTAAAACATATGGCTACACGTTATAAAAATGCTCTAATCCATTATTGCAATGGATGGGTAATCAGTGAAGATTCTGATATTCTAATAGTATAGACTATTAGACATAAATGTATGAATCACAAGGAAATGGATGTTTGGAAGCAATCTGTATCTCTGGTAGAAACTATATAAATTAACAGCATCATTCCCAAAAGAAGAAGAATATGGGTTAACTTCGCAGATATGAAGGTCTGCTATATCTATTACAAGCAATATTAGCGAAGGTGCTGGAAGGAGATCGGATAAAGAATTTCTAGGTCTTCAACAAAATCTGTGGGTAAAAAAGTAATCTTTATTAATGATCTTTTGCAAGACACAAGCGGACTGGTTGCAAAATAGATGAACCCTTCGATTAGGCTCAGGACGGGCATTGGACGTCAAAACAAATGAACATCGAACATCGAACGTTCAACATCGAATGATGAATGAAAAAAAACAACAAAACAAACAAAAAAAATCTGTTGATTTTAGGTGGTTGGTTTTCATTCGACGTTGGAAGTTCGATGTTCAATGTTGGACGTTCATCTTTTGAATTTGGTTCTTTAATAAAAGTTAACGCTAAAAAAACAGGGTGTTTATATTGATAACCAACTGTTTTAACTTTGTATTCTATAATAAGTGCTGAAAAGTTATCCTCAGATTTTATTGACGAAGCGAATTTCTATACTTTTTAAACATATCATTAGGGTCACTTTCTGAACTGGAAACTCAACTAATCATATCTGAACGTTTGAAATTTTGTACGACAGGAAATATCATCAAAAATATTAACGAAGTCCGCTCACTGATTATGGGTTTAAGAAACTATTTAAAGAATAAAAAACTGTAGAAATAACGAAATGAAATTTAATTATATTTGTCTTCTCACTCTTCACTTCTCACCTTTCACCTTTCACGGCCATTGCTAATGAAAAAAATATTACTGATCATAATAATCCTTAGCACAACACCTTTGTCTGTCCTTTCACAAAACAGCATTGGCCAATTCGGTGACGCTTTAGTTGTTGCATCCATCGGGGAACCGTCAAACCTCATTCCCATGCTGGCCTCTGACAGTGCATCACATGATATTTCCGGTCTTATTTATAACGGTCTGGTAAAATATGATACAGACCTGACGCTGACCGGTGATCTGGCAGAGTCCTGGGAAGTCTCAAAAGACGGCCTGACCCTTATTTTTCATTTAAGAAAAGATATCGTCTGGGAAGACGGCGTCCCGTTTACAGCAGACGACGTCTATTTTGGTTTTAAAACAATAATCGATCCTAAAACTCCCACTGCCTATTCCGGTGACTTTATGCAGGTGAAAAAGGCGGAAGTCATTGACAAATATACCTTTAAAGCAACATATGAGAAACCTTTTGCGCCGGCACTTTCAACCTGGGGGAATATGGTCGTGCTCCCCAAACATCTTCTTGAAGGAAAAGATATTACCAAAAGCCCGTTAACCCGGAAACCCCTGGGACTGGGCCCTTTTAAATTAACAAAATGGCTGTCCGGTGAGAAATTGATCCTTAGATCAAATCCCAATTATTTTGAAGGCCGGCCGTATCTGGATAATTATGTCTACAAAATTATTCCTGACATCTCAACCCAGTTTTTAGAGCTTCAGACAGGCTCAATTGACATGATGTCTTTGACCCCGCTTCAATACAGCAGACAGACCCATTCAGATTATTTTAAAAATAATTTTCAAAAATACAAATATCCTTCACGGGGATACACTTATCTGGGATTTAATTTTAAGCACCCCCCTTTTCAGGATAAACGGGTCAGGCAGGCAATTGCTTATGCAATTGACAAAAAAGAAATAATAGACGGCATCCTTTTTGGACTCGGGCTGGAAGCAACAGGTCCATATGTTCCCAATACCTGGGCATATAATCCTGATGTTAAAAAATATCCGTACAATTTTAAAAAAGCAAAACAGCTTCTTAATGAAGCGGGATGGAAAGACACAGACGGTGACAATATCCTTGACAAAGACGGTAAAGCTTTTGAATTTACCATTATTACAAACCAGGGAAATGCCCAGCGTCTGCGAACCGCAACGATCATCCAGTGGCGGCTTGAGATGATCGGGATCAGGGTAAAGATCCTGGTACTCGAATGGTCTACCTTCATAAACGAACGTATTGATACCAGGCGTTTTGAAGCCGTACTGCTCGGCTGGGGAATCGGCCTTGATCCTGACCAGTATGACATCTGGCACAGCAGTAAAACAGCAGAAAAAGAGTTTAATTTCATATCTTATAAAAACAAAGAGATTGACATACTGCTTGAAAAAGGGCGGCGGACCTTTGATCTGGAAGAACGAAAAAAAGCGTACTTTAAATTTCAGGAAATCATTGCCGAGGAAGTCCCCTATATTTTTCTATATGTTCCCTATGCACTCCCCATTGTTCATAAGAGAATAAAAAATATCAAACCGGAACCGATCGGTATAAGCTATAACCTTCATAAATGGTATGTACCCAAATCAATGCAGAAGCACACATTGATTAAGTGAAAAGTGAGAGATGATAAGAATGTGGAATTTTGATTTCGGAGTGTGGAATAAAATTAACTATTAACGATTTTCCCCCGTGTTCTCTGCCATCTGTGAGAGAACAAAAAGACAAACTATGTTCCTATATATATTAAAACGTCTGTTATCAATGATACCGACCCTTATCGGTGTGACCCTGATCACCTTTTTTATTATCCAGCTTGCACCGGGTAAACCAACAGATATCATGACCGACCTGAACCCTAAGATCACACCCGAAGCCCGGCAAAAGCTTGAAAAATATTATGGTCTCGATAAACCGATCTTAACTCAGTACTTTTTGTGGCTGAAAAGGATTGTAAAATTTGATTTTGGGAATTCATTTTCTTCAGACGCGCGTCCGGTTATTGAAAAAATTTGGGATTCAAATTCACCTTTTTTTGACCGACGGCTTTCAGTTACCCTGCTTATAAATCTGCTGTCAATTTTTATCATACTCACAATTGCAATCCCCATAGGTATATATTCAGCAACCCGCCCCTACTCAATTTTTGACCGTATTTCAACCGTAACCGTATTTATCGGGTTTGCGACTCCAGGATTCTGGCTTGCACTTTTACTCATGCTTTTGTTTGGTGTAAATTTAGATTTACTGCCCATCTCAGGTCTTAAATCATTAAATTATGAGTCACTTAGCCTTATCGGCAGATTTTTTGATAAAGCACATCACTTAATTCTACCTCTTTTCATCTCAGCATTCGGCGGACTTGCCGGTATGTCAAGATACATGAGATCCAGCATGCTTGAAACCATTAGAAACGACTATATCACCACAGCACGGGCAAAAGGGCTTTCTGAAAAAACTGTGATCTATAAACATGCCTTAAGAAACGCACTACTTCCGATCATTACCCTTCTTGGACTATCCGTTCCCGGCCTTATCGGAGGATCAATCATTTTTGAACAGATATTCGGCATCCCCGGAATGGGACAGCTTTCTTATCACGCAATCATGACCCGGGACTATCCCGTAGTCATGGGACTTTTATTTATTACATCACTTCTGACCATGTTTGGAAACATGCTTGCAGATATGTGCTATGCCATTGCTGATCCCAGAATTAGAGTTAAATAAGATGTTAAAGTTATTTTGATTTAAAAATGAAAAAGCTAATTAAAAAAATCATTAAAAACAGGCTGGCCTTATCAGGACTTATAATAGTCACAGCGCTATTTATGATTGCGGTTTTTGCCCCGGTTATATCTCCGCATAACTATAAAAATATTGATGTTAAAAATATATTAGCCCCCCCCTCCGCTGCACATTTCTTCGGTACAGACGATCTGGGGCGGGATGTTTTCAGCAGGATGATATGGGGTGCAAGAATATCTCTTGTGGTGGGTTTTGTTTCTGTTGGGATATCAACGATTATTGGGATCACCCTTGGAGCACTTGCCGGATATTACGGCAGATATATTGATATGGTTATTATGCGTTTTGTGGACATCATGCTCTGCATTCCCGGATTTTTTCTGATTCTTGCCGTAATCGCGTTTGTAGGCCCAAACATATTTAATATCATGCTGATAATCGGTCTCACCTCCTGGATGGGCGTTGCCCGTCTTGTCCGTGCAGAGTTCCTCTCATTAAAAGAACGGGAATTTGTCCTTGGCGCCAGAGCATCGGGTGCTTCCGATCTCAGAATAATATTTATTCATATTCTGCCGAATGCACTTGCGCCGGTATTTATTTCTGCTGTACTGGGTGTTGCAGCAGCTGTTTTACTCGAAAGTTCCTTAAGCTTTTTAGGACTCGGGGTTCAGCCGCCAACCCCCAGCTGGGGAAATATATTAACAGACGGCAAGGCAAATATCGAAATAGCATGGTGGCTGTCATTCTTTCCCGGACTTGCTATTTTAATCACCGTGCTCGGTTACAATCTCCTGGGTGAAGGCCTTCAGGACGCCCTGGACCCAAAATTTAAGAATTAAAATTCAATCAGGTATAATAATTCATTACCTGTAAACATTAAGGATAAACAAAAAAATCACATAATCCTTCTGCGTAACGTTTCAAATCTAATACCGGTTGTTAAATCACCTTCCGATAGCACGATAAAAAGTTAAACCACAAAAACAGATAATTAATTTTAACTCATTGATTTATCATATCATTTAAAATATTTTATTCTTAAATATGTTGACATTAATTTTTAAATATATATAGTTGTATGCTTGAAAATAGCCAAATGATATTGTATTTTAATAAGAGAACTCAAGTTAATTCTTAAAATATTTACGGACATTTTATGAGAAACCCGACAAAGATCATAGTTGACGCAATGGGAGGCGACCTTGCACCGCATTCTGCTGTAGAAGGTGCTGTTGCAGCCTGCCGCGAATATAATTCTGAGATCATCTTTGTTGGAAATGAAGATGCTGTCAAAAACGAGATGGATAAATTTGACACTGCCGATCTGCCCATATCAATCGTTCATGCATCAGAGGTTGTTGAAATGCACGATCATCCTCTTGATGTACTGAAAAAGAAGAAAGACTCTTCAATTAATGTTGCCATGAATCTGCTGAATGACGGTAAAGGTGACGCATTCTTCAGCGCCGGCAACTCAGGAGCTGTAGCATCAGCAGCACTTTTTATTATTAAGAGGATAAAAGGAATAGACCGGCCCGGGATTGCCACCTTAATGCCCACAATAAATGACCATGCAATCGTAACGGATGCCGGAGCAACGAATCTTTGCAAACCATTCAACCTGGTACAGTTCGGTATAATGGGATCTGTTTACTCTAAGTATTTTCTTAAAAGAGAAAATCCGTCTGTCGGTATCCTGAGTAACGGTGAAGAAGAGACAAAAGGCACCGACACCATTAAAGAGGCAAACCAGCTTTTAAAGAAGAGCAGTCTTAATTATATCGGCTTTGTTGAAGGAAAAGATGTTTTTAATGGTGATGTTGATGTTGTTGTCTGTGACGGCTTTACCGGTAATATCGTTTTAAAAGTAGCAGAAGGTGTTGCAGGTGCACTTGGAAAAGTTTTAAAAGAAGAACTCACCAGATCCCTGCAGTCAAAAATAGGGCTTCTGTTTTCTAAAAAAGCCCTGTTAAAATTTAAGAAAAGATTCGATTATGAAGAGGTCGGCGGCGCACCTTTACTGGGCGTAAGAAAGCCGGTCATGTTCGCACACGGCAGATCAAATCCATATACAATAAAAAATGCCATAAGATGCGCGATTGAGTTTACTGAAGCTAATGTAATCTATCATATTGAAAACGACCTTGAAATAAACAACGACCTTCATTCTATCGGTAAAAAACCATCCTTTATTTCTAAAGTACTTCAGGATATGCATCTAAAAAAACAAATCCCTGAAGAATAACAAAATACTTTTCAGCAGCAGCAGACGATAGACCGGTAATTACCGGCTCTACAGGTTATAATGTGCCTGCATCCTACAAAGCACAGCACATTAGATACTTGTAAAATGGTTCTTCAACAGAATCTGCGGGTAAAAAAACAATTTACACTACAGATCCTTTTAACGGCACAAACGGACGGGTTGAAAATAGATGAACAGTGGACGTAAAAACAAATGAACATCGAACATCGAACGTTCAACATCGAATGGTGAATGGAAAAAAACAACAAAACAAACAAAATTGGTTGATTTTAGGTGCTAGGTTTTCATTCGACGTTGGAAGTTCGATGTTCAATGTTGGACGTTCAAGGTTTTATATTTGACGTTCATCTTTTGAATAAGGTTCTTTAATAAAAGTTAACGCTAAAAAAAAACGGGGTGTTTATATTGACAACCCACTGTTTTAATTTTGTATTCTCTAGTTAATACTAAAAAGTTACCCACAGATTTTATTGACGAAACATAAAAATAATTTTTATAATTTTTTCTATATTTTCCATAAAGCAAACAACCTTGCTTACTTTAAACGTGAATACTTAAGGATTGACCCTCCATAAATAATCCTCTGTTTATAAAGTTTGAAGTTAACAATAATTTGAATAAACAGGTTAGAGATCAAAGATAAAGAGTAGATATCTTAACCCTAATGATATATAAAAGACAGTAAACACAAACTGCTTGCAAGAATAAATGAACACATATCAAACGAAGCAAATAATGTACTCACACTGTTTGACTAAGATCACAAAAAACCTTTCCTGTAATTATCACTTTTAATTCCACTATAAACTATAGATTACACAGGTTAACAATGAGACCAAAAACCTTCGACAGTCCAATAATTAAAAGAATCGAAGCTCTGATAAAAACAACCTCTCATATACCTCAGCTTGAGATTATGCAGATTATGATGAAAGCTGAAAACAATTCTGATCTTGATATAGAAAAAGAGCTTGATATTCTAAATGAAAAATATGATAAAAATAGTCTTTAATATTTTTAAATAATATTGTAAAAGAATCAAATATCTGAAATTTAAAAAAACAACAGGATAACTATCATGAGTATAATCGTAATCGGAGCCGGTGACATTGGTTATCATCTTGCCCAAAGTCTTTCTTTAGAAAAAGAAGACATAATCGTTATAGATAAAGATATAGATAAAACAAACAAGATCAGAGACGCACTTGATGTTCAGGCAATCGAAGGAACCGGCAGTTCCTTAAAAATACTTCAGCAGGCAGGAATAAAAGAATCAGACATGCTTATTGCTGTTACCGACAGTGACGAAGTCAACTTGATTTCCTGTGCGGTTGCATCATCACAGACTAAATCATCTACAAAAGTGGCCAGAGTAAGAAATTTTGAGTACATTGAAAATCCGGAGATATTCAATGACAGCAGCCTGAATGTTGACTATTTAATTAACCCGGATTACGAAGCTGTCGCTTCAATCATGAAACTCCTGCAGGTACCCGGTGCAATTGATGTCGTTGATTTCAATAACGGCAGAATTAAAATTATCGGATTAAAAGTTGAAAACCCGATTTTCTATGATGGTATTGAACTAAAAGACTTAAGAGAAAAAAGCGGTTTAAATGATTTAGTGGTCGCCTCTATTTACCGTGACAACGAGGTAATCATTCCCCGAGGTTACGATAAAATTTATTTTAACAACATCATTTACGCGATCACAACCAATGACAGCATAAATTCCCTGCTTACTTTTTTTGGAAAAGAGTACAACCCGGTAAAAAGAGCAATGATTGTCGGCGGTGGAAATATTGATGTTCCTCTGGCAAAAGAATTTGAGAAACTGAACATATCAACAAAACTGATAGAGGCTGATGAAGCAAAATCACTTAAAATAGTTGAGGAGCTTGATAAGACACTGGTTCTTCATCATGACGGTGACATGGAAAAACTTTTTGATGAAGAGCAGATTGAAAACACTGATATTTTTATAGCTGTCACAGAAGATGAGGAAGACAATATACTGTTATCTTTGCTTGCAAAACAGAAAGGTGCGAAAAAAGTCATATCTCTCATCTATAATATCTCATATACACAGTTTGTTTCAAAGCTCGGTGTTGATCTGGTTGTAAATCCAAACCTTTGTGCGATCAACCGAATACTGCATTTTATTCGCAAAGGCAAAGTACTTTCAGCCACAACATTCCATGACAAAAAAGCAGAGGCGATTGAGGCCGTTGCTCTGGAGACTTCAGACATTGTAAATAAGCCTCTTTCTAAAGTGAAATTTCCCAAAGATGCAATTATAGCCTCGATATTAAGAGAAGATAAACTGATTATACCCAGTGGAGACAGCGTTATACAGCCCGGTGATCATGTCATTATTTTCGCACTTTCAAGTGCGATAAAAAAAGTTGAAAAAGCGTTAACCGTTAAACTTGAATACTGGTAATTAATAAGTGAGAAGTGAGAAGTTAGAAGTGAGTGATTCATATCTATTCTACACCTTTCAGATTTCATTTTTTGTAATTATCCACGGCTAGAGCATTTTCTTAAATATTGTAGCCATAACGTTTAGGCATAACGGTAGGTACGGTGCAATCTAAAAGCCAAAGACCAAAGTTCAAATGCCCAATGAATGCCAAAACGAAAAAGAACAAAAAGGGTAAATAATGTAAAAGGTTTGGCATTACTGCTTTTCAGTTTTATTTGAGATTTTTAATTTGATTAAACCGTTCAAGCTGTTTAAACTGTTGGTTCAGCTGTCTTAAGGCTATAGTGAAAAAGAAACTGCTCTAAAGCCGTGGTTTAAACATAAATTATTACAAATATATTCCAACACAACCAGAATCAGAATAAATATGTCTTTCACACTGATACTACGAACCCAGGGTATGCTGCTTCTTTTTCTCGGCATCACAATGACCATACCCGGCATTACTGCATTGGTTTACAATGAAGACACGTACACGTCTTTTTTTCCGGCTGCTATCAGCACTATTCTGGCCGGAATATTACTTCTTGGTTTTTTCAAACCTTTAAAAAAACAAATATCACACCGGGAAGGATTTTTGATCGTTGCCCTCGGGTGGATTCTTGCGACCTTCTTCGGTTCACTTCCTTTTATTTTTGATTCAACATTTTCGTCATTTACTGACACCTATTTTGAAACAGTATCAGGCTTTACAACAACCGGAGCAACGGTTTTAACCGATGTTGAAATACTTCCAAAATCCATTCTGTTCTGGAGAAGCATGATCCAGTGGCTTGGCGGAATGGGTATTATCCTGTTTTCAATTGCGATACTTCCGCTGCTTGGAATCGGGGGCATGCAGCTGTATAAAGCCGAGGTCCCTGGCCCGGTTCTTGAAAAATTGACCCCCCGAATTGCCGAAACAGCCCGGTCTTTATGGAAAATTTACATCTTTCTTTCTATTAGTCAGGTAATGCTGTTAATGTTTTTCGGCATGGATTTTTTTAACGCAGTCTGTCATTCATTTACCACAATGGCAACCGGCGGTTTCTCAACAAAGAACAAAAGTCTTGAGTCGTTTAATAATCCGGGTCTTGAGATCGTCTGTATAATCTTCATGTTTGCAGCCGGAATTAATTTTTCTCTTCATTACAGACTTTTTAACGGTAAAATTAAGAGCTTTTTTAAAGATAGAGAATTTCTCACTTATTTCTCTATTCTTTTTATAACCACAATATTAATTACCCTTTGCCTGTATGCCAATGGCCAGACTTTTGCCAAATCGCTTTTAGACTCAGCCTTTCAGGCAACATCCATTATGACCACAACAGGCTACAGCAACACAAATTTTGACCAGTGGCCGGCCTTCAGCATAATGTTATTGTTTATCCTGATGTTTATTGGCGGCAGCGCCGGGTCCACCGGAGGCGGTATAAAATGCATCAGAATAATGCTTCTTTTTAAGATGGTTTACCGTGAATTCATTACCATGATTCATCCCCATGCCGTAACATCCGTAAAAATAGCCGATAAATCAGTATCTCCAACCATAATTAGAAGTATCTGTGTCTTTGTTGTCTGTTATCTTCTACTGTTTATTTTCGGATCACTTTTCATGTCCCTTTGCGGACTGGATTTTATCACAGCCGTATCTTCAACAGCGGCTTCTCTTGGAAATATAGGACCCGGGCTTTCTGGCGTCGGCCCTTATGAAAATTATCAGTTTATACCTGATTTCGGCAAATGGGTCCTGATATTGCTGATGCTGCTGGGAAGACTTGAAATTTTCACCATTCTTATAATTTTCATCCCCGAATTCTGGAAAAAATAGCTTTTTAGCACTCTTTTCTCATTCATCATTGACATCTCTTTTTTACCTATTTATAATGGAAAGTTCTAATCGTGATAAAGTCATACAGTTGGAGCGCATCAAAATCAACTGTGCTACATATAACTAAATTAATTAATAAAAGAGGCTAAAATGAAGCAAAATGGTTTTACAAACTCAGATCTAGATAAAAACACACTTTTAGAGCTGGAAAATCTTTCCAGTCAGTGCAAAGCTGATATTCTCGCAATGACCACCCTTGCCGCTTCCGGGCATCCGGGCGGGTCAATGTCTTCAATTGACATGTATCTGACTCTTTTTAAATGTGCAAACCTTTTTCCGGACACTCCCAATAATCCGGACAGAGACAGAATCGTTACCAGTCACGGCCATACTTCACCGGGTGTTTACGCTGCCCTTGCCAGAAACGGATTTTTTAATATTGATGATGCGATATCCGGATTCAGAAGAGCGGGAAGTATCTTTGAAGGTCACGTTGAAAGGATCGTTCCCGGAATTGAATGGGGTACCGGAAACCTTGGCCAGGGCCTTTCCGTTGGCTGCGGTTTTGCAATGGCAGCCAAAATAAACCGGAAAAATTATAACACATTTGTTGTTATGGGTGACGGGGAACAGCAAAAAGGACAGATCTCTGAAGCCAGAGAATTTGCTGCAAAAAACAAGCTTACCCATCTTACTGTTCTGATCGACAACAATCATCTTCAGATCTCCGGTAACATTAAGGATATCATGCCCCAGAACATTAAAGAAAATTTCATTTCCGATGGATGGAATGTTATTGAGATCAACGGTCATGACTTTAATCAGATATATGAAAGCCTATACAAAGCCGTAAATGACGACAAAGCGCCCACTGCAATTATAGCTGATACAGTAATGGGTAAAGGGGTCTCTTTCATGGAAAATATTGCGAAGTTCCATGGTGTTCCCTTAAATGAAGAGGATTTTTATAAAGCGGTGAAAGAACTTTCCGTTGAAATGGATCTCGAAAAATACAAAAAAATGAGGGGAAAAGACATCCCTCTTGATTTTCATCGGGCACCAATTGAAATTATGCCTGAGATCATAACCGGCGATCCGATAATCTATGGAAAAGATGATAAAACCGACAACAGGTCAGCATTTGGCAGCGCGTTAAAAAGCATCGCTGAAGCCACTAAACAAAATTCAGATAGTCCCAGGATGGCTGTTCTTGACTGCGATTTGGCAAGTTCAGTAAAAACAAACGGATTTCAGTCCGTTCTCCCGGACAACCTGATACAGACCGGTATACAGGAACATAGTGCCGCAACAATTGCCGGTGCATTATCCATTGAAGGCATACTTACCTTTTTTGCTGATTTCGGTGTTTTCGGAGTTTGTGAAACCTACAACCAGCACCGCTTAAACGATATAAATCACTCTAATCTTAAACTCGCCTGTACCCATATAGGACTTGATGTGGGTGAAGACGGAAAAACACATCAGTGTATTGATTACATCGCGCTATTTCAAAACCTTCTGGGTTTCGGCATCATTATTCCCGGCGACCCGAATCAGACAGACCGTGCAACTCGTTACATCTCCGGAACCTACGGAAATTTTCTTCTGGGAATGGGAAGATCAAAGCTGCCCACGATCCTTGATGACTCCGGAAATCCGTTTTATGGTAAAAATTACAAATTTGAATATGGAAAAATAGACACCATACGTGAAGGCAGTGATGCAACAATCATCTCATGCGGCTCAGTCTTTAATCACGCGCTCCAGGCTCATGACATTTTAAAAGAAAAAGGAATTAATGCTAAAGTTCTAAACCTGTCCTGTCCTAAAAAGCTTGATGACGAAACATTATTTTCCGCATGTAAAACCGGTGTGATCATAACATGCGAAGACCATATCTCAGAAACAGGCATGGGAAGTAAAATTGCAAACTGGCTTGTTGATAACAGACAGTCCGTTGTTTTAAGAAAGCTTGGTGTTACACAGTATGGTTTTTCAGGCCCTACCGGAAAGCTTTTTAAAGCCGCAGGAATTGACCCGGATTCAATTGTGAAAGCTGTAGCGGAAGAATTATCTAATAAATAACATTTTAATACGACACCTTACTCATGCTTGAAGTTCTATCGAATGGTTTTAATAAAGCTAAGGACCGGCTAAAAGGCCGAATTGAGCTGACCGAAGAAAACATTGATGATTCCCTGAAAGACATCCGGCTGTCACTGCTTGAAGCTGATGTCAATCTGTCAATCGTCAAAAAATTTCTTGCCCAGGTCAAGGAAAAAGCTCTCGGAGAAACCGTTAACACCCGTGTTTCCCACGATGGTAAAAAGATCAAGGTCTCTGCCGGTGATCACTTTATAAGTATCTGCCAGTCAGAGCTCGAAGCCTTGATGGGTCCGGTTGATACGACCATAAACTACAAAACCAGACCTGTTTCATCGATCATGCTTCTGGGACTCCAGGGCTGCGGTAAAACCACAACAGCCGGAAAACTGGCCAGTCATCTAACCAAAGAAAATAAAAAGCCGCTTCTGGTTGCGGCAGATATTTACAGACCTGCCGCTGTTGAACAGCTCAAAGTAATTGGTCAGTCTCTAAACATACCCGTTTATTCAAAAGAGAACACTTCCCCTCCGGACCTTTGTAAACAGGCACTCGTTCATGCGAAAGAAATCGGGTGCGACATTGTCATCTTTGATACTGCCGGCAGACTTGCGATCGACAATGAACTCATGAACGAACTCGAAAGCATTGCATCACAAACAGTTCCGGACAATACCTTTCTTGTCTGTGACTCGATGACAGGCCAGGACGCTGTTAAAACTGCCGAGGAATTTAACAGAAGACTGAATATTTCCGGATTTATACTCACAAAACTGGATGGCGACGCACGCGGTGGCGCCGCGCTTTCTATAAAAGAAGTAACCGGCACCCCGATCAAATTCATCGGAACCGGTGAATCATTTGACAGACTTGAAGAATTCAGGCCGGAGGGACTCGCGTCCAGGATACTGGGCTTTGGTGATGTTGTTGGCCTGATGAAGGACTTTGAGGAAGTCATCGACGAAAAAAAGGCCGAAGAAGATGCAAAACGAATGCTTAAAGGCCAGTTTACGCTTATTGATTTCATTGAGCAGATACAGGCCATAAAAAAGATGGGGCCGCTTCAGGACCTGGTAGACAAAATACCGTTTTTCAAGCAAATGACCGGCGGAGCGTCAGTCGAAGAAGGTGAGATCGTAAAGGTTGAATCAATCATAAACTCAATGACACCCAAAGAGCGCGTCACCCCTGACATTCTTAATGACAGCAGAAAAAAAAGAATATCAAAGGGAAGCGGACGAACAGTTAAAGATATTAATGAACTTTTAAAACGCTTTAAAATGATGCGTAATATGATGAAGAACATGGGTAAAACCGGTCTGCTGGGTAAAATTTCCGGCGGACTTTCAAATCTGCCGGGGATGGGCGGCGGCGGCGGACTTGACCTCGCCGGTATGATGGGCAGCGGCGGCATGCAGCTGCCTTCAAAAGCCCCAAAACTGGTTCAAAAAGGATTAAAAAAGAAGACAAAGGACAAACGCAAACAATCAAAAAAATCACGGCAAAAAGGCCGGAAAAAATAGTGCTGTTGCGATAAGGCGGGACAGCCGTACAGGCCGGATCATTTTGCTGAAGCAGCGATGTTCAAATCTTTTCTATTCAGGACATACTCATAGGGATTTACTCGAGTACCGTTAAAATTCACCACATAATGAAGATGATTACCTGTTGAAAGTCCGGTCGAGCCCATTAAACCGATAACATCGCCTCTTTTGACGACCTGACCTTTTTCCACAACATCCTTAAGCAGATGCCCGTAAGACGTGGAATAGACCTCATCATGTTTAACAGTTACATAATTACCGATAAACCTGTTTGATCCTGTTTTTTCGATCACGCCATCTGCAGTTGTAATGATAGGCGTTCCCCTCTTGCTGGAAATATCCAGGCCGTAATGAAATTTTCTAAGACCGGTAAAAGGACTTTTTCGCCATCCAAAACCTGAGGAGATCCATAATCTATTACCGACAGCAGGCATGATTGTCGGCTTATGTCTCAGCTTTTCAGTCATGCTTGAAATCAGGGTATGGACCTCAAGAATATTATTTTTGAGGAAGATGACCTGCGAATGTAAAGGCTTGTTCATTTTCTGACAGTTCAGACGATCATGTTCTTTTTCTATATCAAGCGGTGTCAGGACCAGGCTTTCATCGGGATCAGAACCGCCCATTCCCATCTGTTCTTTACTTTCCTTACTCTCATTATAAGTTCCTTTTCCCAGAAAATCTCTAATTATTCTTACTTCTTTTCTGATCTCAGAAACCTGATTATAAAGTGATTGTCTGGAATTGATTTCAGTTTCTGTTTTCTTTATTTTTGATTTAATGATCAGATTATTACGTATTGTCCAGCCTCCTGCTGCACCCAGAACAATAAATAGAAAAATCAAAAAAGAGAAAGAATAGAAAACTCTTTTAGGAAATATGAGTTTCCTTACCGTAGGAACATTCCCTCTTTTGTTTTGCCAGTCAGGCTGTATTATTAATGTTACCTGGTTCTTTTTAATCATTATATTTTCAAATGTTTAAAATGTTTCATACAATGTAATTTCACATTATAATATTTATGATCAGAGCTTTTTTTAAAGTCAAAGGAAAAGCGGTTCTAAAAATTTTCCAAGTTATCTGCATAACATAAATCATCAAAGCCTATTAATATTTTAGTATTATACATAAAATATCCAATAATAAAACAAAATATTTTAAAACATCCAATAATAAAACAACAATAATCGCACTTTTTTTTAGTGCGATTTGTGGCCGAAAACTTATTATGATTGCAAATTTTTTTATAAAAGCATTTAATATATATCTTTAAGTTAGCACTAAAATGTTTTATTATTAAACAAAAATTAAAGACTTGGAACAATCTTGCAATAAAAACCAGACTATCTTCATTTAATCAAACAGCTGTCGTCTCTAAGATAAAGCAGCAGTTTGATTCCTGAAAAATACTTTAACTAATCTCCCCAGGTAAATAAATGATTCAAATACAAAAAATACTCAAAACAGCTTATTTAATCATAATGATCCTTCTGTATTATGGATGCAATAATTCAGCACAAGAGTCAAAAGAGGATAATTCTTTACAATTTTTATCAAAAACTGAGATGATCCTTGTACCTGAGGGACCCTTTCAAATGGGTATTGATAATAAAACAGATGAAAAACCGGATGAAATGCCCCTGCATAGTGTTTATTTAAGTGCCTACTATATCGACAAATTTGAAGTTACAAATCGCCAGTATAAGAAATTCATATCTGAAACCGGACATCCTGCTCCCTGTATAAAAAATAAGAAATGGGCCGATGATTTTAATTGGGATAATAATACATATCCGGCCAATGCGGCTGAGTTCCCTGTTGTCCTTGTAAGCTGGAATGATGCATGTAAATATGCAAAATGGGCAAAAAAAAGACTGCCAACTGAAGCAGAGTGGGAGAAAGCATCCAGAGGCGGACTGATAAATAAAAATTATCCTTCAGGTGATAAGCTTAAATTTAACCAGGCCAGTTTCAACAAAGGCTATGTTCGCGGCAAAAAACTTTATCCCGCGGGTTCATATCCGCCAAACGGATACGGACTAAACGATATGTCCGGAAATGTATGGGAATGGTGTCAGGACTGGTACTCTGATCAGTATTACAAAAACTCCCCGGAGAAAGATCCTGCCGGGCCTGATAATGGAACTTATAAGGCTTTTAGAGGCGGGTCATGGATGAGTGATATAAAGTACCTAAAATGCGCTTTCAGAGGCAAAAATGTACCTGAATACAGAAGTCCTTCAATCGGCTTCAGATGTGTGGTATCAAAAGAATTTAAAAATAATTAATAATTCAATATTCAAAATGTCATCCGTAAATAATAAAATTTTATATGTTTTATTTTGTCTTATCCTGTTTTGTTATTCCTGTTCAGCTCCGGCTAAAAATACAAGGGTCTCAAGTACGGTCAACTCTGATAAAATCAAAATATCAGAGCTTCCTTCTTCAGACCTTTATTATCACACCTTAAAAGCACAGTCCTGCCTAACCATAAATGATATTAACTGCGCAACATCAGAATTTGAAGCAGCACTTAAAATCGATACGCAATCTGTGTATATCCTGATACAGCTGGCACAGCTTTACGCATACCAAAATAAATACGGAAAAGCAATTAACGCATGCATAAGGGTCGTTAATATTGACCCCTTAAACGCGGATGCACACATCCTGATGGCAAGATTGTACACCACAAATGATCAGTATGAATCGGCAATTGATGAATATAAAAAACTGCTTGCGCTGACGCCGGAGGATAACAATATTTATTTCACTCTCACTGTTTTATATTCTGAACTGGAAGATTACAGGAATGCAAAAAAAACAATTCATAAGGTTTTAAAAAGAGAAGACAATCCGGCAACAGCTCTTCTATATCTTGCGAACATTTATGAAAAAACCGGCAAAAACAGATCCGCGATCAAATGCTATCGTAAAGCAATACTAAAAAAACCCGGCCTTGACCTTGCATATATCAAATTGGCACAGCTTTTTGAAAAGCTTAATGATTTTAAAAAAGCAATTTGTGCATACAAAGATCTTTTGATCGTCAATCCGGACAGTGCGGCTTCCCGAAACAAACTCGCTTATTTATATGTAAAAACAAACAAACTTACTGATGCAATTTTTCATTATACCTATTTAAAAAACAACAGACCTGACCTGGAAGAGGATATCTCCTTAAAATTAGGACTCATATATTATGACAGGCGGGACTTTGATAACGCCACTAAACAATTTAATAATGCCATACAGTTAAATAATGAAAATTATTATGCGCATTATTATCTCGGCACCCTTAATGAGACCCTTAGCAGAGATGAACCGGCCATATTCTCTTTCAAAAGCATAAGCCCGGACTCTGATCTTTTTTCCGAAGCACAGATGCATATATCCTACATTAAAAACAAAAACGGCAAAAAAGAAGAATCCATAAATATCATCAAAAAGGCTATTTCTATTAAAAAAAATGACCTGAAATTATACCGGTTCATTGCTTCTATTTATGAAAAAGAAGAAAATTTTGTCGAAGGTATCAAATACCTAAAACAGGCAATCAAAATAGAACCCGAAAATGAAGACACCCTTTTTTTCCTTGGCGTCATGTATGAAAAAGCATCCATGTTCAAAGAAAGCATAAAAACGATGAAGTCGGTACTGGAGATCAACCGGGACAATGCCGATGCACTTAACTATATCGGATATACTTTTGCAGACAAAGGCGTAAAACTTGACCAGGCAGAAAAAATGATAAAAAAAGCTCTTAAATTAAAACCGGGTGATGGATATATCACTGACAGCCTGGGATGGGTCTATTTTAAAAAAGGAAAATTAAAAAAAGCAATAAAAACATTAAAAAAAGCAGTTGAACTTGTTCCTTCAGATCCGATCATTTCAGAACATCTTGGAGATGTATATCTGGCTGCGTGCTGCAAAAATAAAGCTGCGGAGATGTATACAAAGTCACTGAAGCTTGACCCTTCTAAAAAATCAGTTGCTTTAAAACTAAAAAACATCAGGGCAAAATTAAAAGATTAAAATGCTCAAAAATACAATTTTTAAAATAATTTTAATAGTGTCTGTTTTATTAAGCCCGGGCTGCGGCGGAAAAAATAAAAGCGCAACTCTGCCGCTGCAGATCACAGACAGCAGGGAATATCTGACCGAAATATTAAAGACTTCAAAAGAGGGTCATTATTTTTCCGGTAAAGCAAAAATAAAAATCAGTTCCCCGGGTAAAAACTTTACCGCTAAAACGATCTTCTTTGTCAAAAGCTCCTCTTCACTTCATGTCGAAATGCTCAATTTTTTTAATCAGCCATATCTTCTTTTGGTTACAGATAAAAACAACCTTCAGATGTATATTCCTTCTGAAAATAAAATATACTTTGACAAAGCAAGCCCGGAAAATATATCGCGCATTATCGGGATGCCGATTGAAATATCAGAGCTTATCAACATGATTGCCTGCAGACCGCCGGCTTTTTCTTTAAGAAAATCCAAGATAACCCTAACTGAGAAAAATGATCATTTAATTTTTAAAATTATCAAAAAATCACTATCAGAAGAAGTTTGGGTTGATAAGAATATTAATAAGATCATAAAATATATTTCTTATAAAGACGGTTCACCGCAAATGGAAATAAAATATTCTTCTTTTAAACAGTTCAGTAACAAATTATTACCTTCTTTTATTGAACTCTTTTTACCTGCAAATAATTGCAGGTTGTTAATTGACTTTAGTTCGCAGGAATTTAATTCTTTTCCAGACGATCTTTTCAAGCTTACCATTCCTGTTCACACCTTAGTTCTTCCTTTTTCTGCAATTCCAGCTCCATAATTTATTGTATTTTCCTTATATTTTAAGCAATCCGCTTTTTGTAAAAATATATTCTATTCTTTATTCAAAAATTAAATATATTATTATTGCATTTTGAAATTCGTGGTATATATGATATATCATAAACATCAAACAAATAAACTTACCTTGAAAAAACATCTTGTAATGGCAAAAGAGAAAATATTAATTGTAGATGATGAAGAAAACATCCTTCTTCTGTATGATCAGGAATTACAGGATGAGGGCTACACGACTGTTCTGGCACAAAACGGGAAAGAATGCCTTGAAAAAGTTAAAAACGAATCTCCGGACCTGATTGTTCTGGATATCCGTATGCCCAAAATGGATGGACTGGAAGCGATTGGAAACATAATAGATATCAATAAAAATATCCCTATTATTATAAACAGCGCTTACTCCAACTATAAAGATGATTTCATGAGCTGGGCAGCAGATGCTTATGTTGTCAAATCCTACAACCTTGACGAATTGAAAACCACTATCAAAGAAGTTCTCCTGAAGAAAAAGTCATTGTCATGAAAAAAGTCCTCGCGATGATACTTGCCGGCGGTAAAGGTGAAAGGCTTTATCCGCTGACCCGGGACCGCGCCAAACCGGCTGTACCTTTCGGCGGAAACTTCCGTATAATAGATTTTACGCTCAGCAATTGCATAAATTCAGGACTTCGAAAGATCTATCTATTAACACAATATAAATCCCTTTCTCTCGACAGACATATCCAGAGATCCTGGAGCTTCCTTAATAGCCGCGTCGGAGAATATGTTTATCTTATCCATGCGCAGCAGCGGATCAATCAAAACTGGTATAAAGGAACGGCAGATGCTATCTATCAGAACTTTTATACCATCCAGGAGGAAAAACCCGACCTGGTCCTTATCCTTTCCGGCGATCATATATACAAAATGGATTACAGAGAACTGATCAGTCAGCATCTGAAGAAAAAAGCCGATTTGACTATATCTACCATGGAATTTGACAAAAGCTATTCCCGTGAATTTGGAATAGTTGAAACCAATAAAAATGGAAGGATAACCGGTTTTCAGGAAAAACCGGCAAAACCTAAAACAATTAGCGGAAAACCTGATTCCATTCTGATCAACATGGGTATCTACCTGTTTAATACGGATATTCTGGTAAAAAGACTTATTGAAAACACAAAGAAACCAGAGACAAACCACGACTTTGGTAAAAATATTATTCCTGCAATGCTTAAAACGGACAAAGTTTATTCATATTCTTTTAACAGCAAAGCAAAGAACAGATCAGATTACTGGCGGGACGTCGGGACCCTTGATGCCTACTATGAAGCGAACATGGACCTTCTTAACAGCAAAAAATCCGCGTCCCTTTTAGACAGCAGCTGGCCCTACTATACAACCGAAGAACAGGCACCGCCTGCAAGGATAACTGGCATGGGTATAAAAGATGATGTTCAGTACGGTGCTGTTGTAAATTCGATAATATCCAGAGGATGTTCGTTAAACAAAGCAAATGTAAAAGACTCTATACTCTCACCGCAGGTTTCTGCGGGAGAGTATTCGTCCATTGAAAGCTCGATCCTTCTGGATAGTATTAAAGTCGGTAAAAACTGCAGGATCAGAAATGCTATTATTGATAAGGAAGCTGTCATTCCGGATGGAACCGTGATCGGCTACAACAGTAAAAATGACGCCAGGTTATTTACCCTGTCAGATTCAGGCATTGTTGTTATTCCAAGAAATACTGAATTCTGATAAATTTTATTCCTTTGAATCCCCCTGTTCCAGTTTTTTCTTAACCTCCAGAAAAGGCTTCAAAAGATCAATTGGCAGCGGAAAAATCGTCGTAGAATTTTTTTCAACAGCAACTTCCGTTAAGGTCTGAAGATATCTTAACTGAAGCGCAATAGGATTAGACATTACTTCTGCTGCTTCAGCTAACTTGGCAGATGCCTGAAACTCACCCTCAGCATGGATAACCTTCGCACGTCTTTCGCGCTCTGCTTCAGCCTGTTTTGCCATGGCCCTTTTCATCTCATCTGGAAGATCAATATGCTTGATCTCAACATTAGTGACTTTTATTCCCCAGGAGTCCGTCTGTTTATCAAGTATCTCCTGAAGCTTCAGGTTCAGCTTTTCCCTTTCCGCCAGGAGATCGTCAAGTTCTGCCTCACCGCATACACTCCGCATGGTTGTCTGGGCAAGCTGGGAAGTCGCATACAGATAATCCTCCACCTCAATAATTGCATTGTCGGGGTTCATTACCCTGAAATAAACAACCGCATTAACCTTAACCGATACATTATCTTTGGTAATAATGTCCTGGGGCGGCACATCCAGTGTTACCAGCCTTAGGCTTACTTTTACCATCTTTTCAATACCGGGGATAAGAAGAATCAAGCCCGGACCTCTGGTTCCAACCAATCGGCCAAGTCTGAAAATTACCCCGCGTTCGTATTCATTTAATATCTTAAAAACACTCCATAACAGATATGCAATAAATATAGCTACAAATAACCAGGTCATAACGCCTCCTTAAATTTTAAGTTTTTTATTTACACATAATATTTTTCAACGGTTAAAAGCATACTATTGACTTGTACCACTTTTATCCTGTCACCTTTATTAATTTGAGCGATGCTTCTTGCATTCCAGTACTCCCCATGAACAAAAACCTTACCGGTTTCAAATATATCCGTAGATGCCTCACCCATCATATTAATCAGTCCTTCATTACCGGTTACCGGTTTTCTTGCCTGTGATCTTATCACCAGAAAAACAATTATAATAAAAAACGAAGACATTAAACCGACCGCTGTAAAGATAAGACTGTATGACAATCTTAAATAAGGCACAGAAGAATCAAAAAGCATTAATGAACCCAGGGTCATAGAGATAATACCCCCGAGGGTTAACAGCCCATAACTGGTTACCTTTAACTCAATTATAAAAAACACCGCAGAAAGGATTATCAAAAGGGCTCCCGCATAATTCGCAGAAAGAGACTGCATTGAATAAAACGCAACAATAATAGAGAGTGCTCCTATCACCCCCGGAAAAACTACGCCCGGATTTGATAATTCAAAATATAGACCGGCAAGGCCGATAAGAAAAAGGATATATGCAATATTCGGATTAGCAAGAGCCTTAAGAATGTTTTCTCTAAGTCCCATTTTCTGATATTCGATACTAACATCTTTTGTATCAAGAATTACTTCTTTACCATTTAAATCTACCTTCATAGCGTTAATATCTTTGATAAGTGATTCAACGTCCGGAGAAATAATATTAATAACATTGATCCTTAATGCCTCAGACTCACTGATTGAAACACTTTCCCTGACTGCTTTTACTGCCCATTCTTTATTCCTGTTTCTCTTTTCTGCTATGCTTTCAGCATACGCGGCTGCATCATTTTCAACCTTACTTAACATTGTTTCATCCATCTTTTCTCCGCCCATATTCACCGGATGAGCAGCACCAATGTTTGTGCCCGGTGCCATAGCAGCAATATGTGCAGCAAGTGTAATTATTGCACCGGCTGAGGCAGCCCTTGCGCCGCCGGGAGAAACATAGACCACCACAGGAACAGTTGAAGATATTATTTTTTTAACAATATCACGCATGGCAAGATCAAGCCCGCCGGGGGTATCCATTTCTATAACGATACATTCCGCGGACTTTTTTTCTGCCGCATTAATACTGCTAATAACATACTCCGATATTACCGGTGTAATAGGATCATTGATCCTTATTACATCAATGGATTTACGGTTAGCAGAAATATTTGATGCGAAGATTAACAAAACTGACAAAATCATCAGTAACAGTGATTTATTTATTTGATTTTTCATGATAAATAATCCAAATGAGTAATGCTCTTATTCTGAACTATTAACATTATTAACCTTTAGTTACAAGAACAATTATAGCTGTTATTATTATAAAAAATCATCAGGTTGCTCACTTTATTATAGGTATATTATAAAGAAATATCTTGACTTATTTAGCATAGTAGCATAAATTTATTTGCTGTGTCACTGACGGTGGCGAGGTAGCTCAGTCGGTAGAGCAGGGGACTGAAAATCCCCGTGTCCACAGTTCGATTCTGTGCCTCGCCACCATCAGCAAAACCATTCCAAAACCCCAAAACAACAATACAGCACTTAAAATACAAAGTTAGAAGTTCAATAAGCTCACAATAAAACATCAACTCCAGAATAAGACACTGCTTAAAAGACTCCAAAATTCATATTAAAATCCGAGGTAATAAAGCTATGCCAAACGTCGTAATAGTCGGAACACAGTGGGGTGATGAGGGTAAAGGTAAAATTGTTGATATCCTGTCAAACCAATCTGATATTGTAGTGCGCTTTCAAGGCGGGCCCAACGCCGGTCATACTGTTGTGGTTGGCGAAAAACAGACAATACTGCATCAGGTTCCATCCGGCATACTCCACGATGATAAAAAATGCGTAATCGGCAACGGTGTGGTAATAGACATCGAAACATTCATAGACGAGGTCAATGAGGTTAAATCACAGGGGTATTTCCCAGACGATTCAGCACTGATGCTCAGTGAAAATGCTCATATTATAATGCCGTATCACAAGAGTATTGATATCGCCCGCGAAAAGCTAAAAGGTAAAAATAAAATCGGGACGACTGGAAGAGGAATAGGCCCTGCCTATGAAGACAAGGTATCCAGAAACGGTATAAGAGTAATTGACATATTTAATGATGAAGTCTTCAGACAAAAACTAGTGGACAATTTAAAAGAAAAAAACTACTACCTTGAAAATTACCTGAAAGAAAAGCCCTTTGATGTCGATGAGATCTTCAACAAATATACTGCCCTTAGAGACAAAATACGAAAATATGTTGCGAACACATCACTTTACCTTTTTAATTCACTTAAAGCTAAAAATAAAATACTTTTTGAAGGTGCACAGGGATCCATGCTGGACGTAGATCACGGGACCTATCCGTTTGTAACTTCATCAAATACGGCTGCAGCTCAGGCTTCTCTCGGCAGCGGAATCGGCCCTAAAAACCTTGATACGATTCTTGGAATATCCAAAGCATATACAACCCGGGTCGGAGCAGGCCCCTTCCCTACTGAGCTTGAAGATGAAACCGGAACTTTTCTAAGAGATAAAGGCGGAGAATACGGTGCAACAACCGGCCGCCCCAGGCGCTGCGGCTGGCTTGACCTGTCAGTCATAAAACATTCTGCTCAGATAAACAGCACCACGCATATCTGTCTGACAAAAATGGATGTGTTAAGCGGCCTTGAAAAATTAAAAGTTTGTACCGGATATTCATATAAGGGTGAAACTCTGCCTGGTTTTCCCTCTGATTTTACAATACTTGAAAAATGCACCCCCATTTATGAAGAAGTTGATGGATGGCAGGAAGATCTAAGCAGTGTGATAAAATATGATGACCTGCCCGAAAATGCAAAAAGATATATCAGCTATATCGAAGAAAAAACAGATGTCCCAATAATAATGATATCCGTAGGAACCCGTCGCAAACAGATAATAACAATAAAAGACCCTTTTAACTTATAATTAAAACCCTTTTTTAAATTTATAATTGTATTAAATTTTTATTTTTGTTATAATTTTTGTTTAATATCAGGAACATTGAGAGGCGCTAGCTCAGTTGGTAGAGCAACTGACTTTTAATCAGTAGGTCCGGGGTTCGAACCCCCGGCGCCTCATCAAATTAATAAAGAAAATTGAGGTAGTTAGGAGATTTATTCTAACCACCTC
>CAYLYF010000001.1:0-88710 GCA_964387595.1 uncultured Thermodesulfobacteriota bacterium | reverse complement strand
TTTGGAAAACCCCCGGCATTTTTTTTGGCTGGGTGACAATCGCTCAGTTTAGGATAAATAAACCCTCTTCGAAAACATTGTTTACGCAGAAGGTTAAGATGCCCTTCCCTAAATCAGCCCGGACCATTGAATTGAAAAACCGTTTCCCGTAATTTGACCATAACAGCAGTTTACTCTATACTTCACTTGTTGTATGGGACGATGAATCACTCAGCAAAGGAAATTTTGTTTTGAAAAATAGTGGTCTCAATTTTAATTTAGACAAAAAGATGCTGCCCCGGCTGCGCCGGAAACTGCTTCAGTGGTATAATCTTGACCAGAGAGACCTTCCCTGGCGCAGAACCGCTGATCCATACCGGATCTGGATATCCGAGGTGATGCTCCAGCAGACACAGGTAAACACGGTCATCCCGTACTATAACCGGTTCTTAAAACTTTTCCCGAATTTAAAAGCCCTGGCAAATGCAGACTTAAACAATGTTTTAAAAGCTTGGGAAGGGCTGGGCTATTATGCCCGGGCCAGAAACCTGAAAAAAGCAGCGGCTGTTGTGTTAGATAAACATCAGGGCCGCGTGCCGGAAAGTGAAGAGGGTTTCCGCGGCCTGCCTGGTGTCGGCGACTATATCTGTGCCGCTGTCTTAAGCATTGCGTTTAAAAAACCGTTGGCTGTGGTTGACGGTAATGTGAAACGAGTACTGGCCCGACTGCTGCTCATCGATAAGCCGGTGAATGATTCCAAAAATCATAATACTTTTTCAGGAGCTGCAGACCTTCTTTTGGCCCGCCAAAAGCCTCACCTGTTTAACCAGGCCATGATGGAACTGGGTGCTCTCATCTGCCGCCCCAAAAATCCGGATTGCACAAATTGTCCGCTTCAGAAATTCTGCAAAGCGCACAATAAAAAACAGACGGGCAATTTCCCCAAACGGGTAAAGACCGCAAAAGTACCCACTTATCATATCGCTGCCGGTGTGGTATTTAAAAAAGGCCAATTTCTGATCACCCGCAGAAAGCCCGAGGGGTTACTGGGCGGACTGTGGGAATTTCCCGGCGGTAAAATCCAGAAAGGTGAAACACCTGAGGCTGCCTGCATACGAGAAATAAAGGAAGAGATAAGCCTGGAGGTTAAAGTAACAGAGAAGTTAACAACCGTAAAACATGCCTACACTCATTTTAAGATCATCATGGATGTTTTTGTATGTGATTATATCAAAGGACGTATCAGACTTGACGGTCCGGATGCTTTTAACTGGATCAACTTTAAACAGATAGAGGATTACCCCCTGCCAAAAGCAACCCTCAAGGCACTTCCGCATTTATTTCAAAACATAAAAAAAGACCGGCAAGCCAGGCTGCATCCTTGAAAGCAAAAATGGCTAAACCAAAAGGTTCAGCCATTAACCATTCACAATAAAGTAATAGCGATTCGTTTACTTATCTTTTAAGCACGGTATCCACCGCAGCAAAGATATCTGTTATCTGGGGCAGTACGAATTTTTCCATCACCGGGCTAAAGGGCATGGGAACATCTTTGGCAGCCACTCTTACTACCGGACCATCCAGATGATCAAACAGCTCCTCACTGACACGCGCGGACAGTTCTGATCCGAAGCCACCGGTACGGCAAGCCTCATGGACCACCACGGCATGGCGGGTCTTTTTGATGGACTCTACAATAAGGTCAAAATCAAGGGGACTCAACGTGCGAAGATCAATGACCTCTGCCTGAACACCTTTTTTCGCCAGTTCTCTGGCTGCTTCCATGCATTCATAGGTCATGCGGGAATAGGTAATTAAAGTGACATCCGTACCGGGCCGTCTGACAATCCCTTTACCCAGAGGGATAATCCCCTGGTCTTCAGTCACCGGACCGGTCCAATTAAACAGGCGTTTGTGCTGAAAAAAGATAACCGGGTCAGGATCGCGAATAGCCGCGATTAAAAGACCCTTGACATCTGCGGGCTCAAAGGGAACAACAACCTTAAGACCCGGCACATGAACCATCCAGCTTTCAAGACACTGGGAATGCTGAGCGGCGGCATTAATACCGCCGCCGTCAGGTGCCCAGAGTACAAGGGGAAGACTGGCCTGCCCGCCGAACATATAGCGTATCTTGGCCATCTGGTTAACGATCTCATCCATGGCTGTGGTCACAAAATCAGCGAAATGCATATCGATTATGGGACGCATGCCGGTCAACGCAGCGCCGACACCTGCTCCCACAATACTGGTCTCAGAGATGGGTGTATCAATTATGCGTTCTGGGAATAATTTTGGCAGTCCGCGAAACTGTCCAAAGATACCTCCGTGCGTATTAAGGTCTTCTCCCAGAATAAAAATGGTCTCATCCCGTTCCATCTCTTCTTTCAGCGCTTCCGCCATAGCCAAGGAACAGGAAAGCTCTCTAACAGCCATTCAACTTTTCTCCTTATGGGTTGACAAACAGATCATTCAAAGCATCTTCGGGTTCAGGAAAAGGTGAATCAAGTCCAAACTGAGCAGCTTCTTCGATAAAGACCTTTGTCTCCTCCCAGATAGCGGCTGCTGATTCTTTTGTCAAAACCCCTTCATCAACCAGTAATGTTTCAAAACGGTCAATTGGATCACGTGTTATTCGATAATTATGTATCTCGTCCTGGGTACGGTACTTCTGACGATCGCCCTCAAAATGTCCCTTGTAACGGTAGGTCTCTGTCTCGACAATAGTCGGCCCTTTTCCGCTGCGAGCGCGTTCAATAGCCTCGGTTACGGCATCCATAACATCAAGGACCTTACTGCCGTCAACGCTATAGCCCGGAATACCATAGGATCTTGCTCTGCCGGCAATCGACCCGCCGGCAACCATTTTTTCAGCAGGAGATGTTGAAGCCCAGCGGTTATTTTCACACACATACACAATGGGGAGATTAAAAACAGCTGCCATATTCACTGCTTCGTGAAACGTTCCCCGGTTAGAAGCGCCATCACCAAAAAAGACCATCCCCACCTGATCGGTTTTTCTCAGTTTAATTGACAGACCCGCACCCACCATGATCGGAAAACCACCGCCCACAACACCATTAGCGCCCAAAATCCCCTTGGAAAAATCGGCAATGTGCATTGAACCGCCTTTGCCTTTACAATACCCCGTTGTCCTTCCAAAACATTCCGCAAACATATATTTAGGTTCTGCACCCTTTGCAAGAATATGAGCATGACCGCGATGGGTTGAGATAATATAATCATCAGTCCTAAGGGAAGCACAGCTACCCACAGTTGATGCTTCCTGACCAATGGACAAATGCACAAAACCCGGGATAAGTTTCTCATAAAAAAGGGATTCTGTTTTCTCTTCAAAAAGTCTGATCAGGATCATCTTTTTCAAGAGAGCTATTTTTTCATCGTTGCTGATATTCAAGTTTTCCCCTTTGTAAATACTGTTCACTTCAATTAATCTGTTTTCAGCCGCTGGCCTGACACCTTAAGTTTAGCGCTCGAAAGTGGATAAGTATATGAAAATTCATATTTTATGTCAATTAATATTTCATCAGGGAAAACCGTTTCATGCTGTTTTTTAAATAATCAGACAGCTTTTCCTGGCGCACTCATGATTTCCGTCTTTTTTTTGACCGGATATGCAAGTTTAATATGATTTGCTTTTTGTTTATCTTCTGTTAAATTAACAGCCACCACGAAAGCGGGCAGCTTAAGCATGCCCCTATGGTGCATATTCAAGTGCAAAAGAAATGTCCGTACCACCGGCACTATCTTCAAAAAGCCAAACTCACAGGGGAATAATCTGTTATGACAGCTAAAAAAAATATCAAAAAACTCATCTGCTGGAACGTTAACGGAATTCGTGCAGTAGAAAAAAAAGGCTTTGTAAAACTTGTTAAAGAACTTGATGCAGACATCTTTTCTATTCAGGAGACCAAAGCTCAGCCGGATCAGTTAAGCGATCAGCTTCATAACATTGACGGCTACAAATCCTACTGGCATTCTGCCGAGCGAAAGGGATACTCAAGTGTGGGAGTATATACCCGCATTACGCCAATTAAAATATCATACGGAATGGGAATAAAAGAATTCGACTGTGAAGGCCGTGTCTTAACCCTGGAATATGATGACTTTTATCTTATAAACATCTATTACCCTAACGCAGGAGATGGACTTAAACGTCTGGATTACAAACTTTCCTTTAACAAAGCCATGCAGAAATATGCAAAAAAACTAGCTGCGAAAAAATCGGTTGTGATGTGCGGTGATTTCAATGTGGCACACAAAGAAATAGACCTGAAAAATCCGAAAAACAATATAAAGAATGCGGGATTTACTCCGGAAGAACGTAAAAGCATGGATGCTCTAATAAGTTCCGGTTTTGTGGATACCTTCCGCATGTTTAATCCGGACGGCGGACAGTACACTTGGTGGAGCTACCGCTTTACTGCCCGGGCAAAGGATATCGGCTGGCGCATTGATTATTTCTGCATAGATGAAAAAAGCAGAGACCGGGTAAAAAATGCGGTTATTTTAAAAGATATTTTAGGCTCAGACCACTGTCCGATACAGCTTGATCTTAAATAGCATTTTTTATCCTTCCTTAAATAAAGGATTTAACAGCCCTGTTTTAAAAAACCGGCTTAAAGAATATATCCCACCATCCCCTCCTAAAAACCATTAAATTTCAGACAACTAGACAAGACGTTTATATATGTTATAACCAACAGGTATAAGACAATTAGATATATATCCCCGACTTGTATTATTTTAAATAAGGTTGTATTTAAAAAAACGATTCTTTAAAAAAAAGCATAGGAGTGATGTTTTGGAAAACAATCAAAACTTTTTTGAAAAGCGCGTCCATGAACGGCATACCCTTGCTGCACAGCCTGATTATTCAATAAATCTAAGAACACCGAATGAAGAGAAGTTCCACAATGCCGTCTCAGTCAATATCAGCTATGGCGGGATGATGTTTGTTTCTGATTGCCCCTATGCGTGTAACAGCAAAATTGAAACCCTTATAAAATTTTCAAAAAACAACGAACCGTCCATCGTATTACAGGGTACGGTAAGATGGATTGATGAAAACCAAAACAGCGAAGAGGAACAAAACAGTTACAACATAGGCATTCAGTTTAATAAAATGCAGGAACTTGAAGAAATAGCTTTCAAACTCTTCATTGACACGTTTATCATCAATTACTAAGCTTTCCCACCGGCGCCAGATAAACCGTAAATTCCTCCTCACCGTCAACTCTTAACAGGCTATCCATAAACCGCTGATCATATGCTGCTATTGCACAGGTCCCGGCGCCAACAGCATTTACAGCCAGATAGAGGTTCTGGCAAACATGCCCCGCATCAATCGCAATCACCTTGTGCGCGGCTAGATCATACCGCCATTCCATGCGGTAGGGAACGGCGGTCCAGACAAAAACCACCGGGGCCTTTCCAATAAAGACCTGATTTAATGCCGCCGATGATATCTTTTCCGAAAGACCTTCTTCAGCAAATTCAAATAAAAGCTGATGTTCAAGGGGTAGATAACGATAAACGCCCGGCTTAAGGCCTTCAATATTTTGAATGACAAGGTATGTTTCAAGGGCATGTCTGCACCCGGCTGACGGAACTACCCGGAAAGCAGCTGCAGAATTAAGGACCTCTTTAATCCCCTGGGTGGCCCATAAAAGAAATGAAAGTTCATTAAGGGTTAAACTTTCATCCTTGAAGCTCCTGTGACTTTTCCTGTTTTTGATTGCTGTAACAAGATCAAGTTTAATACTTTTTCCCCAACCCGCATCCAGAATAAGATCAATATGTTTTTTATCCGGGTCATGCGGTTTTTCAATAGGCGGCGGTTTTACCCCCAAGCTTTGATCCGTTTTTGAAAAGTCAATCTTCATTCGGATCGAATCTTTTAAAAAGTCGCGGTATTTTTCAATCAGGATTTTATTCATAAAAATTCTCCCGTAATTTTCTTATTTTTTTAAAAATGTCGGCACAACACTTTCTGTTAAGATTAGATATATAACGAATCCTGAACAGTCAACTTAAATAATATTCACCCTTCACTTCTCACGTTTCACCGCATTACAAGCCTCTTGACTAATCTCAAGAATTATTCGAAGATATAATAATCAATAATTACCATTAAAAACAGGCATTAATAATGGATCTGAAAGACTTTTACCTGTCAGAATACGGGCGCATTTCAAGTGTCCCCTCTCCTGTGAGCAGGATGATGGCTGAAGTTGCTGCTGAATTCAGAATTGATAAGGACATCAATCTGGGCGTGGGCTATGTCAATGAAAACACCATACCGCGAGAACGTATCCTTGAAGCATTAGAAGCAATAATCAATAATCCTGGAAAATATAAACTCGCCTTAAATTACGGCGGCCCCCATGGCTCAGACAACCTGATCACTTCACTTAAAAACTATTATACGAGCAATCATATTGGCGGTCTTTCAGAAGACCTCCTGAACAGAAATGAAATAATTATCGGTCCGAACGGAGCCACCAGCCTGCTTGAAGGCACAGCCAGGGTCCTTTCCCCCGGAATCGTGATAACCTCTGACCCGATGTATTACATCTACTGTGATTATCTTGAGCGTGAGGGCTTTGAAATAATAACCATTAGCGAAGACCCTAACGGAATAAGAACTGACCTGCTTGAAGAAAAACTTCAAAAACTCGGTAAAAGACTTGAACAGTTAAGCTTCTTTTATATCGTGACCATTAACAATCCCACCTGCAGCATCCTTTCAAACGACCGGCGCAGAGAAATCATCCGTATCGTGAGCAGGGTTTCTGAAAAGCTCGGGAGAAAGGTTCCCCTCATCTTTGACAAAGCATATGAAGACCTGATTCATGACCCGGCTGTAATCCCGCCGGAGTCGGGTCTTATTCATGACAGCCATGATCTGGTATATGAGGTGGGAACCATTTCAAAGATTCTCTCCCCTGCCCTGCGGATCGGTTATATGATCGGCCCGGACAGCCCTTTTATACAGGCCATGGTTCAAAAAACCAGTGATGCGGGTTTCAGCGCACCGCTTATCACTCAGGAAATTGCCGGTTATTTGCTGGAGCACCACATTGACAGACAGCTTGACCAGGTAAATAAAGGCTACCGCCTTAAAGCTGAAAAAACAGCAGGGTGGGTAAAAGAACATCTTGGAGAGCACCTGGAGGAAATTACCGGCGGACAGGCAGGATTCTATTTCTATCTCACCTTTAAAAATACCCTGACCCAAGAGGGCTCGTCTTTTTTTAAGTTCCTGTCCCGTTCAACAGGAGATCCGGACATTGACGGCCCTAAAGAAAATAAAACCCCAAAAGTCATCTACCTGCCTGGACAGTTCTGTGTCCACCCGGAAGGTGTCCTTGTGGAAAAAGGTTCGCGTCAGCTTCGTCTGTCCTACGGTTTTGAAGAACTGGAAAAAATCGAGCGGGCAATTATCCAAATGAAACAGGCTGTGGAGTATGCCGGAGAGCATAGTGGTATAGCGCATAAATCTTGAAAACGAAAATCACTCTCTGCTCTATGCTAAAACCTTGAGCCCTCGAACCCTCGAACCCTTTTGAACAGGGCCAAGCAGCCAACCCCGGTCCAAGGGAAACGTTAGTTCATAATTTTTATCAATTGGACAAGCATCATGCCTGAACTGCCTGAAGTTGAAGTAACCCGACTGGGAATATCCCCTTACGCCGTGGGGAAAACAATTTCTAAAATAAGAATCTATACCCCAAAACTTCGCCTGCCAATTTCAGATTTGCTCACAAAAAATCTTCCAAACCAAAAGATAATCAGCATCGCCCGCTGTAGCAGATACCTGCTTATAAACACGAAAACCGGCACCCTGATCATGCATCTGGGCATGACCGGATATATCAATATCCTGTCTAAACCTGCAAAACCCGGCAAACATGATATTTTCGATATCGTATTTAAAGACCGGACAATACTCCGGTATAATGACGTCCGCAGATTCGGCATGATCATCTGGACAGACGCTGATCCGCATAAGCACAGATTCTTAAAGGACATTGGCCCGGATCCATTAACCGCCGGTTTTAACGGAGGCTATCTGTTTCAAAAAAGCAGAAACAGAAAAGTACCCGTTAAACAGCTGATTATGAATAGCAGGATCGTGGCAGGGATTGGAAACATATACGCAAATGAGTCCCTTTTTATAAGCAAAATACACCCATTAACCCCTTCAGGAAAACTTTCTAAAAAAAGCGGTGACAGACTTGCCTGCACCATAAAAAAAGTACTTAAAAAAGCCGTTAAGAATGGGGCAAAAATAATGGGCTTCAAACCGGACAAAGAGTGGGGCGGTTATTTTCCTCAGAAATTGAAAGTGTATCAGCGGGAAGGAAAAGAATGTTCGGTCTGCAAGCGCACGATTGAACGGATCGTCATTGGACAGCGCTCAACCTTTTTCTGCAGCACATGCCAAAAGCAGATTTCCTAAGCACAAAAAGTCCTGTTAGATCCATGATAGTTTTAGAATTGTCAGATCTATAAATTTTTTGTCAGGCTGAAACATTACTCCTTTTTTGTTCCTTGTCTCAAAAAGATATTCCGTGTTCTTTTGACCAGTCTACCGCAGGAATCAGCATAAAAACAAACCACCATCCCTAGGGTTGTTGAAACAGTCGTTAGCCAGAAGAGGATAAGGTGCAGCCCCGGGTAACGGTAGAAGAAAACATCTAGGATGAACATTATCAAACCCAGGTGCAAAAGTGACGACCCTACCCGGATCCAGTAACCGGTCTTTTCAAAGTTTAAGCTTTTGCTGCCGGCCAAAGCCATTAAGAGGACCACAACCTGCAGAACAGCCGACACAATAAGAACAAAAGCAAGACCGACCTTTACATTCCAGATAATACTGATGATAACAGCCAGCAAAACCAGAACAGCTGAAAAACGGTTCAGCCAGACTGACGGTAACAGACGTTTCGGCACACAAATTCCCAAAAGCACGATCAGTGCGATCAGAAAAGGGGCCATCACCGTATTCATGTTGTTCATGTAGCCGGCCTTAACCGTCATGGGCAGCTGCTGAATATTTTCCAGCTTAAAATAGAACATGCTGCAGATACAGATCGCTGAAATGATAAACAGTACCACCGTGGTTGCCAGGATCAGATAATAATCATAACTGTTTTTAGAGTTCATCATTCATCCTATTGCAAAGAATGTTCACCCGGAAAATAAAGGGAGGATAACAGTGTAAATACCATGGAAACAAAACAGAGAATACCCATCACTGAAGTAAAATACCACATGCCGGACCGGGCAGCATAAAGCCGGGTATGCAGATAGGTACTGTAAATCGACCACATCATAATTGAGCTGCAAATCTTGGGATCCCACCACCAGTTCTCTCCCCAGGCCTGAAGCGCCCATGGATATCCAAGAAGCATTCCAAGGGTGAGCAGCACAAAGCCCAGCTTAGCAAAATCATATCCTGTGTTTTCAATTGTCATATCCCGGACAAAAAGCATAAAAATTGAGGTCACAAAAGTAATGGTGATGCAGGCATAGGATAGAAAAAGCATGGGGGGATGTATCCACATGTAGGAGGCATTGTAATAATAAATCATCCGCGGATACAGCTGCATAAAAAGCCGTAAACGTTCCATGGGGGTCTGCGAACCTGCAAACCAGGGCTGTACTTCTGAAAAAAATCCTGACAACGGCTGACTGAAGGGGTCAAACCAAAAAAACAGAAGAAGGACCTGACCTGAAAGCATAATATGCAGTAGTGCCCGCAAACGATGACGGGTTATTCTACTGTGTGCCGCCAGAGACATCATGCTGTAACACATGAACCAGAAATAGTATTTTTCATTTTCAATCCACAAGGGAACAGTGTAACGGACAGGAGCCGATGACTCCAGCAGGGGCATTCCCGAACCCTGAATGTGTTGGTTAAACCATCCGACCAGAAACTCTGACATCTCAAGGGGCAGGTAACAGTAGATCTGATAATGCAGCCTGCAGATCCATAAAAATCCGGCAATAAAAACAACATTAACCACAACCAGAGTCCGGACCGTCATGCGTTCCATCACAGGGCGCGGCCGCAGAAGATTAATGACACCGGAAATTCCCAGCAGCACGCCAACCACTAAAAGACCGTACATAAAAAACTGCCCGCCGCGGCTGAACAGAGAAATATCAACAAGTTCGTTTATCATCATTTTTCCAGCTCTGTTCTTATACCAAAATACAAAACAACCATTTCCGCTGAACCGGTATTTTTAAGCTCATGAATTTCAAGGGGCTCAACAACCACACAGGTACCCGCCGGTAAAGGAACAGATGTCCCGTTCACTACGATACCCCCCTGCCCGGACGCAACATAAAAAACTTCTGTCATATCAGAATGGCTGTGTGCATCAGCAGTTTCTCCGGGAGGAAATATTGCCCTGGAAAACATATTGATATTTTTGGCCTCCCCTTTTGAGATCAGCTGATGTTTCCTGATCTTCGGGTTATGGGAGACTTCCCGTTCCGGGGTGCTTTCGATTGACCTTACCTTCAAAACGCTTCCCTTTCATTTAATAACCAGAGAGGTCTCCCCGGTTAAATCAAAAAATTAAATTAAAAATTTCAAATGAAACTGAAAAACACCAATGCCAAACGCTTTTATACTTTTTTTCTTTTTATTTTTTGTCATTTGATCTTTTGCTTTTGACATTAAGTAAGTAAACAAGAAAGTGCCCCTGACTTTCCCTTACGTAAATGATGTTCACTCATTAAAGGTTCAGTGTCAATTATAAAACAAATCCGGACATAAAAAAAGAGGTGGACTGTTCATCCGCCTCTTTTAACTTAACTTTTTATTGTCTTATTAATACTACTCAGCAAGCTTTTTTAAATCTTCATAGCGCTGGTTATATTCTTCTTCTATTTTAACCCGCAGTTTCTTCGACTCTTCAGGAAAGGACTTTTCAAGAGAAGCATAGCGGACTTCACCGGACAGAAACTCCTGAAGATGTCCGTCAGGCTGTTTAGAGTCAAGGGAAAGCGGGTTTTTGCCTTCGGCCTTAAGAGGAGGATTGTAACGGTAAAGAGGCCAGTAACCGCATTCAACCGCGATCTTTGATTCTTCCTGCGATTTACCCATACCCTTTTTAATACCGTGATTAATACAAGGTGAATAAGCAATGATCAAAGAAGGTCCATCATAGCTTTCCGCCTCGAGCATGGCTTTCATCATCTGCTGCTTATTCGCTCCCATGGACACGCTGGCCACATAAACATATCCATACGTCATGGCCATGGCGCCCAGGTCTTTCTTACCGGTCTTTTTACCGGAAGCCGTATATTTAGCCACAGAACCTGAAGGCGTTGCTTTTGATGCCTGTCCGCCAGTGTTTGAATATACCTCTGTATCGTAAACAATAATATTAATATCTTCACCGGATGCAAGAACATGGTCAACACCGCCAAAACCAATATCATAGGCAGCACCGTCGCCCAGGAATACCCAGAAAGACTTCTTGGTAAAAAGTTTTGCCATAGAATTTATTTCGCTTAACAGCTTATTGTCTTTATGAACCGGAAGAATTGCTTTTAACTGATCGCCAAACTTGCGGGAGCCTTCCGCATCCTTCATGTTATCCAGCCAGCCCTGTAAAGCTTCTTTTACTTCCTGAGCCATGTCTGTTCCCAGCGCTTCTGTCACAAGGTCAGCAAGTTTTTTGCGCTGATGCACAAGACCCAGCATCATTCCATAGGTAAATTCGGCTGAATCTTCAAACAGCGAGCTTGCCCAGGTAGGGCCATGGCCTTCTTCATTAACACAATAGGGAATCGCAGGAGGAGATCCGCCCCAGATCGATGAACAGCCGGTTGCGTTTCCAATAATCATTCTCTCCCCGAAAAGCTGAGTCAAAAGCTTGGTATACGGCGTCTCACCGCAGCCCGAACAGGCACCGGAGAACTCTAAGAGCGGCTGATAAAACTGGCTTCCTTTAACCGTGTTCCGTTTAACGAGACTGCCTCGGACAGGAAGCTGCACGGTAAACTCATGGTTGGGCACTTCTGTTTCAAGCTGTGTTCCAATAGGCTTCATCACCAGGGCCTTCTCTTTTGCAGGACAGATGTCCGCACAGTTGCCGCAGCCCATACAGTCAAGAGAGCTGACCTGCATGCGAAAATGATATCCTTCAAGCTCTTTACCGGTGGCTTTTACTGCTTTAAGACTTTCCGGTGCCTTTGCCATCTCATCATCAGTTAAAAGAACCGGACGGATAGCGGCGTGAGGACAAACCACGGCACACTGGTTACACTGAATACAGTTATCTGCGTTCCATTCAGGTACGTTGATGGCAACACCGCGTTTTTCATACTTTGATCCGCCGACAGGGAAAAGTCCATCCGGATTAAACGCGCTCACCGGAAGCTTATCCCCCTGCACCGCAGCCATGGGACGCAAAATGTTTTTAACAAAATCAGGATCGTCTTTTCCATCACCGGCGCCGTCAACCGCATCTGCCCATGAAGCCGGATAATTTATTTCCTGGATGTTTTCAATGGTTCCGTCAACGGCACCATGATTCATATTAACGATCTTGTCCCCCTTCTTGGAAAACATACGGGTAATCTGATCTTTTAAATATTTAACTGCATCTTCAACAGGAATAACATTTGCCAGTTTAAAGAATGCGGTCTGCATGATCATATTGATACGTCCGCCAAGACCGATCTCTGTTGCAATTTTAACCGCGTCAATGTTGTAAAATTTGAGTTTTTTCTGTGCAATATCGCGCTTCATAGCGGCCGGCAGCTTTTCTTCCATGTCTTCCAGAGTCCAGTCTGAATTCATAACAAAAGTACCGCCGTCTTTGATCCCCTCAAGCAGATCATACATATTCACATAATTAGAATTATGACAGGCGATATAGTCTGCAGAATCAATCAGATAGGTTGACTGAATGGGTTTCTTTCCAAAGCGCAGATGACTCATGGTCACCCCGCCTGATTTCTTTGAATCATATGCAAAATAAGCCTGCGCATACATATCCGTGTTATCCCCGATGATCTGGATGGCACTGCGATTTGCACCGACAGTTCCGTCAGCGCCAAGCCCCCAGAACTTACACTGCACGGTTCCCTCGGGTGCAACATCAAAACGGTCATCCACCGGAAGCGAAGTGTTTGTCACATCATCATTAATACCCACTGTAAAAGGCATTTTCGGCGCATCAGCTTCCATGTTGTTATAAACCGCTTTAACCATTGCGGGATTAAACTCTTTTGAACCCAGTCCGTAACGACCGGCAATAATGGTAGGTGTCATTTTCTGCTGCTCAAATGCGGTACAAACATCCATGTAAAGCGGATCACCAATCGCACCCGGCTCTTTGGTCCGGTCAAGAACGGTAATGATCTTTGCACTCTTTGGAATGGCTGCCAGCATATGCTCGGTAGAAAAAGGCCTGAACAGACGAACCTTGACCAGCCCCACCTTTTCACCCTTTGCCGCCTTATAATTAACAACCTCTTCAATGGTCTCACAGGATGAACCCATGGAAACAATAACGCGCTCTGCATCCGGAGCCCCCACATAATCAAACAGACTGTAGTGCCTGCCGGTTAAGTCCCCCACTTTTTTCATATTGGCCATTACAATTTCAGGAACTTTTGTATAGTAGGCATTGCGGGTCTCATAGACCTGAAAATAGATATCCGGGTTCATTGCTGTTCCGCGAAGTTCAGGACTCTCCGGACTTGCAGCCCGTGCGCGGAATTTTGCAATGGCATCCCAGTTCGCAATTTTTGCAATATCTTCATAGTCGATTGCTTCAATTTTCTGTAGCTCATGAGAAGTACGGAACCCGTCAAAAAAATGCATAAAAGGAAGACTCGCGTCAAGCGCGCTCAAATGAGCAACCAGCCCGAGATCCATAACTTCCTGAACTGAAGCAGAATCCAGCATACACCAACCGGTCTGACGAGCGGCCATTACATCCTGATGATCTCCAAAGATTGAAAGCGCATGTGACGAAATCGCACGGGCGGTCACATGCATCACCCCCGGAAGAAGTTCTCCGGAAATTTTGTACATGTTGGGAACCATCAAAAGCAGTCCCTGTGAAGCAGTAAAAGTCGTCGTAAGTGCGCCTGTTACCAGAGATCCATGCACCGCACCTGCAGCACCTGCTTCAGATTGAAGCTGTCTAACAGTCATGTTCTGTCCAAAAATGTTTTTGCGTCCCTTAGCCGCCCATTCATCAGCAACCTCCCCGATTGGAGATGACGGGGTTATGGGATAAATGGTGGCCACATCACTCATGGCATATGCCACGTGTGCAGCCGCGGTATTTCCATCTACGGTCATCATTGTTTTGCTCATTTTTTAACTCCTTATTATTATTTTATATATTTTAAATTTAAATTTACAATTTATACAGGAAACCGGCACTCACTCTTTGATAATTGTGAGTACCGGTTTTTTTCTAAACTTCTCTATCGTGAAAATTTTTATTCAGCTGCCAGAAAGCATAGATGGATTTTTGGTGTTTTTATTGTTGCTTATATTCTTTTAAACAATAACCCATCAACGAGCCCCTCACTGCCCGAGTTATCCAACAAGTCGTTTGAGTCTCTGGATCAGCCTTCCTGCCTGTTTTTTTAATTTAAAAAAATCTAATAAAATTCATGTTTTCCAGCTGTATATGTATACCAAATACAAGACTTAAAATCAATCCATTTTATGAATATCAGCCTTTAAAAAGGTCTTTCTAAAGGTTTCAGAAGATTTTATTGCGAAATAGAAAGTAAAATAAGAGATGAGTCTCAAGTTAAGGTTCTAAAATATAGATTTAAGTGCTAAATTTTAAATCTTAACGCCTTAACCTGTATTATTAAATCTGCGTTGAATTTAGTCGAATAATCATTTACCGTTTTGTCGCCAGTTGCCGCCGAAATCAACTATAACCTGGACTCATTCTACTATAAATGTGTTTTCCCGGCCTTAAAATGCAAAGCAGACCAAACTTAATAAAAATTTAAAAGTAATTTCAAATGGTTACAGATTTAACCAACTGTTTTCCCAACAAAACATAAAGAAACTTGACTTTTTTGTTTATTTTATTTAAATTATATAGTTATTATAAAAGCATTTAAGCTCAAAAATAAACAACCATAACCCTTCTTCCATAAGGAGAAAAAATGGCCTTTAATGACGATGAAGACAAAGGAAATCCCTGGAACAAACAGGAACCGCCCGACTTGGACGCTATCTTAAAAAAGGTGAAAGAGCAGTTCAAAAACAGCGGCTACACCGGCGCAATTGCGGTAGCTGTCGCAGTCGTCGCTCTCTTTGCTTTTTCCTGTTTTTTCAGTGTTCAGGCAGATGAAGTCGGTGTGGTACAGAGATTTGGCAAATATTCAAGAATTGTTAATCCGGGTTTAAACTTCAAGTGGCCTGCCGGCATCGAAAAAGTGACTCTGGTTAAAGAGCAGAAAGTATATGAAGAGGAATTCGGTGCAAGAACCATGAAAGCCGCTGTCCGGTCACAGTATGCATCCAGCAACCAGTTTTTAAACGAATCACTGATGCTTACCGGGGATTTAAACGGCGCACTCGTCCCGTGGATCGTTCAGTACAGAATAGGAGATCCGGCAAACTATCTGTTTAAGGTAAAAAATGTAAACAGCACACTCCGTGATCTGTCTGAAGCTGTGATGCGACAGGTGGTCGGTGACAGAACAATAGATGAAGTCATCAGTGAAAGAAGAGAAATCGCCACCACAGCTGAAAAAAACCTGCAGCAGGCATTAAACGACGCAGAAACAGGCATCACCCTGGTCAACCTGGAACTTAAACGGACCACCGTACCGGCGCCTGTACAACCCTCTTTTAACGAGGTCAACCAGGCCCAGCAGGAAAAAGAGCGGATGATATATGAGGCCCGCGAAGCATATAACAAGATCATCCCTGAGGCCAAGGGAGAGGCGGAAAGAAATATTAAAAATGCCGAAGGATATGCCATGGAGCGTATCAACCGCTCAAAAGGAGATGCAAACCGGTTTTTAATGCAGTGGAAAGAGTACAGCAAAGCAAAAGATGTCACCCGCAGACGGCTCTACCTGGAGACCATGGGAGAAGTCATCCCAAAACTCGGCACAAAATATATCCTTGATCCTGAGCAAAGCGGCCTGCTTCCGCTTCTCAACCTGGGTGAGAATGGAGGCAAAAAATGATAAACAAAATACTGAGCATCGCCGCAATAGTCATCATCTTTTTTCTGGTCATCGGAAGACCCCTGTACACGGTCGATGAAACAGAACAGGTCATCATCACGCAGTTTGGACGGCCTATCGGCAACGCCATCACCGAACCCGGGCTGCACATAAAAGTGCCCTTTATCCAGAAAACAAGCTTTTTTGCAAAGAACCTGCTGGAATGGGACGGCGACCCCGGACAGATCCCGACCAAAGATAAAACCTTTATCTGGGTGGATACATTTGCACGCTGGAAAATAAAAGACCCGTTAATGTTTTATAAGGCGGTTAACAATGAGATGCTGGCCCAGAAAAAACTGGACGACATCCTGAATCCCACCATAAACAACTTTATTGCGTCTAATGATCTGATCGAAGCCGTCAGAAGCACCGACCGCTTAACAACCAGAGAAAGTAAAGCAAAAAAAGGCCCGCAGGATATTCCGGAACTTAATAATATAACGATCGGCCGTAAGGGAATGACCAAGGGAATTCTGGAGTCGGCCGCGCCCAAACTTGCGGAATTCGGGATTGAGATCGTTGATTTCCGATTTAAACGGATCAACTATGTTGAAGAAGTCCGGCAGAAAGTTTATGAGCGGATGATCGCAGAAAGAAATCAGATCTCTGAAAAATTCCGTTCAGAAGGAAAAGGAGAAAGCAAAAAAATCCAGGGGGAGCAGCAGAAAGAACTTAGAAGAATACAGTCTGAAGCATACAAAAAAGTTGAAGAGATCAAGGGTAAAGCAGATGCTGAAGCAACAAACATATATGCGGAATCCTTCGGCAAAGACCCTGAGTTCTATTCATTTATCAACACCCTTGAGATCTACAAGAAATCTCTGGATGAAAATATAAAAGTAATCCTGAGCACCAACAGTGATTTTTTCCAGTATTTAAAACAGTATGATAAAAAATAAATTGATTTAATATAATAGAAACAGAAGGAAGGGTAAGAAATGTCACACAAAAAAGCGGGCGGAAGCTCAAGAAACGGAAGAGACAGTAACGCGCAGAGACGCGGTGTCAAACGCTTTGACGATCAGGTCGTAAAAGCAGGAAACATCCTGATCAGACAGCTTGGAACCAAAATCCATCCCGGTGATAACGTCGGCATGGGAAGAGACTACACCATCTTTGCTAAAATTGACGGTAAGGTAAAATACGAAAGATACGGAAAAGACAGAAAAAAGGTCAGCGTCATTCCGGTCCAGCAGTAAAACAGAGGTTTAAAGCTAATCAAATAAAAGACGGCTGTGACCAAAAACAGTACCAGGAAAAATATTGTCAGCAGGGCCAAAAGAGTTGTAATAAAACTCGGCAGCTATGTACTTACAACACCTTCCTTCAAACTTGACAGGAAGGTGTTTTCGGATGTGGTCCATACAATAGCAGAAGCTCGAAAAAAAAACATCGAATCCGTTCTGGTGTCATCAGGGGCCATTGCGTCTGCAATGGGCACGCTGGGATTAAAAGAACGGCCAAAACTCATCTCACAGGAACAGGCCGCTGCAGCCATCGGTCAGATCGGCCTGATGGGCCTTTACAACCGGCTGCTGGGAAAATACAATATTAATGCGGCACAGATACTTTTGACCCACAGCGACCTGAGAAACCGGCAGCGCTTCTTAAACGCCCGTCATACCTTAAACAGTGTGCTTGAATACGGTGCTGTTCCCATTATAAATGAGAACGATACCACCGTTGTGGAAGAGATCAGATTCGGCGACAATGACTACCTCTCTTCTCTGGTCACAAACCTGGTCCAGGCAGACCTGTTAATCATACTTACAGACATTGATGGCTTTTATGACCGGGACCCCAAAAAATTTGATGATGCAAAATTTATATCCCTGATTGAAAATATCGATTCCTCGATCGAGAAACTGGCCCTTGGAACAAAAAGTAAAATAGCCCGGGGCGGCATGGCCACAAAAATAAAAGCCGCAAAAACGGCAGCGCTCTTTGGTGTACCCACAATTATTGCAAACGGTAAAACAGAGGGCAACCTTTCAAAGATACTAAGGGGTGAAGAAGTCGGCACACTGATCCTGCCGAAAAAAAACAAACTCACCAGCAGAAAGCACTGGATCGCTTTCACCTTAAAACCCCACGGCAAGATTAATGTTGATGATGGCGCAAAAACAGCAATCATTGAAAAAGCCCGGAGTCTTCTGCCTTCCGGAATTACAGGTGTTACCGGCGACTTTGATCCGGAAGAGCCCGTCAGCTGCTGCGATAAAAAAGGAGTTGAATTTGCGAGGGGCCTAAGTGCCTATTCATCAGAAGAAATCGAAAAAATAAAAGGGGCTAAAACATCCGAAGTAAGAGGAATACTCGGTCATGACAGTCCTCCGGAAGTCATTAACAGGGATGACATGGTAATCCTGAAGGGAAATTAAAATGGGCATAACAGAGCAGATCACAGATATTGCAAAAAAAGCAAAAGCAGCGTCAAGACATGTAGCCGGCTTAAACACCGGACAGAAAAACAAAGTTCTTACAGACATAAAAAACCTTCTCCTTGATAAAAAAGAACAGCTGAAAGAAGAAAACAGGAAAGATCTTGAAGCCGCAGAAAAACAGGGGCTTTCAAAAGCCATGATCGACAGACTGACATTAAGCGATAAGGTTATCGAGGGAATGGCAGAAGGCCTTGAAGATGTCATAAACCTGCCCGACCCTGTGGGGGAAATAGAAAAAATGTGGAAACGTCCAAACGGGCTGCAGGTCGGAAAAATGCGGATACCGCTTGGTGTTATCGGAATGATCTATGAATCAAGGCCTAACGTAACCATAGATGCGGCAGCCTTGTGTCTTAAATCAGGAAATGCAATTATTTTAAGAGGCGGAAAAGAAGCGCTCAATTCCAACCTTGCACTGGCCGACATTGTCCAGCAGGCATTAACAAAATCAGGTGTGCCGGAAACGGCAGTACAGATAATACCAGTAATTGACCGTGAAGCAGTCACAGAGCTGCTAAAGCTTCAGGAACTGATCGACGTAATCATCCCAAGGGGCGGAGAAGGACTTATCCGCACCGTATATGAAAATTCACGCATCCCTGTGATTGCTCATTATAAGGGTGTTTGCCACGTATTCATTGACCGGTCAGCTGATCCTTTAATGGCCGAAGAGATTACAATAAACTCAAAAACACATCGCCCGGGTGTCTGTAACGCCCTTGAAACACTTCTGGTTCACAGCTCTTTTGCGGAAAATCATCTTAAGGACCTGATTGAGAAGCTGAAAGAAAAAGGCGTTATCATAAGAGGCTGCGAAAAAACCTGCGGCATATCAAATGCTATTGAAAAAGCCTCTGTGACTGACTGGCATGAGGAATACCTTGATCTGAGACTTGCCGTACGTGTGGTTTCTGACATGGATGAAGCAATGGACCATATTGATCGTTATGGTTCAAAACACACGGAGACAATTGTGACTTCAGATTATAACAACGCAAGAAAGTTTTTGTCTGCTGTTGATTCTTCTGTTGTCCTGGTTAATGCATCCACCCGGTTTAATGACGGAGGACAGCTTGGCCTTGGCGCTGAAATAGGAATAAGCACTTCAAAGCTTCATTCCTTCGGACCCATGGGACTTGAAGAACTCACCACGAAAAAGTTTATTGTTTTTGGGGAAGGGCAGATAAGAAAATAAACGTGGAAAGGAATCCTGGGAAAAAAATAAGGCTGGGCCTTTTCGGCGGCACATTTGATCCGGTCCATTATGGGCACATAAATACGGCTGAGGAGATCCAGAATAAATTCAAGCTCACTAAAACGATATTTATTCCGAGCCATATTCCGCCGCACAAAAAAACGCCCGGGACAGGTTCTGCTCATCGTCTGGAAATGGTGAGGCAGGCGATTTCAGGATATGATCTGTTCGAAATTTCAGACACCGAGATCAAAAGAGACTCCAGTTCCTATTCATTTCAGACAATTAAACATTTTAAAGAGCTCCACAAAGAAAAACCAGAGCTTTTCTTTATTATGGGACTAGATGCTTTTCTGGAAATTCATACCTGGAAAAATTATCCCTGTTTTTTTTCAGAGTGCCATTTTATAGTAATGAACCGCCCTGACTGCAGCAATAGAAACCCGGAAGATATTCTTCCGGCAGACACGGCAGCTGAATTTGTTTATAATTCTGAGAACAGCTCGTTTAGGCATACATCAGGGTACAGTATTCACTATGTTGAGGTTACGCCCCACGATATCTCTTCAACAGATATCCGTAAAAAAATAAAAAACGGCCGGAAAACAACCGGCCTTATACCGGAAAAAGTTGCGGACTACATAAAAGATCATCAGCTTTACCGGTAAACGACGAATATTCGATCATAATAAACAGTACAAAATATTGCATCATACAACGGGAGGGTATCCTTTGGATTCACTAGAAAAAGCACTTTTTTGTTCAGAAACAGCAAACGAAAACAAGGCTGTAGACCTTGTTATACTGGAGCTGAAAGACCAGACCGCACTTTCAGACTACTTCATTATCTGCAGCGGAACCTCTGACAGACATTCAAAATCAATAGCAGAAGACATAGAACTGAAACTGAAAGAAAAAGGGATAAAATATCTTGGAAAAGAAGGCTTGCAGGAATCAAAATGGATACTGCTTGATTATGATGACGTCATAATTCACATCTTCCAGGCAGAAGAAAGAGAATTTTATGATCTCGAAAGCCTGTGGGACGAATGTCCCAAAATTCCATGCGGTTAAAATATAAAATAGCAGCTTAAAGCAATGTTTCTAACACCTACAGGGAGACACCAATACGGATATGGGTCTAAAAAGTTTTTTTTACGCTTTAGCTGACTTTCTGATCCCGCCAAAATGCCTGCTGTGCAATGATTTTTTTACGCCTGAAAACAGTAGATATTTTTGCAATAACTGTTATGATGGTTTCTCTTTTGTAACAAAGCCCATCTGTGAAAAATGCGGCCTTTCGTTCCAGACAAAAGAAGGAGCAGATCACCTTTGCGGACAATGTATAAAAAGTAAACCTTTTTTTGACAGAGCGCGGTCAATCGGCAAATATGAGGGAACATTAAGAAAGGCTATTCACGGCTTTAAATACAACGAAAAATCACTGCTTTCAGAGCCTTTATCTCAAATTCTGGCGGCAGTTGGCAAAGAAATTCTAGAAACAGAAAATTATGATATAATAATCCCCGTACCTTTGCATTCGAAAAGACTCCGCCGGAGAGGCTTTAACCAAGCCCAGGTACTTGCCAAAAAAGCCGGTGAAACGTGGGGCATCAGGGTTGAAACCAGATCACTGGAAAGAAAAAAATGGGCGCCGCCCCAAACCCTGCTCACAAGAAAAGAGCGGCACAAAAATATAAAAGGAACTTTTTCCTGCAGACCGGAAAGAATAAGGGACAAGAACCTTTTATTAATTGACGATGTATATACCAGCGGATCAACCGTCAGTGAATGTGCAAAGGTTTTAAAAAAAAGCGGTGCTTTAAAAGTCGACGTATTAACACTTGCAAGGACAACTTAGGAGAAAAGTTTTGAGTTCTGTTGACAGCTTATTGAATTTGGTAAAAGGAGACATGGATAGAGTTAAAAAAATGCTCATTGCCTCAGCCTCTAGTGAAGTTAACATACTGGAAGATATCTGCGGTCATATTTTAAGCAGCGGCGGAAAAAGACTCCGTCCGCTTATCCTGCTGCTCTCAGCAAAAGCATGCGAATATAAAGGTGACGAACACATCCCGCTTGCATGCGTTCTCGAATACATACACACCGCCACCCTTCTCCATGACGATGTGATTGACCATGCTGAAATCCGCAGAGGCAATTCATCTGCAAACAAACTATGGGGAAACCAGTCAACGATCCTTGCCGGAGACTTTTTCTTTTCAAAAGCCTTTTCCATTGCGGTTGAAACAGGCAACATCAGAGCCCTTAAAGTAATTGCAAACACATCAAAACTCATTGCAGAAGGAGAAACATTTCAGGTCTCAAAAACAGATGACCCGCTGATCTCTGAAGATGACTATATTTATATCGTAAAGAACAAGACCGCTATTCTGCTTGCCGCAGCATCCAGAATAGGCGGCATACTGGGAAATGTGACAGCAGAAAAAGAAAAAGCGTTTGAAGATTACGGGCTGAATATCGGTATTGCGTTCCAGATAATGGATGATGTAATGGACTATTACTCAAACGAAAATGATTTTGGAAAAACGATCGGTAAAGATTTCCAGGAAGGAAGCATCACGCTGCCGTTTATCGCCGCCCTGAATAAAAGCTCCCCTGCAGATAAAAATAAATTAATAGAAGTCATGCAGAACGAAAACAGGGACAGTAAAGAACTTGTCGAGGTGATTAATATTATTGACAAGTATCAGGGCAATGCCTATGCCGTAAGAAAAGCTGAACAGCATGTTAAAAAAGCAATTGATTCGCTTTCAATAATCGCTGACCCGGAAAAGATGAAACCGCTTATCGAACTTGCAGAATTTATAATGGAAAGAAAATCCTGACAGCTAAGACCTCATCAATATCTCTTTTTATGAACCTTCACTAGATCATACTCCAGATAATACGTATACCCCGGAAACGCCACCGGTGCTTCCCAAAAAAGCTCTATTTCCACGCTGTCGCTTTTAATTGTTATTTCAATATCCTCTTCATAAAGATCAACATCAGCTGCTTCGGCTTTATCAACCAGTATGGTTTTATATTTCTCAAGATTAGGCTTCTTCTCTGACGCAAGGATCTTTATAATATCAGTGGTCTCCTTTTTCATGGTTTCATAATTCCACTGTGCCGTTCCCCACATAAAAGCAAAATAGAGTATAACGCCTATAATAAGAATATAGATCGTACAGCCAATTTTTGAATCGCCTCTATTTGTAAGTCTCATTATTTTAGCCCCTTTTTATTAAAATATTTTTTTTCTGTCCAGCATAAAAGTAACCGGGCCGTCATTGACCAGAGACACATCCATCCTTGCCTGAAAAACACCCGCGGACACTTTAACTTTTTTATTTTTAATCGCTATAATAAAATCATCATAAAGGCCTTGCGCCACAGCAGAATCAGCAGCCGCTGTAAATGACGGCCTTCTCCCTTTTCGGCAATCACCGAAAAGTGTGAACTGGGACACCACAAGAAGCTCCCCGCCTGTATCTAAAATGGAGTGATTCATTTTTCCGTTATCATCTTCAAATGCGCGAAGCCCCGTGATCTTGTTAACCATGTATTCAAGGTCGGCTTTTTCATCTCCTTTTCCCACCCCTAAAAACACCAGAAAACCCTGTTTTATTCTTCCGACCTCTTCTCCGGCAACTGTAACAGAAGCTGTTTTAACCCTTTGGATAACTGCACGCATTATGTTATTCTTCTCAGTGTTGACATGACCGTTAAATACAGATATAAACATATTTAATTTAGTTTTCATCACAAGTAAAGAAAAATGTTTTGTAAATTCTTATCATACCTGATAATACCGCTGCTCACTGTACTGTTTATTTCATTCACAGGCTGTGATTTCAAGTCAGACATAACCCTTATCTATTCAAATGATATCCTGGCTGAGTTGGAAAACTGCGGCTGTGACGACAGACAGCTTGGCAGCCTGTCCAGAAAAGCAGAAGCCATAAATGCGGTTAAAAAAGAGAGCAAACACATCCTGAACTTTGATGCCGGTAATCTGTTTTTCAGAAAAGAGCCTTTAAATAAAATTGAGGAAAACGAGTTTCTGTTAAAATCAGAATATATCCTTAAAGCCTGCAACCTGATGGGATTAGACGCTTTAAATATCGGAAGCAAAGATCTTTTGCTCGGGATCGAACCCCTGACTGAACTTCAGAAAAAGTCATCCTTTCCTTTTATATCTTCCAACATATTAAACAAAAACAGTAATACACCGGTTTTTAATCCCTGCATGATAAAAGAAATTAACGGGATAAAAATCGGTATAATCGGCCTTTGTGAAGAAGTCTCTTTACTTTCACCGGACATACTAATTAATGACCCTTTTAAAAGTGCCCAAAAATGGGTAAAATCAATAGCTGGAAAAAGCGATTATATAATATTACTTTCTTCACTGGGGCTGGAAAATGATAAAAAACTGGCGGCACAGATAAAAGGAATCTCACTTATTATTTCAGCAAAATCTGAAAATTTAATCTCAGCACCTGTCCGGGTAAATAAAACATGGATAACTCAGACACACAAAAGAGGCCAGCACCTAGGAAAGATCAACATCGGTTTTAAAAAAAGATCCGGGTTTAAAATCAAGAACAGCCTGATACCGCTTGACAACAGCACCGGGGAAAACAATGAAATAAAAAACATTGTAAAAAAGTACAAAACAGCTCTGATATCAATGAATAAACAGGAGTTTTTCAAAGCAGAATTAGCCGCAAAAGACGGCAAAGCACCAGATCGTCTACATTACCTTGGGGCTGAAAAATGCGGTGAGTGTCATATACCGCAATATGAGAACTGGGAACAGACCTTTCATTCGGACGCTTATGCAACCCTTAAAAAGGACGGAGACAACTACGACATGGAATGTCTGCCCTGCCATACGGCCGGATACGGAGAACCCGGCGGTTTTGATGTTTCTCAAGGCAGAGAATCACCCTTCTTAAACGTCCAGTGCGAATCCTGTCACGGCCCCGGTAGCAATCACACGGAAAAAAGCGGAATCCTGAGAAACACGGGTATAAAGGGCTGCCTCACATGTCATGATCAAAAAAACAGTCCCAATTTTGATTACGATGAATACCTGACCCAGGTAAAATGCCCTGAAGGCATGTAGGGAACAATTAAATATTTTTTGGAAGGACAATAAAATGAGCGATAAAACCATAGCATGTGCCGTTATCGGTGCCGCCGGAAGAATGGGACAGCGTATCTGCCAAATGATCCTGGACTCTGAAAATCTTGATCTGGCAGGAATGACCGAACAGCCGGACAGCCCCCATATTGGAAAAAACTTAAAAGATGCTGTTGGGATACAGTGCGACACTGCTGTTTTTGCCGAATCACTGGAAAAAATAACCACCCCCTTTGATGTGATCATAGATTTCACCTTTCCGGAAACATCCATAAAAACAATACGGTTTGCCGAAAAAAGCAGGAAAGCAGCCGTCATCGGGACCACTGGCTTTTCTGATGCGGAAAAAGAAGAAATAAAAAAACGAAGCAGCTCATTTCCCTGTGTTTGCGCGCCTAATATGAGCATGGGCGTCAACACCCTGTTTAAGATCGCAAACGATGTGGCAAAGATATTAACAAAAGGTTTTGATGTGGAGATCATAGAAGCCCATCACAAATTCAAAAAAGACGCGCCCAGCGGAACGGCCATGAGACTGGCTGAAATCCTTGCAGAGGCTTACAACCGTGACCTTTCAAAAGCAGGGGTATATGAAAGGAAGGGGTTTATCGGGCAGCGCACAGAAGAGGAGATCGGCATTCAGACCATACGTGCCGGAGATATCGTTGGGGAACACACCGTTATGTTCGGCGGCATCGGAGAACGGCTTGAGCTCGTCCATAAAGCTCAGAACCGCGACTGTTTCGTCCAGGGTGCACTTTTTGCTGCGGCCTGGGTAGCAGACAAACCAAACGGTTATTATGATATGCAGGACGTACTCGGGTTAGGATAATATGACGGTGAGCAGCAAAGCCTTTATCGGAATAGGTTCAAACAAAGGCGATCGAAAAAAAAACTGTGGGACCGCAATCAAAGCGCTTGCAACATTTAGAAACTCAAGTCTCATCAAAAAATCGTCCTTTTATGAGACTGAAGCATGGGGAGATGAAAACCAGGACAATTTCATAAACTGTGTTGTGGAAATAAAAACAGAAAAAAATATATTTGATTTTTTTTCTCTTTTACAAAAGACGGAAAAAGACATGAGTAAAGAAAAAGAGAGGTTTTGGGGACCCAGAAATATCGATATTGACCTTCTTTTTTTTGGAACTCAGATTATTATTGAGCCTGAGCTCAAAGTTCCCCATCCGCTTCTTCACCTGCGACGTTTTGTTCTTGAACCGCTTACAGAAATTGCCCCGGACTTTATTCATCCGGCAATAAATCAGCCCATACAGCTGCTGTTCAACAAACTTGCTGACTCTAAAAAAACAGTGAAAATATTATGCTGAGACTTATTCTTATTGCTATTTTTTTGTACCTGCTTGTTAAATTTTTCAAGCTGTTATTCCTAAAACCGCCCGAACAGAAAAAACCGCCTCAACCAGGCACTTCCAGTGCAATAAATGAAATGGTCCAGGACCCGGTATGCAAAGTCTATGTGCCAAAAAACAGCTCCCTGTCCATAAGTGATTCCGGAACGACCTACTATTTCTGCAGCAAAGAATGTATGAAGAAATTTAAAGCCTAACAGCTTGTTTTCCCTTGCACAACAAAACAACTGCTCATCATAACCGGATCCATGCCATGTATAACTGTCACCTGAGCACAGACACCTGTCCGGGAAATAATAAAATAATTACAGCGATAGCCTTTTACCTGCTGCGGGAAGGATATGATTAAATATTTTGACATTCCTTAAGTAAAAATATATTCCTAAAACAGGAACAAAATAAATTTCACAAAAATACAAAATTGGTGCTGTTTTGGAAAAAGGAAAACATAACACCCCAATTAAAAAAAAGAAGCGGCAGAGCCTGTACATTCCAAAAGAGGCTTCCAGCCATGACCCCCTTGAAATATATCTCAGAGAAATAAGAAAAACGCAGCTGTTAAATCATGCGGATGAAACATCATGGGCGACGATCGTATGGAACAATAAACATGACAAAATAAAACGGCTCAAAAAAGCCATTGAGATCCTAAGGTCACTCGAACACCACAAACCCTTAAATCAGCTTCTGGTCCTGAACAAAAAATCAATATACGGATATATAAATCTGAAAAATGCTTTACTGACACACAAGAAACTTAACAAAGTAAAAAATCAGCTCTCAAAAGCACCTTCCACAAAAGATAAAAATAGATTTGCCAAAGAGAAGATCAAACTTGAATCATCGCTTTCAGTCATTCTTCTAAAAATAGATGCGCCTGAACTGAACGAATGGCAGGAACTGATAGAAAAAGACAGTGCCCTTCCTGAAAAAAAGATAAAACAACTGCAGGAGATCTGGGAAGAGATAAAAAAGATAGAACCAAAGCTTAAAGAAGCAAGACAAAAACTAATACAGAGTAACCTGCGCCTGGTCGTAAGCATATCCTCATATTATAAAAACAGTTCCCTGCCGTTTAGAGATCTCATACAGGAAGGCAATATCGGTCTTATCAAGGCTGTTGAAAAATTTGATTATAGAAAAGGTTTCAGACTCAGCACATATGCATCCTGGTGGATAAAAGAAGCCATTAACAGAGCGATCGAAGAGAAAAGCCGGGTTATCCGGGTACCGGTATATGTTAATGAAAAATTTTATAAAATTAAAAAAGCAACAAAAGAAGTCCTTCAGCAGCAGGGAGAAAACCTGACCATATCAGAAATTGCCTGTAAGCTTGAAATCTCCCCCCAGGAGACTGTGAAGATCATCAACGCTTTTAAAGAACCCCTGTCCCTTGAGACCTCATCCGCAGACGAATCAGATCCTCTGGAAAACTTCTTATCAGACAGCCAGCCCTCTCCCATTGAAAATATGTGTAAAAAAACAATAAAAAAGAATGCCTCAAAACTAATCGAGACCCTGTCACCGAGAGAAGCATGCATATTGAAACTTCGTTTTGGTCTTGGGGATGAGGGAGAAAAAACCCTTGAAGAAGTGGGCGAAATTTTTAGTGTTTCAAGAGAAAGAATCAGACAGCTTGAAAACAAGGCTTTAAGAAAACTGCGAAAAAACAAAGATTTAAAAGTACTTTTTTCGCTTTTGGCCGTTGATTAATAATATTATTATTTCTTAGAAGCCTTTTTGCTGAGAACGATCAGTGCAATAAGCGAGGACAGCGCTAATAAAAAAGCAAGAACATGGGTAACAGAAAACTGCCCGGAATAAAGCATCCCCCGGGCATCTCCGCGGTAAAACTCAATAATTGTCCTTAAGCCTGAATACATAAAAACCCATATCAGGGTAAGCTGTCCGTCAAAGATTTTTCTTTTTCTAAAAGAATAAATAATAATAAACGTAAAAAGCGCGCCCAGAGAAGAATACAGCTGGGTCGGATGAAGCGGCGCATTAAGCATTGCCAGACCTTGAGGGTCACTAAATGTAACCGCCCAGGGCAGACTGCACGGCTTGCCGTAACAGCAGCCGGCAAAAAAACAGCCCAGCCTTCCAAAAAAGACGCCAATGGCAAGAGCCGGCGCAAAGATATCAAGGGTCTGCCATACCTTAAGATTGTTTTTTCTTATCATCCAGGCACAGACGATTGCCGCAAGAATAAAACCACCGTAAAAAACAAGTCCGCCCTCCCATACTTTAAATATATCAAGAGGGTTTTGCCTGTAATAGCTGAAACGAGTTGCAACAAAAAAAAGACGGGATCCGACAATTGCACCGACAATTATATAAAAAGCAAGATCCATGATTACCTGGGTATCAACACGTAAACGCCTGGCTTCCCGCGTTGCCACGAATATCCCGATGAGAAAACCGGTAGCAATAAGAAAACCGTAGGTCTTTATGGAAAAAAAGCCGAGATCAAGAAGTATTGGATGCAAGGATCGTTTCCCTCTCTTTTAGAACAATTAAAAAATCTGTGTATCACATATAACATAGAACGTCATCAGTCATCCGTAAAGAAAATCTTTTACGCTATGACCTCTGCACCTGACTCTATGCGCGGGAAGCTTCTTCTTTTTCCCTCTTTCTGCTTAGAAAAAGCTCGTCTAAGATAATAAATATTATGCCCACCGTGATCGCGGAGTCTGCCAGATTAAATGCGGGCCAATGATACACAGAGCCCCAGTGGATATCCATAAAATCAATGACTTCCCCGATCAACAAACGGTCAATCAGGTTCCCGATGGCTCCGCCCAGGATCAAAGACAGGCTGAAAGCCTGGAGTTTCAAACCCGCTTTAAGCTGAGAAATAAGAAAAATTATCAAACAAACAGCGATAGCAGCAACGACCAGCATAGAAATCAGTCTGTACTGACTGCCGAAACTCTTGAAAAGACCAAAAGCAACTCCGGAGTTCCTAATATGGATAATATTAAAAAAACCGTCAATGACCTCGACCCTTGAATAAAGAGGGACGAGTCTGCAAATAAGATATTTTGTGATCTGGTCCAGTCCAACGATCAGGAATGAGACCAGAAACAATGAGAAACATTTTTTTTTAATCGACAGCATCGTAGGATTTCAACGCCTCCCTGCAGCGGCTGCAAACAGCCTGTTTCGGTTCCTGTGAATCTTTAAAGTATTTCCAGCACCGCTCACACTTTTCACCCTCTGCCCGGACAACAGAAACAGATACGTTTTCTGCTGCTTCTAAAACAGACGGGCCGGCACTATCCTCTTTCAATACAAGTTCAGCATTCGACACAATGAATATATCTGCCAATTCTTCTTTGTACTGCTGCAAAAGATCATAAAGTTTTTGTGACGTTTCAAGTGTAACAGAAGCTTCCAGGGAGTTTCCGATAACTTTACTGACCCGCGCCTCCTCCAGGCTTTTGAGAACTGCATCCCTGACCTTAAGCACCACCTCCCAGCGCTTTGCGACCTCCTCGTTTTCAAAGTCTTTGTTAACGGACGGGAAAACCGAAAGATGAACACTTTCCTCTTTTTCCCCGGGGATAAACCCCCAGACTTCTTCAGCCGTAAATGAAAGAACCGGGGCCAGAAGCTTAACCATATCTCTCAGAATAATATAAAGGGTTGTCTGAGCCGTTCTTCTTAAAGGCTCGGATGGAGAGGAACAGTAAAGTCTGTCTTTTAAAATATCAAGATATACTGAACTCATGTCGGTAATACAAAAATTTGTCACAGAATGATACACGGTATGAAATTCATATTTGTCATATGCTGTTCTTACTTTTTCAACCAGGACATTAAGCCGGTGAAGTGCCCATTTGTCTATTTCCTGTAAATCTTCCAGGGGCACCATGTCTTTTCCAGGATCAAAATCACCAATATTACCGAGGACAAACCGGCAGGTATTCCTTATTTTTCTATACGCCTCAGACATCCGCTGCAAGATATCCTGGGATATCCGCATATCGTCATGATAGTTTTCAGAAGCAACCCAAAGTCTTATGATCTCAGCACCATACTGCTTAATTATCTTTTCTGGAGCAATCACATTGCCTTCTGACTTGGCCATTTTCCGGCCCTTGCCGTCAACAACAAAACCATGGGTTAAAACAGACTTAAAAGGCGCTCTACCGCGCGTGCCCACCGAGGTCAACAGTGCACTCTGAAACCAGCCTCTATGCTGATCGCTTCCCTCAAGATACAGGTCACAGGGGCTTTCAAGCCCGTCTCTTGTTTCAAGAACAGCTGCATGACTCACACCGGAATCAAACCAGACATCCAGAATATCTGTTTCTTTTTCAAAATCATTTTTGCCGCATGAGGCACATGTCGTCCCTTCGGGAAGAAGTTCCAAAGCATCACGGGAAAACCAGATATCACTGCTCTCTTTTTCAAACAGGTCTGCCACATAATTAATGATCTCGCTTGAAAGAAGAACCTCTCCACAGTCTTTGCAGTAAAATGCAACAATCGGAACGCCCCAGGACCTTTGTCTTGAGATACACCAATCCGGTCTATTTCCAACCATTCCCTGGATTCTTTCTTTACCCCAAGGAGGAATCCATTCTACCTCATCAATAATCTCAAGCGCCTTTTTCTGAAGGTCATTTTTCCCCATGGAGATAAACCACTGCTCTGTTGCCCTGAAAATAACCGGTTTTTTACATCTCCAGCAATGCGGATAGGAATGAGAGATCTCTTCCTCTTTTAAGAGCGCGCCTTTTTCAAGCAAAGCCTCATTGATGACCTTATTCGCATCAAACACAAACTGTCCGGCGAAAAACTCAACATCATCAGTAAATTTTCCAAAATCATCAACCGGCGTATAAATATCAAGGCCGTACTTCATGCCTACGATATAATCCTCAAGACCATGACCTGGAGCCGTATGTACACACCCTGTTCCAGCCTCAAGAGTAACGTGGTGTCCAAGTATAATCAGGGATTCCCGGTCATAAAGAGGGTGCCTGCATTTCATGTTTTCAAGCACACTGCCCTTAAACTTTTCAATAATCTCAAACCCCTCGATCCCGCAGGTCTGCATGGTCTGGTTTAAAAGACCTTCAGCCAGAATAAGAATATCCTCACCAGCCTGAACTGCGACATATTCAAAATCAGAATGCAGACAAATAGCAAGATTTGCCGGAAGAGTCCACGGCGTTGTGGTCCAGATCAGCATAGACACTTTTTTGCCCTGAAGTGCCGGAATCTTTGCACCAATATCCGAAACCATTTCAAATTTAACATAAACAGAAGGAGACTTATGATCCCTGTATTCCACTTCAGCCTCAGCCAAAGCGGTCCGGCATGAAGAACACCACTGGATGGGTTTTTTCTGTTTAAAAAGGTTGCCAGAATCTGCAAATTTACCAAACTCACGCACAATAGTTGAGGTATATACAGAATTCGTGGTCAAATACGGCTCATCCCACTCCCCCAGAACGCCCAGTCTTTTAAATTCCTCTTTTTGAATATCCACAAACTTTCTGGCATATTCACGGCAGGTTTCCCGGATCTCGACTTTTGACATACTGAGCTTTTTCTTACCCAGCTGTTTTTCCACATTAATCTCAATGGGCAAACCATGACAGTCCCATCCAGGAACATAGAGCGTACCGAACCCTTCCATAGTCTTGCACTTGATAATAATATCTTTTAATATCTTGTTTAAAGCATGCCCGATATGAATATTTCCATTCGCATAGGGGGGGCCGTCATGAAGAATAAATCTTTCAGCATCTTTCCTTGAAGACTTTATCTTCTCATACAGTCCCATTTCCTCCCAGAGTTCCAAACGTTGAGGTTCTTTTTGCGGAAGGCTGGCCTTCATCTTAAATGCTGTTTTCGGCAAATTGATACTATCTTTGTAATCCATCTAATTCTCCAAAAAAACAATAATTAAAGCTTTTTATTAAACAAAAAACTCTCTTTAAACAAGTAGATGAAAATACCATATAGCACAAGAAAGTCAAGGAAAACCCCTACAATAGAATAAACACCCCGACTCTCAAACAGTTATAAATATACTTGCAAAAAAGTGAAAAAAAACACTATAAAGAGTAAGGGTCATCAAGAAACTATGCCTAAAAATAAGACTGGAGAACAAAAATGATTATTATCCTCAAAAAAGACATCTCGCAAAAAGATTTCCAGGAAATAAAAGATACCATTGAATCTCTCGGATATCAGGCTCATATCATCAAAGGCGAAGAAAGAACGGTTATCGGCGCAGTGGGAAGCGACAGGGGAAAAGACAAGCTCCAGGCCATGGAAAACCTTCCCGGGGTCGAAAATGTGGTCCCGATACTCAAACCCTATAAACTTGCAAGTCTGGAAGTAAAACCTGATAAAAGCATTATTTCCGTAAACGGAAAAGTGAAAATCGGCGGAAATGAAGTCATTGTTATGGCCGGCCCCTGTTCTGTAGAAGGGGAAGAACAGATCATCGAAACGGCAAAAGCGGTCAAAAAAGCAGGCGCAACCATGCTGAGAGGCGGGGCCTTTAAACCCAGGACTTCCCCCTACAGTTTTCAGGGCATGGAAGAAGAAGGCCTCGTCCTTCTCCAAAAAGCCAAAGAAGAGACCGGCCTTCCCATTGTTACTGAAATATTAAAGCCCGCCGACCTTGATTTGATCTGCAAATATACGGATGTCCTCCAGGTCGGCGCCAGAAATATCCAGAACTTTGCACTTTTAAAAGAAGTTGGGAAAGCAGACAAGCCCATTCTTTTAAAACGCGGCATGATGACCACCATAGAAGAGTTCCTGATGTCGGCGGAATATATTATTTCATCCGGAAACCCGAACGTCATTCTATGTGAAAGAGGAATCCGAACCTTTGAGACCGCAACCCGAAACACACTGGATATCAGCTGCATACCCGTACTCCGTCAGATGACCCATTTGCCGGTTATCATCGATCCCAGCCATGCTACCGGACACTGGAAATATATCGAACCCATGGCAAACGCTGCTGTGGCAGCCGGCGCAGACGGCCTGATGATCGAGGTTCATCCCCATCCGGACCACGCGGAAAGCGACGGACTGCAGTCTTTAAAACCGGAAAAGTTTGAAAGAATGATGAAAAATCTGTCGGGCTTTGCAAAAGCTGCAGGCAGAACCATCGCACAGCCGGAATAAAAATTCAGGGACAGGATACATAATTATTGATACTCTTTTTTAGACTAACCTGAACATATTAGCTGGTTTTCATTGCAAAATGCTCATAAAAACATCAAGCCACCGATTCAACCTTTCCCAGATCAAATAAACATTGTACAAGTTTATGAACTTCTGTTGAGGGATCAGTTGCGCCGCTGGTACGGCTAGCAGATTCAAGCTGTTCGGCATGTTTTATCGCATCGGTTATTTTGTTTTTGATTTTATCATAAATGCCCTGATCAGCTTTTTTGTACCCGGGAAGAAATTTTTCAAGGCGTGTCATAACAGCTTCACAAGATGACTGTCTTAAACCAACACCCTGGCCAAAAGGTCTGGCTGTATACTCATAGTGTAACAACAGCCAAAACTCAAAACATGGCACCGAGGTAACAGCTGCAAGCTTTCCAGATTTTCCAAAACGATGCTGCCTGATTTTATCCAGAGCAGCATCATAAGTCGTGTGACGGTCCCTGTCAAAAACACAGAAGATCCGATCATATTCGGAATCCTTCTTATACAAAGCCAGTGCATATTTGACAACACTCATTGGATCAGACCCTTGTTTATTATCTTCCACCTTAACCTTTGCCGTATTCAATTTTTTATCCCGAATAAGCTCCCTGAAATAATTCGGCTCAGTTTTTTTGCCTTCACAAACAATTAGAACCCTGCCATAAGGAGAACGCAACGCTCTTTTACGCTTCAAATCACGAATACCACGCTCTCGTTTTTTGTGGAAGAGGTCGTCGGTCCCCATTAAAATACCCACTGTCCGATGAAAGGCACAGCCCCGTACCGGCCCTGGAGATAGCCCTTACCGATTGCCTCGTTTTTGCGCGGAGAAAAATCAGAAAGTGGATAAAGCCTGCTTGCACTTGAATCATCCCTTTCCATAAACCAGACCTGGTCACGCCGTAAAATTTCACTGTCAAGCAAAGCCGTATTATGAGTAGCAACGATCAACTGCGCATTATTCTTATTTACTTCGGGATTCTGCAAAAGTTTTACCAAAAATCTTAACAATAACGGATGCAAACTGTTATCAAGCTCATCAACTACAAGGATAAGTCCCTCAGAAAGTAAATGCATCCAAACACCCGCCAAGGAAAACAGTTTTTTCGTACCATCCGATTCCTCACCAAGATCAAGAGTGACTCTTTCATCGGCAGCTCCAGTTTTGTGGTGCATTTTACAGGAAGTAAGCTTCGGTTCTTTATCTGCACCCTCAATCATCTTAAGAAAAGCATCTTTCATATCTTGAGGCATGTCGTCCGGAAGTTTCTCCGGCATTAGAGGTTCGGTATTTACCTCAATGTCAGCAATGGTGATATCTGCTGCGTTCATAAAGTCTAAAACATTTTTTTTACCTTCCCCGGTTTCACATTTCTTAAAAGTATATTTAATGTTCAAATCTTCTTGGGCGATAGGTGGCATAATTCTTAACACAACATTGAACCAGTCGAAAACCGGCTTAAGCTGTTGGTTATTCAACTGAATTGCCGTTGACAGAAACAGAGCATTCGTACGGGTGGCTTCTTTCCAAACCTCTCGTTTACCCGTAAACTTTGGACTGAAGTGCCACTTCGTTTTACCGGTTTCAGGGTTATACATACGTTCAAACCACCGCTGTGGTTTCCCCTGAGGGTAGGCAATAAGCCATTCGGCAGTTACATTTTGAGAGGTGACAGAAAATCCATACTGATAGCGAACCTGCTCCTGTACAAAAACAACTTCAAACTCACTCGGTACGGAACGATTCTCTTTATCAAAAAGGAAAGGAATGACTTCAATCCGTTCTCCCTGCTGAGAATCTTTTGACGACAATTTAACAAACTGACGCATAAATTGAATTGCTTTCACAAAATTGCTTTTACCCGCTGCATTCGGGCCATAGACGACAGCTAATTTAAGCAGATTCGGAAGCCGTGCAATACCGGAATTAAAGGTATTCTCGTCAAACATTTCTTTTGCAGAACCGGCAGCCATACTGAATGTCTGTTTATCCCGGATCGAACGATAATTTTTTACACTGAATTCAATAAGCATAATACTATCCCATTAAATTTTTTATTTATGATTAAACTAAAAAAACTTTTAAAAAGGCACATAAACACGTTTTGGTCAAATTATTGCATAAAAAATTCAAAAATCAAGCTTTACTTAGCACTGATTTGTTTTTTTAGTTAAATTTACGAAAATAGAAAAAACGACCTATAAATTCCAAGAGAGTTCACAATATTTCAAAAGGCTATAAGATAATATATTGATTTAACTTGTAAATTTTATAAAATTACGTAATATTATCACTGTTGCAGACTGATAACCCGCACAGATTTTAAATCATGAAAAAAAACAGCCTGATAAAATCATTTTTCTTCTTTTTTGTCATTCTCCTGATTGCAGTTTCTTCCCGGGCTGAACCGAGAGAGCTTATTATTCTGACGACCTCAGACCTCCACGGTCAGCTGGAACCTTTTGCCGCTGAAAAAGATAATGGCACTTCAAACGCCGGCGGGATAACCCGCATCGCCTCTGTTGTTAAAACAATAAAAAAACTGAACAAGCAAAAAACCGTTTTATTTTCTTCGGGAGACAGCCTGACCGGCAAATACTTTCTCCGGTTTAAGGGTGAGGCCATCTTTTCAGCCATGTCCCTGCTCGGGATAGATTCGGCCACCCTTGGAAACCACGAGTTTGACAGGGGAGTGGAAGCACTCTCCAATGCGTTAAAATATTGCAGTTTCCCGATTGTTGAATCAAACCTTGAGACCATAGACAACAGTTCTTTAAAAAACAGCTTTGAAAGATTTAAGATCATTAACAGAAACGGTATAAAAATCGGTGTCATCGGTCTGATGACCCCAGACCTTAGCTTTATCTCAAACGCCGGCAATAATGTTGCTGTTGATCCTGACATCGCAGGATCGGCAGTTAATATGATCAGAAGTCTGAAGCAGAAAGAATCCCCGGACCTGATCGTGGCCTTAACCCATCTCGGCCTTGAAGAAGATATTAAGCTTGCCGGTCAAGTACCGGAGATCGACCTGATCTGCGGGGGGCATTCACATGATCTGATGGAAAAAGAAAAAGAAACGGTTATTAACCATGCAGACGGCCGAAAGACAATAATAACCCATGCCGGGGCACGAGGTGAATATCTGGGTCTGCTGAGTATGGTCGTAGAAAAGGGAAACATCATAAGTCACTTATGGGAACCGATCAGGGTCACCTCAAAGATAAGGCAGGATAAAAAAGCGCTTGACCTTATAACATCCTACAATAAAGATCTTCCCGAAGGAAAAGTTTTAACCATTTTAAAAAAAGCACTGGACTGCAGAGGAGAGACCCTGAGGACACGGGAAGCAGCAGCCGGAAACATGATAGCTGACATAATCAGAGAACATTTTAACGTAGACGTTGCCTTTCAAAACAGCGGCGGAATAAGAGGAGAAAGGATAATACCTCCCGGAAATATTACAACTGAAGATATTGATACCATGCTTCCTTTTGAAAACCAGATTTCCATACTTTCGCTTAAGGGGTATGAAATAAAACAGATCCTTGAACAGAGCGTCTCTTTTCTTCCTTTAGAATACGGCGGTTTTCTCCAGGTCTCAGGGCTTCGTTTTGATGTGGATACAAACAAGAACTCTTTTAAAATAAAAAAAGATAAAACAACCGGTGAATTAAAAATCATCAACAAGGGGAAACGGGTATCAAATATAAAAATTCTTGACCCTAACCGGGGATATGAACCACTTATTTCTGAAAGATCCTATAAAGTTGCTATAAATTCATTTCTGGCATCCGGCGGTGACAAATATTTCATATTTAAGAACCAAAAAAAAATGTCGACATATATTACCCTGCGAAGTATTGTTGAAAACAGACTAAACAGCCTGTCCAGTCTCTCACTGACAAAAGAGAACAGAATACGTTATAGATAATACAGCCGTAAAAAATCATAAAAATATGACAAAACAAAAAACCTCAAATTTTTCCGATAAAAACAGAGGTCATAACGCCAGCATAAAGGGCTTAAGGAGTTAACCGATGGAAAGCAAAAAAGTAAAAGACAGCGCTATAACCACATCCAAAATAATGATGCCGGAAGATGCGAACCCTGCTGGAAATGTCCACGGCGGCATCATCATGAAACATGTTGATGAAACAGCCGGCATTGTTGCCTTCAGACACAGCCGAAATAACTCTGTCACCGCATCCATTGACAGTCTGGTATTTCACTATCCGGTTTTTGTGGGCGACCTTCTGACCCTTAAAGCAAGCATCAACCTCACTGCGAAATCCTCCATGGAGATCGGAGTCAGGATAGAATCTGAAAACCTGCTGACCGGAGAGGTCAGACACAATGCCTCTGCCTATCTTACCTTTGTCGCTCTGGACAAAGCCGGCAGACCCACTCAGATCCCGCCACTTATCTTTGAGACAGAAGATGGAAAGCAGCGAAACAGCCAGGCCCAGACCCGGAGAAAGAACCGGCTGGCAGCACGGGAACAGGAAAAAAAATAGCCCTTTTTACAACTTAACCTTTCACATCTGTTATTCTCTCTCCAGAAACCCTTCTTAGATATCCCTCAGCAACAGGATATCTAAGGTAATTCTTGCACTAATTCCAGCCACATACCGCCGGGCTCTTTGTTAAGAAGGATAGTTAACATAGAATGACTTTAAGGTTAAAAAAAATCTAAAAACAATACCCCGTCCTTTTATTTTCAAAACATCCATTTTTTTATTTTTTTAAAATACATTAAATAACATTCTATTTTTTGCATACGCCAAAATACACTTTAAATGACATTGTCGCAAAGCAGTTAAGATGACAATTTACTTTGGCTTAAGACATAATTGCGGCTTGTCATACCTTTTTTATTAATGTACAATTTTTCAAATTTTTACCTTCAAAAAGAGTGGTAACAGCGTTTTCAAGGAAAGTAAAACGTTTTTGCGTTTTTTTTACTAGAGATATTTAAGACAACCCTTAATTGATAAAGTTTGAAAGGAATCAGTATGGGCTACAAGAAGAGCGATGGAAAAGACAACCTTTCCAGGCAGTACCAGGATCTAATGGAACGCTGCAATCTTAATCTGGAAAAAATAAACACGGAATTACCGCCGGCAAAAGAAGATCTGAACGAAGCGCTTAAGGAAAACGGCGTCACCCGGAGGGATTTCGTAAAATGGTCCTCTCTGATGACTGCCGCACTTATGCTTCCGCCGGTATTCAGCTCAAAAGTAGCCGAAGCAGCAGAAAAGTTTTCCCGTCTCCCTGTGGTATGGCTTCATTTTGCAGAATGTACCGGATGCAGCGAATCTCTGCTTCGGACATCTTACCCGAACATAGATGATATCCTGCTTGAGACCATCTCCCTTGAATATCACGAAACACTCATGGCTGCCGCAGGACATCAGGCAGAAGAATGCCTTGAAAAGGCCATGCATGATTTTGAAGGAAAATTTATCTGTGTTATTGAAGGTGCCATTCCCACTGGCATGAACGGAAAATATCTGACCCTGGGTCCCAAAGGAAAAACAGGGCTCGAAATCGCAAAAGAGGTCACTTCAAAAGCGGCTGCCACCATCTGTATCGGAACCTGTTCCTCTTACGGCGGTGTTCAGGCGGCGAAGCCTAATCCAACCGATGCAAAAGGCATCAGTGATGCCATCGGCATAAAAACTTTAAACATTCCGGGCTGTCCTCCGAATCCGGCTAACTTTGTGGGAACCCTGCTCCATTTCCTTCTGTTCGGATCTTTACCGCCTGCAGATTCTCTGGGAAGGCCCTTATGGGCATACGGTAAACGGATCCATGATTTCTGCGAACGCCGTGCCCACTATGATGCAGCTGAATTTGTTGAAGAATGGGGAGATGCCGGCGCACAGAAGGCATGGTGCCTTTATAAAATGGGCTGCAAGGGTCCCTACACCTATGCAAACTGCAGTAAAATAAAATTTAATGACGGTACATCCTGGCCGGTACAGGCTGGACACGGCTGCATGGGCTGTACCGAACCGGGCTTCTGGGACACCATGTCGCCTTTTGAAAAACCCATATCCGAAAAAACCATCGGCGGCGGTGAAAAAACAGTGGACAAAATAGGTGCCACTCTTCTGGGAGTTACCGCAGCAGGTATTGCAGCTCACGGCATTGCCTCTGCAATAAAACGCCCTAAACCTGAGGATGAATAAAGAGCCGACCTTTATATAATATCTTTAATGTTAATTCCGAGGAGGAATAAATAAAATGGGAAAAAGAATTGTTGTTGATCCGATCACACGGATCGAAGGACATTTAAGAATAGAAGTCGAAGTAGATGACAATAATGTAATCCAGGATGCCTGGAGTTCAATAACGCTATGGCGCGGAATCGAAACCATCTTAAAAGGCCGTGACCCGAGAGATGCGGGACTCATCGTACAGCGCTTTTGCGGTGTATGTACCTACTCTCACTATGAAGCAAGCATCATGGCCTGTGAAGATGCCTTTGGCGTGACCCCGCCACCGAACGCCCGTCTGGTCAGGAACCTGATCAAGGCATCACAGTTTATTTATGATCACATCATGCACTTCTATCACCTGCACGGACTGGACTGGGTAGATATCGTCAGTGCACTTTCAGCAGACCCGAAAAAAGCAGTGGATCTGGCCAAGAGCTATAATGATAATCCATACAACTGCTCAGAAACAAACTACAGGGCCGTACAGAAAAGACTGACCAAGTTTGTAAAATCCGGACGCCTCGGACCTTTTGCCAATGCCTACTGGGGCAATTCATCCTTCAAACTGTCTCCGGAAGAAAACCTGGTGATCGTCTCTCATTACCTCGACGCACTTAAGGTTTCAAAACTCGGCGCACAGATGATGGCGATCTTCGGCGGAAAGAACCCCCACCCGCAAAGCCTTGTGGTGGGCGGAGTGACCTGCGTAGACGACCTTAATGCAAACAGGATCGGACAGTATCTTTTCAAATTCAAAGAATTACAGAACTTTATGGAAACAGCCTATATTCCTGACGTGCTGATCGCAGCCGGCGCATACAAAGATGAAGGCGCAGCCGGTATCGGCGCAGGCGTGAAGAATTACCTGTGTTACGGCGGATTCCCGCTTGACGATGACTGGCAGAAAACTCTCCTCCCAAAAGGCGTTGTGGTTGGCGGAGACATCTCAAATCCTCTAGAACTGGATGAAAACAAAATAACCGAAGGAGTAAAACATTCCTGGTATAAGGGCGAAGAATCGCTTCACCCCTACAAAGGAAAGACAGAACCAGAATATACCGGCTATGACAGCAAAGGAAATGTAAAAGGAGATGAGAAATACACCTGGTGTAAAGCGCCGAGTTACGATGGACTGCCCTATGAAGTCGGTCCTCTGGCCCGTTTTATAGTGGGTTACTCACAAGGACATAACGAGATCAAGCATCTGGTCGACTCCACCCTGAAAGCAACCGGTCTTCCGATAACAGTTCTTTTTTCAACCCTGGGAAGAACAGCAGCCCGTGCACTTGAAACAAAGTTGGTGGCTGATCGTACCGAAGGCTGGGTCAATGAACTGATCGCAAACCTTAAATCAGGCGACACCCGGACCTGGACCCGCTGTGATGTTCCGCAAAAAAGCCAGGGACGCGGCATGAACGAAGTTCCCCGCGGTGCACTGGGTCACTGGATTAACATAGACAATAAGGTCATTGAAAACTACCAGGCCATCGTCCCGTCCACCTGGAATGCGGCGCCAAAGGATAAATCCGGAAAACGCGGCCCGTATGAAGAAGCTCTTATTGGAACAAAACTTTCAAACATTGATCAGCCGCTTGAGATCATCCGGACCATCCATTCCTTTGATCCATGCATGGCATGTGCTGTTCATATCATTGATCCGAAAACAAACAAAGTGAAGAAGTTTAAAGTGGCTTAGGTGAAAGACTAAAGTCATAAAATAAAACAAAAAACACAGCTAAAAACATTGTTTATACTTAGCTGTTAAATTTGAAAGGAGCTAACGGTGGATACCAGGACCGCAAAAAAAGAATGGTCACCAGCTATACGAGTTAACCACTGGGGCATGGTAGCATCGATAATCACACTTATCGTTACCGGCTTTTACATTGCAATGCCCTTCTCTGTTTCCTCCGGCGAAACAACCTGGAAATTCCTGATGGGAGATATGCGTTTTATCCATATTCTATTCGGGGTTTTTCTTGTTTTTATTTTCATCTGGAGAATGTATTTAATGTTCTTTTCCAGTTTTCACGCAGACTGGAAAGACTTCTTTGCCTGGGCAGATCCAAAAAACATGATCAAACAGATAAAATTCTATATGCTGGTATCAAACAAACCACCTGCACATCGTTTTTTATACGGGCCCATGCAATCCCTTGCTTATGGCGGCTGTATCTTTATGCTGTTTATGATCGTTCTCACCGGCATTATCTTAACCGGGGCAGGCTATCATGCAGGCATCACGGCCTGGACATATGAACTGTTAAGACCCGTCGAAACAATGATGGGCGGTCTGGCAGGTGTACGCTACATCCACCACATCGTCATGTGGCTATTTATGCTGTTTTTTATTGTACATCTTTATATGGCTTTCTGGTACGACTGCGTTTTTCGCGAAGGAACGGTTTCTTCCATGATAAGCGGCCTGTTGTTTAAGAAGAAAAATAAATAATCTTTTACAGGACAGACAGAAAAATCCCTTTCTGTCTGTCCTGCACGGCTTACCTAATGGAAGAAAAAAAATACCTGAGAGTACTCGGACTCGGCAACATTCTCCTGACAGATGAAGGCTTCGGTGTCCATTTCACACGAATTTTCAATGAAAAATACCGCTTCCCTGAAAATGCAGATATTGTTGACGGAGGAACACTTGGATACAGCCTGCTGGACACTATCTCCGGAACCCAAAACCTGATCGTCATAGATACCATAAAAACAGATGACACGCCGGGGTCTATTTACCGTTTCAACAAAGAGGAAATGAAGCTTCATCTGCCAGAGCCTACCTCTGCGCACGAAGTGGAATTCTTTGATGTCCTCAATCAGGCAGAACTCATTGAAGACTCGCCTGAAACAGTTTTTCTCTGTATCGTCCCGTATGAATACGGAGATATGAATCTTGAGATGACTGATAAAATACAAAAGCGTTTTCAGAAGATGGAAGATTTACTATTAAAGGAGCTTCAAAAACTTAATATTGTTCCGGAGCTTAAAAATTGTGCATGAACTTTCTCTGGCACAGTCCATACTTGAAATAATTGATGAGTATGCTGGAAAACACGGTTTTAAAAAGGTTAATTCTCTTAGTCTGACACTTGGCAGACTTGCCTGCGTTGAGACTTCCACCCTTTGTACCGCCTTTGAAATACAGGCAAAAGGCAGCTGCGCAGAAGGGGCTAAACTGAATTTCAAGATACTTCCTCCCCGAATTCACTGCTTCGAATGCAGCAAAGACCTGGAGGTAAAAGAGTTCGGATCAGACTGCCCGAAGTGTGGCAGTCCCGAGGTCACCCTTATCGGTGGGACTGAAGAGCTAAAAATTATTGATATGGATGTAGACTGATTTAACAGCTTAGTTAACAAAATTCATACTGCTGTTTAAGTCATGATAATTTAAAAAGATGGCAAAGTAAAAAGCTTCAAATTCAAGGCGCGCAAGTCCAAAGGAATGAGGCGTACTTTCGTACGCTGCAATGACAGAGGAAGCAGTGCAACACAGAAGTTGGACTTTTGACGAGCCATCCACTATTAAAGGAAAAATCATGTGCATAGGCTTCCCGGGTAAGATCCTCTCCATAGATGAAGACAACTATGCTGCCATAGATGTGGGCGGTACACAGCGAGAGACCTGTCTCGACATTATAGATGAAGATGTCAGCATTGGAGACTACGTAATTTGTCATGCCGGCTTTGCCATTCATAAGGTAGATCATATTGAAGCCCGAGAACGGCTTAAGCTGTTACAGGAAATATTAGATAAAGACGAGGACAAAAAAATAGAATCACATCCCTAACAGAAAGGAAAGAAATACAAAAGGAAACACCCCGTCAAGCAAAAACGAATACTGTATAAACTAGGTTAAACTATAGAACTTCAAGAGGAGGCAACCCATGAAAAACAAATTGATTATTCTTGCAATCACAACTGCACTCAGTTTCTTGACCAGCATTTCAGCTTTTGCTGAGGATGAAAAACCGTTTTCACGGTTTATCAGGCCCTTAAGCAACCCGGTCTATTCAATTGATCCACGTAATGAAACATCAATTAGAGTGATTCATGCTCGTCAGAAAATGCCTGAACATATCAAAACTGCACTTGGTGATGTTAAACTTGACGGTGACCTAAATGTCACAGCACTTCAGCTCACGTATGCAATCAATGAAAAGCTTTCACTTGTTGCAGAAAAAACAGGTTATATTGATTTTAATCCTGACAATACCCTTTCAAGTGAAGACGGCTGGGGCGACTATGGTGCCGGCGTAAAATATGCATTTATCTATAATCCTGAAAAAGAACTTATCGTTTCCGGACGCTTGATGGTTGAACTCACCCAGGGAAGCAACGACGTATTCCAGGGTAATGGAGACGGAAACATTTCTGCTCAAATTAGTTTCTTAAAAGGACTGGGCAAATTCCAGATCAACGGCGGAACGGGAGCGATCATTCCTTTAGACCGTGATGACGAAAGCACCATCATGTTCAACAACCTTCACGTAAGTTATGCATTAACCCCCAGAATATTTCCGCTCATCGAGCTAAATCATTTTGCTGTTGTAAAAGAAGGAAACCGCAAAGAGCTGGTCGCCAGCATTGCTGAATTTGAAGGCGGCGACCTGATCAACCTGGGTTCAAGCCATGGAAAAAGAAACAAACATATCGTGACCCTGGCAGCAGGCATGCGTTTCCGCTGCATGGACAATATGGATATTGGTGTTGCCTACGAGACCCCCCTCACAGACAAGAATGCCAACCTGATGCGCGACCGTTTTACCTTTGATGTTGTATTCTATTTCTAGTATGATGTTCATAGAATAAAGTTCACAATAAGCAATAGAATTTTGCCGGTGGCCTGCCACCGGCAAAATATTTTTAAACCCATGAAATTAATTGATGAATACCGAAACCCTGACCTGGTAAAAAGCCTGATTAAAGGCATAAAAACCCGTGCAGAAAAAATACCCGGAAATATCACCCTCATGGAAGTGTGCGGCAGCCACACAAATGCCATCGGTAAATTCGGTATACGGAACCTGCTCCCTGAAAACATCAAACTGGTTTCAGGCCCGGGCTGCCCGGTATGCGTCACTTCTGCCCGCGAAGTCGATACGGCCGTCTTTCTTTCCAATATTAAAAATACCATATTTACAACCTTTGGAGATATGATACGGGTGCCGGGTTCAAACCGGAGAAGCCTTCAGACGGCAAAAGCAGAAGGCGCAGACATCCGGATCGTTACCTCTGCTGCCGACTGCATCAAACTAGCCCAGGACAATCCTTCAAAAGAGATCATCTTTATGGGAATCGGATTTGAGACCACTTCCCCAACAATTGCATCTGTAATCAAAACATGTCATAAAAAAGATATCTGGAATTTTTCTGTGTATTGTGTAATGAAGACAATGCCCCCGGCTATAAAGATACTGATTGAAGATCCAGCCCTTGCCATTGACGGCTTTCTGTGTCCAGGACATGTGAGCACCATTACCGGAACAGAGGCTTATAAAGATATTATAAAGGCAGGACGCAGTGCAGTCATCACCGGATTTGAGCCTGTTGATATTCTGGAAGGCATCTATTTAATACTCGAACAGATTATTAACGATACGAAAAAAATCGAGATTCAGTACAAACGAGCGGTTTCCCCGGAGGGAAACAAAAAGGCACGGAACATCCTGTTTGAAGTTTTTGAAGCCTGTTCTGCTGAATGGAGAGGCATCGGCAACATTCCCGGAAGCGGACTTGTCTTTAAAAATGAATACAGCAGTTTTGATGCTCTGAAACGTTTTGAAATACCGGAAATCATTCCTGAAGAAATTACAGGCTGTTCCTGCGGGGACATCCTGCGCGGCATAAAAAATCCCGGGGAGTGCCCGCTTTTCAAGAAAGCATGTACCCCTATAAATCCCATAGGCCCCTGCATGGTGTCTTCTGAAGGCACCTGTTCAACCTATTATAAATATCACTGACCCGAGAGGTTTTAAAAATGAAAATAAACGTGGTAAAGAATGTACTTGACGCAAACAACAGGATCGCTCAGGAAAACAGGAAACTGTTTGACGAAAAAAATATTTACGTGATCAACCTGATGAGTTCACCGGGAGCCGGAAAAACAACCCTGGTTGAAGAAACGATCAAGGCGCTTAAAGATAAGTTCCGGATAGCAGTCATCGAAGGCGATATTCAGGACACCTATGATGCTGAGCGGATCGCAAAGCTCGACATTCCGGTTGCCCAGATCAACACCGGCGGGGCCTGTCACATTGACGGCAATATGATCCGTGAGACCTTCCCCGGGTTTAATATGGATGAGATCGATTTCATCATCAATGAAAACGTGGGAAACCTAGTATGCCCTGCAGAATTTTCAGTTGGGGAGAATATAAAAGTAATGCTGCTAAGCACGCCGGAAGGTGCGGACAAACCCATGAAATACCCGCTCATGTTCAAGGAATCCACCGCGCTGCTCATCAACAAAACCGACCTTTTACCCTATGTTGATTTTGATATGAAAAAGGCTTTAAAAGACGCAAAAAGCATTAACCCGGACTTAAACATCTTTGGGGTTTCATGCAAAACAGGTCAAGGGCTTGACCAATGGGTCTCCTGGCTGACCGGTCAAATAGAACAGTTTAAAGGATAAACATGCAGAAACGGCTTCGCTCCTTATTTACAGGAATTGTTCAGGGAGTGGGTTTTCGCCCTTCCCTTTACAGACTTGTGTGCCGTCATAGCCTTACAGGCTTTATAAAAAACACCGGAAAGGGGGTTCTGCTTGAGGTTGAAGGGGGATCATTTGCACTGGATCTCTTTTACAATGAACTATCAAGCTGCTACCCCCCCATGTCACAGGTTGAAAAAGTCGTAACAGAAGATATTCCTCCGGAAAATGACCGGCAATTTAAAATCCTTAAAAGTACGTCTGACGCACGTCCTGACGTTCTGATCACGCCTGACATAGCCACCTGCATCGCCTGCAAAGATGACCTTTTAAACCCGCTCAACCGGAGATACCGCTATCCTTTTATTAACTGCACAAACTGCGGCCCGAGATTAACCATATTAAAAAATGTGCCTTACGACCGGGCCAATACCTCCATGTCCTGTTTTCCTTTGTGCCGCTCCTGCAGCCGAGAATTTGAAGATCCGAATAACCGGCGCTACCATGCTGAGCCCAATGCCTGTCCGGACTGCGGCCCAAAATTATGGCTGCTGGACAAAGAAGGTAACGAAATAAGCTCGGATGATCCGGTTCTTGATATTATAGAGATTCTTTCAAACGGGCAGATAGCAGCCATAAAAGGTCTTGGCGGTTTTCACCTGTGTGCTGATGCATATAACAGCGAGGCAGTGAAAAAACTAAGGGAAGTCAAGTTCAGGGAAGAAAAACCCTTTGCTGTAATGGTAAAAGATATACTGCAGGCCGCAGAGCTGTGTGAGATAAATGAAAAAGAAAAAAAATTGCTTCTTTCTCCAGAATGCCCAATTGTACTGTTAAAAAAGAAAACTTTTTCTTCCCTTGCAAAAGTGATCGCCGGAGATCTTCCCTCTCTTGGAATCATGCTTCCCTACACACCGCTTCAGCATCTTCTTTTTGAAAACAGTTTCCAGGCACTTGTCATGACAAGTGCCAATAAAAAAGATGAGCCGATCTGCATTGGGAACAGAGAAGCCGTAACAAGACTTTCAGGTATTGCAGAATTTTTCCTGATCCACAACCGGGACATACGGGTCAGAAACGATGATTCGATCGCAATGGTATTATCCGGAAATCCGGTTATGCTTCGCCGTTCACGGGGTTATGTGCCCTCACCCGTCAGGCTTAACAAGAACTATCCTGAGGTACTAGCTCTGGGCCCTCACCTGAAATCAACAGCCTGTATTACGAAAGGGGGAAAAGCCTATTTAAGCCCCCATATTGGTGACCTTGAAACACCTGAGGCCCGTGATTTTCTTCGCGAAAGCGTAAACCTGCTTAAAGCTGTTTCAAATACATCCCCAAAAATCATTGCCTGCGACATGCACCCGGATTATTTTTCTACGGCCCTTGCAAAAGAAATGGGACCTGAAAGAATCATCCCGGTCCAGCATCACCATGCCCATATTGTAAGCTGTATGGCAGAAAATAATATATCCGGAGATGTTATTGGAATTGCAATGGACGGTACCGGTTACGGCCCGGAGAATACAGTTTGGGGCGGAGAATTTTTAATTGCAAATGAAAAAGATTTTAGCCGTGCAGGACATTTAAAAAACATCCTCATTCCCGGAGGAGAAAGTTCCATCCGCCGGATATGGCGCATTGCACTTTCCCTGATCAGAACAACCCATCCCGGCTCATGGAAACAGCTGGCAAAAGAACTCAGCCTTTGCCCAACAGATGAAAATCTTGACCTTTTTGAAACTGCCATTAAAAAAGAAATTAACTGTTTTACCACCTCAAGTCTGGGAAGACTCTTTGACGGCGTTTCCTGCCTGATCGGCATAAAAAACAGCGTAAGCTTTGAAGGACAGGCTGCCATGGAACTTGAAGCAATTGCAGAACAGCGTGATGATACAGAACTTGAATTCAGCATCACCCATGAACAAAACGCCCATATCCTTGACCTGATGCCTGCAATAAAGCATATTATTGAAATGAAGCTTGACCGCAAAGACAATAAATATCTGGCATCGACTTTTCACGCTACGCTTGTAGATTCTTTTACAAAAATGGCTGAAATATTAAGAAATGAAAAAGAATTAAACCGGGTAGTATTAAGCGGTGGATGTTTCCAAAATAGAATACTTCTTGAAGGATGCGTAAAGAAAATGGCGGATAAAGGCTTTGAAGTCATCACCCACAGCCTTGTCCCCCCCAATGACGGCGGCATCTCCCTGGGACAGGCCGTTTGTGCTGCTTCACAGCTGTAAGACGATGAATACAAAGCGCATGACGGTAAAAGCATAGAGAATAACATCTGGAAACAAAAATGCTCTACTCTGCTCTCTGCTACGACCGAGAAACCCTGGACCCTTTAAAGAAAAAGAATTATCTCTAAAAACCAAAACATATTATAAACAAAAAGGTGTATTATGAGTGACAACAAGATTCTCCTCGACCACGGCAGCGGCGGCCTATTAACCGGGGAACTCATCTCCGAAAAATTTAAACCCCATTTTGACAACCCCCTTCTTTCCCAGATGGAAGACAGCACCGCCTTTGATATAAACGGCACCAAACTCTGCTTCACCACAGACTCATACGTCATAAATCCGATCTTCTTTCCCGGTGGAAACATCGGCTCATTGTCAGTTCACGGCACCGTAAATGATATTGCCATGCGCGGCGGAAAACCCCTTTACCTGAGTGCGGGATTTATCATCCAGGAGGGATTTGAGATTTCAGAACTGGAGGAAATTGTTTCATCAATGGGTCAAGCTGCCAAAAATGCCGGCGTTCACATCATTACCGGGGACACCAAAGTCGTTAATAAAGAGGCCGCAGACAAAATCTTTATCAACACTTCCGCCATAGGCCTCATTAAGTATGAGGCAAACATCTCTGTCCAGGAAATAAGACCGGGCGATGCCATCATCATAAACGGCACCATCGGCGATCATGCAGCCGCCATTCTTAACAAAAGAGAAGACCTTAATCTAAGTTCAGACATTATCAGCGATTCAGCCCCACTGAATAAACTTGTTGAACAGATACTTAAATCCTGTCCTGAAGTCCACTGCATGCGGGATGCCACCCGGGGCGGACTCGGCGGCATCCTTTCAGAAATCGCATCACAATCCGGTCACACCATAAATATTGATGAGGTGAAAATCCCGATTAATGACAAGGTTCGGGGAGCCTGTGAAATACTGGGTCTTGATCCGCTCTTTTTTGCCAATGAGGGAAAGATGGTGCTTTTTTGTCCATCATCTTATGCTCAAAATATCCTGGAAATAATGAAAAATAATCCTTTTGGAAAAAATGCCGCCATCATCGGAGAAGTCAGTGAAGAAAAAAAAGGCAGACTCATTCTTCAAACCGTGATCGGCGGAACCCGACAGATCGACCTTCCTGCAGGAGAACTTCTGCCCAGGATCTGTTAAACCCCCTTCTTCACTCTATTTTATTTCCGCTTTGCCTGTATTACCAAAACATCTTTAACACACCGTAAAACCATAACAAACCATAAACACCCAAAATATCCGGGGGTTTACACCCATGGATAAATCGATGAGAATTTAATATATACTATAAATAGGCTTTATAAATCTTTGGGGGAGTAATTTATATGCGCTTTAAAAACATAAAATATTTTTTGCCCCTGTTTATGACTGCTGCAATGTTTTTAACCTTTGCAGTTTTAGATATGGATCAAACCTCTTATGCCCAGACAATTACCATTTCAAATCCTGCGCCGAATACCGACAGCTTTTACTGGACGGTAGAAGGCGTCGCCGAAAGTGATTATATAATAAAAATAGCTTCTGCTGATGGCCCGGATGTTTTTGATGAGAGCGAGCTCTTTCTGATAACAGCCGACTATACTTTATTTGCAACGGGCAGCAACAGCAGCTATCAGCGGGGTGACGGAACAAATATAAACAGGAGCACCTGGACAGCCTGCACCTTTTCAGGAACAGTAAATAGCATCTGTGCAACACGATATAATTCTTATGTCATTACGGACACAGATGAGCTGTGGGGTGTGGGATCTAATTTTGATGGCCAGCTTGGGCTTGGACACAATAATCCGGTCACTGAATGGACTAAACTGGCTGACAACGTGGTACAGGTTGCCGGAGGTGTTTCATTTACAGTTTATCTTGCAACTGACGGCACCATTCATACAGACGGTAATAATGATTATAAAACTTTAGTCCAAAGTAAAACGGGTGTTGATTTTGCCAGGGCCGGGTTAAGGCATACCCTGATCCGCCTGACCACAGGCGCTCTTTATGCCTGCTGGAGTAATACTAATAGACAGATCGGTTTAGGAAGCGATTCGGGCGGCGACTATGCTGAAACGCCCGAGATTATTCTTTCTTCTGTAACAAACATGGGCTGTGGCGCCAGCTTCTCCGTTTTAAACTGCGACGGCTCTCTTTTGGCAGCCGGTAGTAATAGTAACGGCGAGCTGGGTTTTGGATATGCCGATTTTACCAATATCTACGTTTTTCAACCAGTTGGAAGCGTTAATTTCCCTGATTATGGCAAGGAAGGGGCAGAACAGATAGGTGCCGGAGAATATCATTCTCTTATTAAACTTCTTTCTCCTTAGTTTTTTACAATTCAAAATATACTGCGGCTAATCCAAATCAATTTTAAATCACCTTATATTTTTTTATTTTCTAGAAATTTCCGAATTTTTCACAAAACATTATTATACAAATCCCCTAATATTTACCTTCATACTCCCGCATCTCCGTAACCTGCTAATTATTCTTTATAATATATTATAATAGATGAGAGTTACCATTGCGTTAGCATGTAGAACCATATTTAACATTGATTTTAATTTATTTAGATATTCTCTTGCATATTTAAATTTAATTAGTTATATCATAAACTGTGTAAATCGTTATTAATCGTATCTCTATATTTAATTTGTTTTTATTGTAACTAAACATATATCGTAATATTTAACCAAAACAAAGATAGGGGGAAGATCCATGGACATTATCGGAACAAAAAATCTCAGAGACGTCATCGAACTGAAAGTCAGCCAGTTTCCGGACAAGGAATGTATTGTTTTTGAAGACCGGGAAGAAAATGTTATCCGCTACAGCTACACAGAATTTAATATGATGATTAACAAATATGCCAATATTCTTCTTGATAAAGGCATTAAAAAAGGGGACAAGGTTGTTGTCCACATGCTCAATTCCCCTGAATATCTCTTTTCATGGTTTGGCCTGGGGAAAATTGGTGCGGTTACGATTCCCACCAATGTGTTTTCCGGTGGATTTGAACTGGAATATTATCTTAACTACTCTGAATCCGTTGCTGTTATCACCGAGCCCGGCTATATGGAGACCTTTACCGGACTTCTTGAAAAATGCAAAAGCGTGAAACAGATATTTTTATCCAGGACCTCTCCGCGCTACCCGAGCCAGAAGCTCTATCCCGATTCAATCGTTATGGCAGACCTTTTAAGAGACACGCCCACTGAATTACCCGAAACAGAAATTGACAACGAAGATGATCTGATGTGGCTGTTTACTTCAGGAACAACATCACGGCCCAAAGCGGTACAGCTCACCCATGCAAATGCGGTCTTTGCCGGAATATTCGGTGCACAGGCCTGGAAAGTAACCCCGGCTGACCGGCACTTTATTGTGCTTCCCCTTTTCCATGTCAACGGTCAGTTCATATCAGTTATGCCCACCTTGACCGCAGGGGCAACACTTATCATGGCCGAACAGTTCAGCGCAACAAAATTCATGCCCCAGGTACGCGCGCATGGTGCAACCACGACCAGTCTTGTTGCAGCAACCTTAAAAATGGCCTATAACCAGCCTTCCCATAAACTTGATGCAGAAAACAACCTGCGGATCGTCATGTATGCGATCGTCATCCCTGACGAAATATGGGAGGGATTTGAAAATAGGTTTGATACAAAGCTATGCGATTTGTGGGGCATGACAGAGACTTTAGGCGCCACCACACTTAATCCCATTGACGGTGTCTTAAAAAGAAACTGTATTGGAATGCCAAGAGCAGAAAATGCCATCAAAGTAATCGATGAAAGCGGAAATGAAGTGCCCCCGGGAACCGTGGGAGAGATTATTGTAAAGGGTGTGCCCGGCAGAACCCTGATGAAAGCCTATTATAACAACGCTGAAGCAACGGCAGAAACAATTCGGGACGGCTGGCTCTACACTGGAGATAATGCCTACATGGACGAAGACGGTTATTTTCATTTTGTTGACCGAAAGAAAGACATGATTAAACGGTCAGGCGAAAATGTGGCCGCCACTGAAGTCGAATATGTCATCAGCCTGCATCCTAAAGTAAAAGAGAATGTTGTCATCGGCGTTCCTGACCCCATTCGCGACGAAGCCATCATGGCCCTGATCATCCTGAATCCGGGAGAAACCTGTGAAGAGCAGGAAATCATCGACTGGTGCGCAGAAAAGCTGGCAAAATTCAAAGTTCCGGGTTTTGTAAAGTTTAAAGAGGACTTCCCGAGAACATCAATCGGTAAAGTACAGAAAAATATTCTTAAAAAAGAAGAAACAGAGGCAATGGATAAATAGCTTAGCGCATAGCGGTAAGTGCATGGAGTTTAAAACCTGAAAGAAAACAACAAAGATGCTCTCCTCTATGCTCCTTTCACTATGCAATGGTTTTTTACAGTCAAAAATTGCAAATCCATACGTATCGGGTTTGCGGATTATAAATATAAATACTTTATAAAGGAGATCAAAATGCCGCTTTTTATCACACTATGGAAATATACATCAGAAGGACTTAGAGATATAAAAAATACGGCCTTACGCTTTGAAGCCGTAAAAAAGATCATAGAAGCAAACGGCGGAAAGCTGGTTAAGATCTACGGCCTGATAGGAGAATATGATATTATCACCATAATGGAAATGCCCAACAAAAGCACCCTTGCGTCAACCATACTTAAAATAGCTGCCTCCGGAAGAATCGTTCCAAAGACGCTCCAGGCCCTGCCGATTGAAGAGTTTTTAAGAATTACAGAAGAGATATAGGGTAACGGTTACACCGGAAAGCCCCCTTAAAAAAGACGCTTTTAAAAAATTTCTTCCAGCTTCTTTAAAAGTGCTTCAGATGAGGAAAAGATAAGGTCGCAGGAACAGTCGATCATAAGGTTGACCTGTGCGCCCGGCACATCTCCTGCGCTCCTGAAATCCGTCCTTATCCCAAGTATGGGCTGCCCGTCTTTTCTGATGGAATAAAAATAGCCGATCTCCCAGGAAGTACCGTCATCCACAAGGGGCCCGTCAAGAAGCGCAATTAAAACATCCGTTTCTTTCAGATGTTTTTCACACAAAGAAAAGATCTTGTGTTTTGACCTGTCTCCCCATTTTTCAAGGTCTTCTTGAGAGACAAGTTCATAGGGCCACACAGCATCAATTTCTTTACCTTTACTGACAGCAAGAGACTCAATCTCTGCCTTTAGGTTTCTTAGCCAGTTTTGCTCTGCCCGGGTAAAAAGCGGCCCTGCAAGATAAAGTTTAATCAAAGATCAGCCTTTCTTAACTGAGCTACCACCCTCTCCGGTTTCTCCACCCTATTTTTTCAAAAGATCACGCAGCTCAGAAACTACATTTTCCAGACCGGAGATCCTTTTATCAACAAGCCGAAGCCTCTCAAGTATCTGGTCCTGATATGCTATATAACTTTCATTTTGCGATAAGATTATATTTTTAAGCTCATCAATGCCCTGTCCACCTTTAACCTCTTTTTTTCCTTCTGCCTGATCAAGATATGCTTTCCGGTCTATTCTCTGGTCTTTTTTATAGGTATCAATATATTTTATCTGACCATTTTCAAAATATTCTCTTGCAATACCCTCTTTTTTATCATCCTTATAGTTCCATTCACCCTTTAGAACTCCGCTGTCATAATACTGTTTATGAAGGCCTCCCAAAACACCATTTGTATAATTTTTAATCTCCCTTAACTGCCCGCTTTCACAATATTCTTTAAATAATCCCTCAGGTTTACCCGCAACATTTTCCCACTCTCGATACGGATTGCCGGTTTCATAATATTCCTTAACCATTCCTTCGGATTTACCATTAATAACGGTACCCTCTTTTTTTAGATTTCCGTTTTCATAGTATTCTACTGTCTTTCCCTCTATTTTACCGTTTTTAAAATTTGTTTCCTTGTATATCCGGCCATTTTTATAAAATTCTTTGGTAACGCCTTCCGCCTTGTCATCACTAAAATTAAGTTCAAGCCACAGCATACCGTTTCCATGGTAGATCCGGGTCATCCCCTCCCTTTTGCTGTACAGATAATACGCTTTTGCCAGGAGATTACCATTATCATAATACTGATTTACAACACCATCCGGTATTTCACCCTCCAGCTTTATTACATCGTAATTCTTGTCAACGACTGTTTTTGCGACCTCTTTTCCGCCACTGTAAAAAACAAGGGTTGCGGTTCCATCATCGTTATCAATTTTTTTTCTGATCACTTCACTGGTTTTCATCTCTTTTCATCCCGTCTTTATTTGTTCGGTTTTTCAGAGGTCCTGTCTCTTTTTTTTAATGCTTCCAGAATAACCGCTATTATTCTACTAACAGTAAAAGGCTTTTTTATAATTATATCAACATTTTTTTATCAGCATCTTTTTCTGAAGATTTAATTTCATAACCGGTTGTTAAAATGACCGGCACCGCGTCGTCAATCTTTTTTATCTCTTTTGCGACCTGCCAGCCTGACATTCCAGACATTGCAAGATCCGTAAAAACAAGATCAAACTTCTTTTTTCTGAAAATATCAAGCCCCTGATTTCCATCACAGGCAACAGCCACTTCATGCCTTTCGCTTATAAGCAGTTCCTCAAACATTTCACTGACAGCTTTTTCATCTTCAATGATCAAAATATTTATTTTTTTAATAACTAATCTAACAAAAAAAATAGCTGGAAACAATAAAATTCTAGGTAATTTTATTGTTTGATGTTTATTTTAACTGCTTATGTTATAATAATTTAATATTGGATTAAAAAACAGAGTTTAACTTAATGTTCATTTTATATTTATTTTATTGAAAACAGGAGTTATGAACAAGATACTAATAATAGATGATGATGCAAGACTGGTAAAAAATGTTTCAACTTATTTAAAAGATTTTAACTACCGAACAGAAGCCGCATATAACGGCACTGAAGGCTTAAAAAAAATGGGGTCTTTTTCACCGGACCTGGTAATCCTCGATCTTATGATGCCTGAAATCGACGGGCTTGATGTCTGCAGAGAAATCAGAAAAACAAGCTGTGTTCCGGTTATCATGCTTACAGCCCGCGGAGAGGAGCCTGATATCGTTGCAGGACTTGAAGTCGGAGCAGATGATTATCTCACCAAACCTTTCAGCCTGCGCGAACTCCAGGCAAGAATAAAAGCACGGTTAAGAAGACCTGCTCCGCCCAATGAAGTTTCTGAAACAAAAGAAGATATCCTCTCCTGCAGAGACATCAGCCTGAATCCTTCAAAAAGAGAAGTCTTAAAAAAGGGATCTCCTCTTACCTTAACCGGCACCGAGTTCAACCTGCTGTGGATGATGATGTCCCAGCCCGGAATCGTTTTCAGCCGGGACAAACTTCTTGATGAATTAAGAGACCGTGAACTGGAACCCTTTGACCGTTCGGTTGACGCACACATAAGTCATCTTCGAAAAAAGCTAGAGGACTCACCCAAAAATCCGTCCTACATAATAACTGTCTGGGGAACCGGATATAAGTTTATCGCTGAATAAGATGAAAAACATCCGCATCAGTATTTACTGGAAACTTTTTTTTACTATTTTATTATTCATTTTGCTGACCTCCGTCATTCTCGGCATGCTTTATTCTGGATTTGCCCCCCTTACAGAAATCCATACTCAGACAAAAAAAAGCCTCATAAACCAGACAAAGCTCCATGCCGACCGGATCACAACCGCGCTTGAAAACAGCAATTCTTCGCTTAAAAATATTATAGAGACTCTGCACGTAAATGAAGAAGCCGACATAATGGTTTTGGATACGAAAGGTAATGAGCTTGCCTCTTTCATCGAAGAAGGCCTGAAAAAAACAACCGGTGACCATTCGCAGACCATTAAATCCGCCTTAAAAAATGGCTGGGACATCCAGAAAAGTTATCATTTCTGGATATTAACCCCAATTGTATCTGTTCCTCTGAAAAAAAATAACGAGGTGATCGGCATTGTCCAAAGCTATTATCCAAGGACAAGACATCTGCAAAGAGTCCTGCCAAGAGGCCTTCCGGAAATTATCGCAATTATTATCCTAGGCGGACTTACAGGTTTTCTGTCACGATACCTGACAAAGCCGATGCGGGAACTCACCAGAGTTGCCCGGGAAATGGCAAAAGGACGCTTCGGCATAAAAGTGCAGATACGGTCACATGACGAAGTGGGCCTGCTTGCAGAAACATTTAACGACATGTCACAAAGTCTTGAAGAGCTCCAAAATTCAAGAAAAGAACTTTTTGCAGACATATCCCATGAGATCAGATCCCCTCTGGCAAGGATTCTTTCTGATGCAGAAATTCTTATCGATAGAAAGATGGATAAAGATGAACAAAATCAGCATTTGAAGGCAATATGTACTGATGTTAATAATCTTGACCAGCTGATCGCAGATCTTTCCATACTTTCAAGACTGGAACTTAATCAGGTTGAGATGTCCTTTACTCCGTATAAAATAAAAGCGATCATCTCCGACACAGCTTCTCTTTTCATACTGAGAACAAAAGAAAACAATATAAATCTCATACAGTCTGTCAGCAACAACCTGCCTGAAGTTATGATCGACCCGAAGAGAATCGGTCAGGTCCTGTCCAACATTTTAACCAATGCCATAAAATATACCCCTGAAAGCGGAACAATAGAAATAGGTGCGGAAAAGCAGGAGAAAATGGTCGAAGTATGGGTGAAGGATAATGGACATGGAATTCCCGAAGAAAAACTGCCTCATATCTTTAAAAGATTCTACCGGATCGATAAATCAAGGTCCCGCTCAACCGGAGGAACGGGGCTGGGACTTGCCATTGCCAGACAGTTCACCAAAGCTCACGGCGGAAAAATAAGTGCTGAAAGCAAACCGGGGGAAGGCACCCGCATCTCCTTCACCCTTCCAATTGCATCATAAGGCCCTGCCTTTTAAGAGGTTTCATAACTGGCGTTCTGTCCGGCTTTTTATTAATTTAATATGATCCTGTTTATTTTTATATTTTTAACTTTTACCGTCCGGATGAAGCCCCTCAAATCACACAATACTCAAATTTTCCTTTACTTTTTCTCTATTTTGCAATAATCTGAACCTTCAATAATAAGTAAAACCAGACGCAGAAACAAGGCCTGGTAAAAAGCATCTGCTGCAGAGCAGGGTAACCAGAAGGTTTGGACCAGATATATATGAACGCAGCCCGCCCTCAGAAAAGAACTGAAAGCCGGCTTTAACCCACAACATTGGTTTTTACAAAGCCGACAAAACTAAAACGTGAAACTCTTTAATTATGACTGAACCGCTAAGCCCGAAAAAACCTGTAAATCACAAACTGGAAAAGCAAAAAAGGATATGGATCATTATTCCACTGGTCCTGGTTTTACTCTTTATCTGTCTTCTTGCCGGACGCACAATAAAAAAGAAAGCTTTGCAGAGGTCCGACGCCTCAATAAAAACAGAAAGCCTTGTGCCGGTAAGGGTTGTAAAGGCAAAACCGGGAGACATCTCAAAATTCATAAAGTATTCAGGTGTGATCCAGGCAAGGCAGCAGGCCCGGATACTTTCAGAAGTGTCCGGAAAAGTAAAATCAATCAATGCAAAGATTGGTGATCCGCTCGAACCCGGCGATCCCATCCTTAAAATCGATGACGAAGTACTGGGATACACTGTTGAACAGGCTGAAGCAAATGTACTGCAGCTTGAAGCTGCCCATGATGTGGGCAAAAAGGACCTTGCCCGGAAGAAAAATCTTTTTGATAAAAAGGTCATTTCAGAGTTTGAATTTGATGCGGCAAAAGCAAATGAAAAAACCAAAAGAGCACTTTTAAAGTCTTCCAAAGCCGCCCTTAAAATCGCGCAGCGAGAACTGCGCGAAACACTGATAAAAAGCCCTTTTAAAGGAATACTGGCAGAACGCACCGTTGACATCGGATCAAATGTGGGACTGGGAACAATGGTGGCAACAGTTGTGGCCATAGACAAGGTAAAAATAAAAATCGGTGTTTCTGAACAGGTGGTGGCACGGCTCCAGAAAGATCAGGAAGTCATCATAGAAACAGATGCCTATCCCGGCAAAAAATACAGGGGAACCATAGACAGTGTAGGCACAAAAGCAGACGACAAGACCCTGTCCTTTCCGGCGGAAATAATGATAAACAATGACAAAGATCCTATTTTAAAGCCCGGAATGGTTGCAAGAACGACCATAAATACGGACAACTTCTCAAACGTGATCTCACTTCCCGAAGAAGCGATCTATGAAAATAACGGGGTTTATTATGCATGGACAATCAAAGACAATACGGCACACAGAACAAAGATCATCCCTTCATCTTTTATCGGAACAAACGTCGTGATCAGCAAAGGCATCAGTCCGAACCAGATAGTCGTTGTCTCCGGCAGGGAAAGGCTCCTTGAAGGAAGCCAGGTTCAAATAATTGATAAACCTTAATAAAAAGTCTTTTCATCACAGCAAATACTTCAGCCGCTTATGAAACTTGCCAGAATTTCAGTTAACAATCCGGTAACCGTAAACACCATAATGATTACGGTCTTAATCCTGGGGTTTTTTTCCCTCAGCCGGCTGCCCAGAGAATATCTTCCGGACCTGACCTTCAACATTGCACTCATCCTTACGGTCTATCCGGGAACAGCTCCTGAAGAAATTGAAAAACTCATAACCAACCCTATTGAAGAAAAAATCAAGAATGTTGACAACATCAACTACATTGTCTCTACTTCCGGTGAGGGTGAATCTGCCATTCTGGTCCGTTTCGATGAAATGTCGGATGATGATTTTAAAATCATCCTCCAGGACCTTCGGGCAGCTGTAAACGAAGTCAATGATCTCCCTGAAGAAGCGGAAGACACCCGGATTGTGAGCATTGAAACAGGAGAGTTTCTGCCTTCGCTGCAGGTAACCATCACCGGGGATGTTCCTGAGAAAGAGCTCAAGGAGCTTGCAGATGAATTCAAAGACCTCCTGCTCGAAGTGGATCATATCGGAAAACTTGAACTGACCGGTGCACGTGACCGGGAGATATGGGTAAACGTTGAATCAGACCGGCTTTACAGTTACGGACTTTCAATTGAACAGATTGCACTTGCGCTTAAGGGCACAAATTTCAACCTGCCCGGCGGAACGCTTGAGATCGGAAATTCTGAATACCTCATAAGAACAGTCGGTGAATATAACAGCCCCAACGAGATAGAGGATGTTATCGTGCGTTCTGACCCCAATGGAGACCATGTCAAGATCGGTCAGGTCGCCCACATCAAAGACACTTTCAAGAAAACAAGGACCCTCTCCTTTTTCAACAGAAAACCCGGAATAAGCTTTAATATCTCAAAAAAGAAGAAGGGAAGCACCATCGCAATTGTTGACCAGATAAAAGAACTTTCTAAAGATTTCAAAAAAAACCGCCTCCCCCCGGGCTGTGACATCATCATTACAAATGACAGCTCCATCCAGATCCGTGACTCCATAAACAAACTGGGCTCCAATGCCTTTATGGGCGTTATTTTTGTCGCAGTCCTTTTATGCCTGTTTATCGGATGGCGAAATGCGCTTTTTGCAGCCATAGGAATCCCTGTTTCAATCATGTCAACATTTATACTGATGGAAGCAACAGGAGTAAGCCTTAACACAAGCAGCCTTTTTGCCCTGATGATGGTCATCGGTATAATTGTTGATGATGCCATTGTCATCATCGAAAACTGTGACCGCTACTCTCATAAAGGCATGAAACCGGACGAAGCTGCTGTCACCGGCACAACAGAAGTTATCGGTCCCGTTTTCACAGCATGTCTTACAACCATTGCGGCCTTTCTGCCGCTCATGCTGATGACAGATATCATCGGGAAATTTTTAAGAGTCGTCCCGATCGTTGTCTGTCTGGCACTTGTTGCCTCTCTTCTTGAAGCTTTTCTGATCCTGCCGTGCCATATTGCAGACTGGAGTAAAAAAGAAAAAGAAAATGCAGTTCGCAAACGCATCATCAGCAGACTTAAAGATATTTATTCCAGACAGTTAAAATTTGTTTTAAGATACCGCTTTTATTTTGTCAGCGGAATATTTGTGCTCTTTCTGGGTGCAGGCTCTCTGCTTTTATTCCGGGTTATTGAAGTTGATATGTACACCATGGATGAGATCTCGCAGTTCAATGTAAATGTTGAACTGACAGAGGGATCCAAGTTTGAGACCACCAACAATGTAATGGAAAAAATAGAGCGCAGGCTTGCATCTACCCTGCCGAAGAATGAAGTCAAATCTTTTGTTACCCACACCGGGCTTTTGATAACTGACGAAGCGTGGCTTTTCAACTCCGCTGTCGGGCATATCATGATCGACCTTGTTGAACCAAAAGAACGCGAACATTCAATAGATGAAATAATAAGGATGTGCCGCAAAAATCTTCAGAACATCCCCGGCTACAAAAATATAGGTTTTAAAAAGCTTCGCGCCGGTCCTCCGGTTTCGCCTGATGTTGAGATCAAGGTCGTGGGAAAGTATCTTCAGACCATTAAGAAAATATCCGAAGAGATCATGGCAGCCATAGCATTTATCCCGGGCATTTATGATATAAAAGATGACCTTGCCTTCGGAAAAAAAGATCTGAAAATCTATGTCGATGAAGATAAAGCGGCTATCTATGGCCTTGATCTTTTCAGGGTAGCATCCACCATAAGAAATGCTTTTGAAGGAACTGTTGCAACTGTGTACCGGGAAGGTGACGAAGAGATTGATGTTATCGTGAAATACGATCCTGAAAAAATAAAAGACATCGATGACATCAATAACCTTAAAATACTTTCTCCCATGGGACAGCTGATCCCTTTCAGTAATGTAGGCGAAATCAGATTCGAGCCGGGATATACAAAGATCAAGCACTACAAACTCGACAGGGCTGCAGCAATAACTGCAAGCATCGACAAACAGGTCAATTCCACCGTAAAAGTAAACACCACGATAAAAGAAATAACCCGGGATATAATTGGAAAATATCCGGGGTACCGGCTCAGATTCGAAGGGGCGTTCAGAGAAATGAACGAGGCTTTTTCCTCCCTTTACAAGCTTTTTGCCTTAAGCCTTTTTCTGATATATATAATTCTCGGCGCACAGTTCAAGTCCTATACCCAGCCTTTTATTATTCTGCTGACTGTTCCTTTTGCGTTCATCGGAGCAATCATGTCACTGATCATAACAAACGACCCCTTTTCCATTGTTGTGATGTATGGATTTATCGGCCTGGCAGGAATTGCGGTTAACGATGCTATCGTTATGATCAGCTTTATAAACAATGCCAGGAAAAACAATGTCGGCCGATGGCAATCAATCATCCAGTCCGGGCGTTTAAGATTAAGGCCTATTATCCTAACCTCTGTCACCACCATGTTCGGCATCCTGCCTCTGGCAATCGGGCTTGGCGGCAAATCAAAGATATGGGCGCCCATGGCCAACACGCTGTTTTGGGGTCTTGCCTTTGCAACACTTTTAACCCTTTTTATCCTTCCATCAGTATATGCGATCATTGTTGACGACCTTGGCGGCTGGTGGGACAAAAAAAGAAGATGAAACACCCCCTTCTTAAAAAAGACCGCTACCAAACAGCACCGGGAAAAGAAAAACTTCTGCACCGGCTGCTTTTCAGATCACGCATCTATTATGTAATCAGATTTCTACTTGTGGTCTTCCATTCATGGCCGAAAGCACGCGCAAACAGGCTGTCAAGAGAAGACTGGTATAATTCCTCTCTTGCAATGTTTAACTTTATTGAAGACTGCGGCGGAATTTTCAACATCAGGGGACTGGAAAAATTAAAAGCGGTAGATACTCCTGTGGTCATCATCGGTAACCACATGAGCACCCTGGAGACCGTAATACTTCCTTTTCTTGTCCTGCCTTTCAGATATGCAATATTTGTCATAAAAGAACAGCTTTTTAAAATCCCTTTTTTCGGCCCCTACACAAAAAGCACCGGATGCATAGGGGTGACCCGAAAAAGTCCCTCTGAAGACTTTAAGCAGGTAATGCAGAAAGGCTCTTTAAAAATTCAAAGCGGACAGTCTGTGATCATTTTTCCGCAGTCCACCCGGGACACAATCTTTAACCCGGATAATTTCAACTCCCTGGGCATCAAACTGGCAAAAAGGAACAAGGTGCCTGTTGTTCCCCTGGCCTTAAAAACCGATTTCTGGACAAGCGGAAAAATAATCAAAGATTTCGGGCCGCTGGATCTTTCCAAAAAAATATTTTTTGAATTTGGAGAACCTTTTGAAGTTAAAGGCTCAGGCAAAGAGGAGCACCAGAAGGTGGTTGAATTCATTAAAGGCCGGCTTCAAAAATGGAAAACAGAAGAGTCATAATCGAGAACACAGGACATAGTATAAAACATTACTGATTTAAGGTTTTGCTATGCGCTCTGCCCTATGCATCTTGCGCAGTTACTCTTCCTCTTTTTCCTTAAGCTGAAGTTTTCTAAACTTCTTAACGACCATATCTCTTTTCACCTTGGACAGGTGATCAATTATCAGCATCCCGTTTAAGTGATCGACCTCATGCTGAAAAGCCCTCGCAAGAAGATCTTCAGCATCAATTGATATTTTTTCACCCGCTATCCCCATTCCTTCCATATGAACACGGGTAAGTCTTTCAACCTCAACAGACACTTTGGGAAGACAAAGACAGCCCTCCTCCATTTTTTCTTTTTCTCCTGAAACCTTAATTTCAGGATTTACAAGCGTTATCAGCGCATCATCAACATCAACGACAATGATCCGCTTTGTTATCCCGACCTGCGGCGCGGCAAGGCCAATACCTTTTTCAGCATACATTGTTTCAGCCATATCAGCGGCAATTTTTTTTATTTCTTCATCAACCGCCTCAACCTTATCGCATTTTTTTCTGAGAACCGGATGCGGAAAGTGTAAAACCTCCATTAAAGCCATAATCTATCCTGCCTGTATATAAGAATCATTTTTCATATCAGGGTCACTTAATATCCACGGATCACCGGATGTCACTGCCACGGTATGTTCAAAATGAGCTGAAGGTTTACCGTCCCGGGTAACTGCCGTCCATCCGTCCGACAATACTTTAACATCATACAATCCCTGATTAACCATAGGTTCGATCGCGAAGACCATTCCCTCTTTAAGCCTTGGATTATGAGACTGGGGAGAATGAAAATTGGGGATCTGAGGGTCTTCATGCAGATCCATACCAATACCATGTCCCACGAAATCCCTCACCACACTAAAACCGTTGGCCTCAACATGTTTCTGCACTGCGACAGATACATCAGAAAGCCTTCTGCCGACCCTCATCTTTTTGATGGCGGCATAAAGCGATTCTTTTGTAACTTTCATGAGTTTTTCTGCTTCCGGGCTTATCTGACCCACGCCGACAGTTATTGCCGCATCGCCATAAAAACCCTTTATCCGTGTCCCCACATCTAAGCTTACAATATCACCATTTTTTAATTTTTTGGGCCCGGGAATACCGTGAACGACTTCATCATTTACAGACACACAAAGCGTCGCCGGAAATCCTGCATACCCCTTAAATGCGGGTTCTCCGCCTTTTGACCGGATATAACTTTCGGCTATCCGGTCAAGTTCCAGAGTTGATATTCCCTCAGCAACATGCTTTTTAAGCTCCTGAAGCGTTTCTCCTACAATCCGGTTTGCCTTCCGAAGCTTTATTATTTCCTGTTTGCTCTTTATTATAATCACGAGTTTACCAATCCTGACCAGAATAATTCTGGAATTCTAATTAGAGGTCCTCTTGTAAAATTTGGGATCAAACGGTTTTGTGAAAAGATTTTGCGTGCATCTTTAAAACGACACACCCCTGTAGAAAGGAGGCAGACTTAGCTGTACGCTGCTCTAAATTTCCGATCATTTAAAAAATGACTTGAGGTGCGATTTAATGCGGCAGACCCTGTCCCGGTATAAAAAGGATCCGGATAAACTTTTCAGAAAATCGTCACGATTATGTTTATGGCTCATAAGACCCGCCTAAACTGCTTTAAACGAACCTTATCGAATATGTGCCATTATGATAACATACTTTATGGGGGGGAATGCAAGGTTTTTCAGCAAACACGTTATAACTTTGGCTGCAGCCTTAACCTCTCCGGTAAGGAAGGGAACGTGTCTTTGCGGAAAATTTAAATGCGCCGGAAACACCTTTAAACCGTTCGGCTATGGTCTTTTTTAAAATGCCGACCACTTTACCATCCTTAAATATCACAAGACGTGAACGCCCGGTCTCTTCAAATTTCTTTAAGGCCTCATCCAGATCCTTTTCCATATCAAATGTCTCAAGCGGCTGAGACATGATCTCAGCCGCCTTTGCAGCATCAAAATCAAACCCATTCAGTACAGCCCTTAACAGATCATTGGATGTAATAATACCGACACTTTCTTCTCCGCGATTAACGATTATCGATCCGACATTTTCCTGAAGAATTTTTTCAGAGACTTTTCTAAGAGAGGTATTTTCTTCGCTGAACGAGGCTCCCGGCCTCATAAGGTGGGATATGGGTAAAGACATGGCTGAATCCTCTTTTTTTAGGTTTACTAACCTTTACACCCTTTTACCAAAATTTGACATGATAAACAGATGCCAAAAAAACCGGATAAACTTTTCACAAAGTCATCAATATTTATGGTTCAGGATCAAGCCCCCTCTTCTAGTTAAATAATATTAAACCAGTGCTCTAACGGCAATTATGACCAGAACAAGCCCGCCCAGAAAAAGTAAAAACAGAGCGCCGTAACTTATGATCTGGGACAAAACAAACAGTCTGAAATTTTTATTTTCATCCTGCCTGTTCTTTTTTGCATGGTAATCATACAAAAGACGGTTTCGCACTTTTTAAGCAGCCCCCGCCTTATCCCGGGAATCAAGTACAGCCTTGATCTTTTTAAGGCGGATAAAGCTTTCACGCTCCATCTCGTCAAGTCTCATACGGATATACTTAACCGTAGCCGTCAGCCTGGGCATGACTATATATTCAAGCGCATTAACACGCCTTTTTGTCTTTTCCACTTCAAGTGCAAGCTTTCTGACCGTTTCCTCTATCTCTGCCAGTTTAATTATTTTTGACAGTGCAATCTCCATTTTTTTACTTGCATCATCCAGCATTGCTGACGTATCCGCAAAACCATATCCTCTTCTGATCATGGTTCTTTCGACTTTTCCGATCTCAACCAGAGGTACGGTTACCCCCATGACATTTCTGGCATTCATTTCAACCTGTATGTCCTGTTCAGAATTAAGAGAAGCTTCCTTTACTGATCCAGACCCCATTATGGACTGAGCGGCAAGAAGATCCTGATAGGCCCGGGTAAGCTGTTCCTCCGCCTCCTGCCTGACGTTCTTTACATTACCTGCAATACTTAGAAACTCTGATATCAGCGCATCCCGCTTCTCTTTTAAAAGCTTATGTCCGCGTTCTGCCAGAACTTTTCTTTTTTTGAGCTGCAAAAGCTCCATTCGGGTAGGTTTAACACCATCAATAATGTCTGCCATAAATCATTGTCTCCAAAAAACTAAATAGTACTTAGAGTACTTTATGAACTTATTTCCTGTACTTCGGGTGGTACTTCTGAATAAGATCGTTATCGATCCGTTTAAGATCTCCTTCATTAAGGATGGTCAGGAGTTTCCAGCCCAGATCAAGGGTCTCTTCGATCGAACGGTTGGTATCCCTGTCCTGAACAACGAATTCATTTTCAAAAGCATCGGCAAACTCAAGAAATTTCTTGTCTCTCTCTGTCAGTGCTTCTTCACCCACAACAGCCACCAGGTTACGCACATCCCGGCCTTCTGCATAAGCTGCATAGCACTGGTCGGAAACAGCCGAATGGTCCTCCCGGGTTCTTTCCTCGCCAATCCCCTGGTTCATCAGCCTTGAAAGGGAAGGCAAAACATCAACCGGCGGATAGATACCCCTGCGGTGCAGATCACGCGAAAGCACGAACTGCCCCTCAGTAATATACCCGGTAAGGTCAGGGATCGGATGGGTGATATCATCATCAGGCATGGTCAGAATCGGCACCTGAGTAATGGATCCCTTGCGTCCTCGGATACGTCCTGCACGTTCATAATTCATAGCAAGATCCGTATACATGTATCCGGGATAACCGCGCCTTCCCGGAACCTCTTCACGGGCGGCCGCGATCTCACGCAGCGCTTCACAGTAGTTGGTCATATCTGTTAAGATAACCAGAACATGCATATCGCATTCAAAGGCCAGGTATTCAGCAGTGGTAAGAGCAATACGCGGGGTGATGATCCTTTCAATCGCAGGGTCATTTGCCAGGTTGATAAATGCAACGATCTGCTCCATGGCACCGGTACGCTCAAAATCACGGATGAAAAAATTTGCTTCATCGCTGGTAATTCCCATTGCAGCAAAAACAACTGAGAAAGGCTCTTCAGAGCCCAGCACTTTTGCCTGCCGTGCGATCTGTGCCGCCAGTTCATTATGGGTCATTCCAGCGCCGGAAAAAATCGGGAGTTTCTGTCCGCGCACCAGCGTGTTCATTCCGTCAATAGTTGACACACCGGTCTGAATAAATTCATCCGGAAATGCCCGGGCTGTGGGATTGATGGGTGCTCCGTTAATATCCAGTTTTACATCTGAAATTATTTCAGGTCCGTCGTCAATCGGTCTTCCCAGGCCGTCAAAGAAACGTCCCACCATATCCTTTGACACGGCAAGTTTCATGGTGTCACCGGTAAAACGAACCGATGTGTTTTTTGTATCAATCCCCGAGGTACCTTCAAAGACCTGGACGATCGAAAGACCTTCTCTGGATTCAAGGACCTGACCGTTTCTTTCCTCACCTGTTCCGGTCCGGATCCTGACCACCTCTCCGAAGGCTACATCCTCAACGCCCTCAACAACCATAAGAGGACCCGCAACCTCCTTAACCGTCTTATATTCCCTAGTTTTTATATCCGCTTTCATTCTATTCTCCTAATGAATTGAATTGTTCTTTCATTCTGTCGGCAATCTTCCCTGAATCATCAGCAAAGGTATTATTATCCAGATATTTCATGTTCGAGATCTCATCTTTTATTGCCAGACCGCCAATGGCCTCAATGGCAATCCCCTTATCAAGAGACTGATTGGCAAGAGCACAGAAATCCATGATAATGTTGAGCATCCGGTTCTGTTTATCAATGGGACAGAAGGTATCCATCTTATGAAAAGCATGCTGCTGCAGATAATCCTCTCTCACCATACGGGCAATTTCCAGGGTCAGCCGTTCACGCTCCGGAAGGGCGTCCGGTCCGATCAGCTGAACAATCTCCGCCAGTTCAGACTCTTCCTGCAGAATAATCATGGCCTTGTCCCTTAATTTCCTGAACTCCGGCGAAATCTCATCATCATACCATTTTTTGGTAAAATCAAGGTTTAGAGAATAACTTCTGAGCCAGTTGATCGCGGGAAAATGACGTCTGTCCGCAAGCGAAGAATCAAGTGCCCAGAAAGAACTGACCACCCTGAGTGTATTCTGGGAAACCGGCTCTGAAAGGTCACCTCCGGGAGGAGATACCGCACCGATTACAGAAACCGAGCCAAACTGTTCTTTACTGCCAATCGTCTCAACCCGGCCGGCTCTCTCATAAAAACTAGCGATACGGGTGGCCAGATAGGCGGGATAACCTTCCTCACCCGGCATTTCTTCAAGACGTCCGGATATTTCCCGCAGCGCCTCTGCCCACCGTGAAGTGGAGTCTGCCATCATTGCCACATCATAGCCCATATCCCGGTAATATTCAGCAATGGTCACACCAGTGTAAACAGATGCCTCGCGGGCTGCAACAGGCATGTTCGATGTATTTGCGATCAGGGTAGAACGTTCCATGAGCTTAAACCCGGTCTTTGGATCATCGATCTCGGGAAAAGTATCAAGAACCTCGGTCATCTCGTTTCCGCGCTCTCCGCAGCCCACGTAAACAACGATCTGGGCATCGGACCAGCGCGCGATCTGCTGCTGGCTTACTGTCTTACCCGTACCAAAGCCGCCTGGAATAGCTGCTGTTCCGCCCTTTGCCATGGGAAAGAAGGTATCATATATCCGCTGTCCGGTGAGAAGCGGTATGGTGGGATCGATTTTTTTCTTATAGGGCCTGTCCATACGCACCGGCCACTTCTGAAGCATGGTCACAGGTGTTTCTTTGCCGTCTTTTTCAATAATTGCGATCGTATCTTTTACGGTAAAAGAACCCTTTTTTATGTCTTTTATCTTACCGCTCAAAGTGGGCGGGATCATGATCTTATGTGAAACAACCTGGCTTTCAGGTACTGTACCGATAATATCGCCGCCCTCAACTTCTGCACCGGCTTCAACCGTTGGGGTAAATTCCCATTTTTTCTCATAATCAAGGCCCGGGACATCTATTCCTCTGGCAATATAATCACCGGACTGCTCTTTTATTCTAAGAAGCGGTCTCTGAATACCATCATAAAAGTTTTTAATGATACCGGGACCCAGTTCAACACACAGCGGCTCTCCGGTACGGACGATCTTTTCACCCGGCTTAAGACCTGAGGTATCTTCGTATGACTGAATATATGCCTCGTCACCGTCCAGCCGAATGGTCTCACCCATAAGACCCTCCTTACCGATACGGACAACTTCATACATTTCACAGCCCTTCATCCCCTTACCAATGACCAAAGGACCTGCTATACTCTTTATGATTCCTTCTTTATATTCGGGCAATTTTAGTTCCTCCCTTTAAAATGAATAAAACTTATTTAGTCTGTACTTTAAATGCGAAACATTAAAACAGCCGGTCGCACCTTATCTTTTATTTACTGACATCAGCGCCAATGGCTCGGCGGATGAGTTCTCTAATGGGATCAACTTCCCTTTCAATCGGACCGGCAACATCAGGCACCTCAACAATTATCGGGGTCACTCTTTTTGACGACTGATGATCTTCGATGGCTTTCCGGTTATCTTCTGCAAACCGTTCGGTTAGAATCAGAACCCCAAGTCCGTCTTCCGACAACATGCTTTTTAAATTTTCTTTTCCGTCATCCGGCAGATATGTTCTTTTTACCCCTGCCAGGCTGAACCCTGTAATTGTATTTTTTTCTCCGATAACAACAACTTCCATAATTTAGACCCTTAATACAAACTCTCTGGTTTTTTCAGGTGACAGTCCTGCTTCCTTTGCCCTGGAGATCGCCCTGATGTTTCTGACCTCCGTATCCTTCATGGAAAGAAAACCCAGTACAGGAGCAATGCCGTAAGGCTGCTTTAAGGCTGCGTCTTTACCAACAATAAGGGCTGTTTCCTCGATCACCTTCTCAAGAAGATAAAGAGACCCTTCCTTTTCATAGTCCGGCAGTATTTCCATCAGGGGTTTATAAAAGATCGTTCCCTCAATCTCTGCAAGAAGAGCGGATACCTCATCGATCTCGTCAAAAACACCTGCTGCGACTTTATGCATATCTCCTCCTGCGATCAGATGACTCTCAATATCTGCAAACAGCAGGTGATCATTTTTTGCTCTTAAAATAGTCTTAAGATTTAAAGCATCAATTCTCGCGGCAAACCCCGGCACCAGAGCCATCAGCTCATTATCTGAAGTAACCGCGCTCCACATTCCCTCCAACAGTATTTTATCAAGCATGGCTTCCACCGGAAGAAGACTCTTTTCCTGTTCATACAAGGGAAGAAGGGTTGAAAGCGTATCATAGCTTGAGCCTTCAAAAGAAGTCAGCATGTCCTCCAGCGAACCGGACTCTGACAGCTTCTTTAAAAATTCAGGATCTATTTCACCGAAGGGAACAGTCCTTGAGATTATTTTCTCGGCGGTCAGACCGTTTCTTACACCACGCATAATTGTCTTTAAATTTTTCACATCCCACTGCTGCCGAAGAAAGCTTAAGACCCGGGCCATTTTCTCAGGAAACATCTTAGACACTTCAGAATAGACCTCCGCTGTCTGGCGGATAAGCAGATCTTCGATCGACTCGGCACTTTCCAGCACAAGTCCCTGCATGGCCAGAGCATACTCTGAATTTTCAAGGATCGAAGCGATCTCTGCCACAGAACCGGTATTTATCATCTCATCCATGGTGTCGAGCTTGATAAGCTTTGCCTCTTTTGCCTTGATACGGGCATTGGCATAAAGATAGGGCAGTATGTTTTTCAGATTTTTTATCAAAAAAATCAAAAACGGCAGTAAAAAGCCGAGTACCAGCAGTAAAACAATAAGCAGAAAACTGTTATCCATTATGGCTCCTAGCCAGTTGTTAAAAAGTTCTTCAGACTGTTCAGCGTATTCCTGACTGAATAGCCGTCAGGTATTAAGATATCAAATTATTTAACGCAACCCGTTCGCTTTAGCGAAAGGGTTCAAAATGCTCAAACACAACTCAGCAGATGAGCGTTTTGCGGCCAAAAAAAACGCGGCTGAAAACCGACAGCAGCCTGTCAGGCAAATAATTCTTTTGCCACCAATGTCCTGATGTTATCTCTGAAACGGTCTATCCTTGCTTCAAAAGTATTATCGATTCTGACTTTGCCGTCAGCACTCCTAACCACAACACCGCCAAGGCATGAAAGCTCTTCATCTGAAACAGACAGAGATATTGTCATACCGAGGTCCGGGCCTGCTTCCTGTGCGATCTTTTTAAGGCTGTCATCTGGGACCAGACCTTTATCACGGGGATCAAAAAGCACCTCAAGTGATTCAGCACTGGACGAAAGGACAGACTCCTTAATCAGTGATTCAAGTACCTTTTTGTAATCCTCTCCTTTTCCTTCAGCCATTTTCTGCATGCTTTCACGCGCACGCTGAAAAGCCTGATTTACCACTTCCTCCTGGGCTTTTACTTTTTCCCTGCGGGCCTTTATGCGGGCCTCTGCAAGTATTCTCTGTGACTCCCTGCGCGCTTCCTGTTCACCGCGGGAAATAATAGCACCGGCTTCGACCTCCGCCTTTTTACGGGCATCGCTTAAAACTGCGTCCGCCTTTTGTTTGGATTCTGACAGGATCTCAGAAATCTGTTTTTCAGCGCTCTTGTCTATTTCTGTTATAATTTTCTGGACACCATCTACTGACATTAATGGATCCTTTCTCTCAGATTACAAATAAATTTAAAAGTACTTAAAATACTTGAAATACTTGAAGTACTTAAAGTTTAAACGACTCTGATTTTCTCATCCGTTTACTACCTGATTCAGGCACTTTAACTTACTTCAGGCAATCTAAATACTTTAGGCACTTAACTTACTTTAAGCACTCTAGTCACTTCAAGTACTCTAGGCACCTTAAGTACTTTCCTGCTACATAATTCCTGCGCCAACCAGGATAAGGATAGCGATCAGAAGTGCAAACACTGCAAAGGTTTCCGACATAACTGAAAGAACCATGTTCTGGCCAAGAGTCGCAGGATTTTTTGCAACCGAACCCATCGCAGCACCCGCAGTCATCCCCTGTCCGATAGCTGTCAGACCACCCAGTGCTGATGCCATGCCGGCACCCAGACAGATCAGACCCAGTTCCATTGAAATTGGTTTAATCTCACCACCAAGAAGTCCTACACCCATAAGAATAAGAACAGCGGTAACAAATCCGTAAATACCCTGAGTCTGAGGAAATGCCTGGAGAATAAGAACAGGACCAAATTTTTTAGAGTCTTCTGCGATTACGCCTGCACCTGCCGCTCCGGCAATACCAACACCGATACCTGATCCGATAGCTGAAACGCCCATGGCAAGTCCGGCACCCAGTGCGGCCAGTCCCAAACCTAATGTAAATTGAACTCCTTCCATAACCCTGTTACCTCCTTATTTATCGTTAATTAAAATATAGTTATTCTTATTTTTACAAAGCAAAAAGCAGCGTCTTTTTTTCCTTCACTCTTCACCTCTCACTTTTCACTGCTTTAATGTTACCCTTGAAACATGCCCCTATGGGGCATTTTCAAGCCACCCGCTATTGCGGGGGGTTGTTAACTTCCGTTATATCCCGTTTAATACTGAACGGCTCAAAATCATCACCGCCGCCGCTGTAAAATTTTCCGAAAAATTCAACAAAATGGAGACGGATCCCATGGGCAAAAGCACCCATCAGATTAAGCACAAAGCTGAACAGATGGCCGAAAATAAAAATCAGGGTCGCCACCAGCCATCCCACATACTCTATTTCCCAGGTCATCTTGGCAAGCGCATTTATGGCAACCGCAAGACCAAAGCTCACCAACCCCAGCGCCATAAGCCTTGCATAGGACAGCGAATCACCCAACAGTCCGGTCACCCCGAAAAGCGCCATCCCCTTCTCCGCGTAAAGAAGCATAATAACGGCAGGAACAACAAAGACGATTGCAGGCGTCATGGCCTCGAAATAGTAACAGACAAGCGCAATTTCCAAAAAGAAGATCCAGACATTTTTTAAAACCGCGGGCGTATCTTTTCGCCTGACATTTTTAATGATGCCCATCACGATCCCCACATTCAAGTGGAGCAGACCGACCCCTATGGCAAAAAGCAGAAAGTTGGAAACATCCACCATGGGATTGATCACAACCAGACTGTCCAGAAATGTAAACCCGAGATATTCAGAACCGAAATTACCAAACCATCCCCCGGTCATGGACCCTAGAACAACAGTTGACGCACCACCAAGGGTCAAAAGAAGGCCTGCGCTTTTATAAAGATCATAATATTTTCCGGCACCCCTTAAAATAAAGATACCGAGCACCAGACACATCACCCCGTACATGGCGTCTGTTATCATCAGACCGAAGAAAAACAGGAATGTTGGGAAAATAAGCACCGTAGGATCTATCTCATCATACTTGGGCGAGGCATAGAGTTTAACCAGAAGCTCAAAATGCTTTAATATCCCGGGATTATTAAGCTCCACCGGAAGTTTATCAACCGGCTCGTCCGGTTCTGATATTTCAGAAAACACCATGCCTTCACAGCATGTTTCAATTTCGCTTACAATTTTATCCGCCTTTTTTTCAGTCACCCAGCCTTCAATTACAAAAGCACTTTCTGTTTTTGCAAAATTTGAATATATCTCTGCCCGGTCTCTCTCAATAAAAAGAAGCTCGCGCAGTCCTTTAAGCCTGGACCGCCACTTTTCGGCTGCTTTTCCAATGACTTCTCTGCATTTTTCCTGTTCTGCATTGATTTTTATTATTTTTTCATCGATTCCGGCAATTACAGAAGAAGGCGTCCCCTGAAGACTTCCCGAATTTATCCGCTCCACATCCCATTTTCGAATAAGCGACAAAACCTCATCTTCATCTTTTAAAAGGGAAATGACCAGAATACAGGATTCTGTATCTGATACCGCTTTTTCAGCAAAAAAGCAGATGCCGCCGGACATCTCTTCAATCTCAGTCTTAAGCTGCGAAAAATCTTTCTTTGGAGCAATACCCATCACCGCATTAACAAAAGGGCCCTCGCCCAGAACTTCTACAGAAAAGTCAAGTGAGGTTATCTTCTTTAACACCTCTGCCTGCACGGACATCTCCGATTTTTCAATTTCCATCTTTTCAAGCCGCTCAAGCGGATCTGCTATTAAAACTTCGGCTGATTCAGCAGCTGCCGCAACCTCCTCAAACAGCTTCTCACCGGAGATATCCTCTACAGATATCTTTTCCGGAGGCGCCGGTGCAAAAAGCATCTTGAAAAAACCCTCTTCCATTTCCGGCACCACCATGGAAAAAACATCAAGCGTCCGGTTAACAGCCATCAGCTGAGTGGTTATTCTGCGGACATCAGAAGATGCCGGATGTGTTACCAGAAGATCCTTCCACTCTTCTTTGGAAAGTTTTTCCCTGAAATCCGTAACCTGCAGCGCACCCAGCTCATGAAATCTTTTTACGGCTTTTTCCTTCATGGACCCGTGCACTAAAAACCGGGCCCGCTTCATTCGTTCGGGATAAAACATTTATGCCTCTCCTGTAACCTGACTTACAATTACCTTTGCAGCAGAAGAGATCTTCCCTTCTCCGCTTGATTTAACCGCCTTAGACGCTTCCACGCCTCCCTGAATAATTTTTTCCGCCTCGGCCTGGGCTTCAGAGCATGCTTTTTTCATCATCTCCTCAGCCTTTGCTCCGGCATCATCAGAAGCTTTTTCAATGATCTGCCTTGCATCATCTTCTGCTTTTAAAAGCATTTCAGAAGAGCCTTTTTTAGACCCGTCCATTTGTTCAACAGCCCTTTTTTCAGCTTCTTTTATTTTGTTGAGAGAATCTATCATTTGGTTTGGTCCCCCTGAATTTCTCAAATTGGTAATATATATTTTAGGTGTAACATCAATCTTTAATACTATCAAAAAAAAATCTTTTTAATCAAGAAATATTTTAGAATAGTCAATTATTATAAACCGCAAAGCATACAACTGACTAAAAAACACCATATTTAATTAAAAATTGGTTTTTATCTGATTTTTAAACCTTAGTAACCTATAATTAATAATAATATATTAAGCAGCAAGTATATTTAGAGGATTTGAGAAAAAGACCGCACAAAAGAAAAAGGCGGGGTTTAAAACCCTGCCTTTCTTGTTAATGTACAAATAGAAACCTTTTATTGTTCTCACTCAAAACGAGATAATACCTGTTACCGTGTCCACCCAAACATCGGCTCGGTATATTTGTTAAGGTTTAAAAACCTTGAAGGCCAGGTCTTTTATCGGCTTGAAATGTTTTGCATCGCCTGAAACGAGTGGAAGGTTGTTTTCAATTGCTTTTGCAGCGATGATTGCGTCGCCTGCACGCAGGTTCGACGAAAAAGAATATTCCTCAATATAAATCAAGGCTCGGTGACCGATATTTTCAGTTATCGGCTGGACCATAAAATCAAAGGAAATTAAAAAATCCTTAGTATATCTGTGCTGTGTTTTGTTTTTAGCGCACTGGAGCAGATCCATGTAGGTTTGAATTGAAAGAAATTTTTCGGAAGAACGTTCGATCATTTTTGAGGCCTTTTCATTCCCCCGCTGCACCCAGATAAAAATATCTGTGTCAAATATCATCGTAGCGTCCGCCTCTCAGACTGTCGATTTGTTCAGCTACTGATGTTTTTTCAAATTTTGTCATGCCGAAGAAAGGGTGCTCACTGATTTTATCCGCGCTGCCAGTACCCACAGGCATAATGATTCCCTTTACCTTGCCGTGATACTTTATATTTACCTTTTCCTTCCTTTCAAGGGCCTTTAAAACATCTTTCATTTTTTAAAAACAACTTCCTAAAACATCATAAATTAAACAACTGATCCGGATATAGAGTCGGTGGCGGGATTACCCCCGCCACCTCTCACACTACCGGACGTACGGTTCCGTATCACGGCGGTTCCTTACATTAATGCTGTTCTGAAACTTATTAATTTCTAAAGCATAGATATCAACCCTGTTTCACCAAAGAACTTCTTTGGAAACGCAAAATTCATGTGAGACCTTCCTGAGTTGAACCATGGACCGCGGCCATTAAATGCTGACTGTACCGCTCTTTCTTCGGCTATTCCAAACTTCATCAAATTCTTAAACCGTGTCCACGGCCTTTTCCACTGTCGCCAGAGAATCAGCAGAAGCCGTCTTCTTATCCATTGATCAAGTTCTTCGGCAAAACCTTTTGTCTTTGCCAGTCGGAAATAATTAATCCAGCCTCGAATTACCGGATTTAAATCCTTCCGGATTAAACCTCTCAGATTCCTGCCTTTTCCCATGCGAAATAATTCTTTCAGGTGCTTCCGAAATCGTTTAATAGACTTCTCTGCCACCCTTACTTTGCATTGTTTGTGGGCTGTAAATGAATAACCAAGAAATTTCCGCCAGTATGGACGCGCTACCGCGCTCTTCTTGCGGTTCACTCTCAATTTTAGACAGACTTCCACGAAACGGGTAATTGAGATGAGAACACGTTCTCCCGCACGTCTGCTGCTCACATAGATATTCAGTCATCAGCATAACGGCAAAATTCCGGACCTCTTCTTTCCAACTCTTTATCCAAATCATCAAGCATTATATTCGACAGCAAAGGTGAGAACGGCCCGCCTTGAGGTGTTCCCTTCGGCGTCTGGCATGCTGCTCCACCGATCATGACTCCTGCCCTTAAATAGACACGTACCAGTGATATCATTCGCCTGTCTTTGACTTTACGGGCTAGTCTTGACACCAGAATATCATGATTTACTTCATCAAAAAACTGTGCCAGATCCATATCCACTACCCAGCGTTTACCGGAATGCTGATACGATTTTGCCTGTCGTACCGCCTGATGAGCGTTCCTGCCAGGACGAAAACCGTAACTATTGTCGGAAAATTCGGGGTCAAATATCGGACTTAGCACTTGATGCATTGCTTGTTGAATCAAACGATCAAGCACGGTTGGAACTCCCAATAGCCGTATTCCTCCATTTGCCTTGGGAATCTCTACCCGGCGCACCGGTTTGGGACAATACGTCCCCTTTAACAACTGTTCTTTGATGAAATTCCAGTTGATTTGCAGATAGGCAGGGAGTTCATCAACGGTCATTCCATCAATGCCCGCCGCTCCCTTGTTCTGCTTAACGCGATTCAAGGCTTTCACCATGTTGGCGCGTTCGACCATACGCTCGATCAAACACTGAGCTTCAGGGATAGAGTTCTCTTTTGTCAATGTGTGTCTTGGCATACTCACAGATGCCCTCCCGGATTCCGTCCAGCACTCTCTATGTGAGCACACAACATCTCAATCATGTCTTCTATGCCTCCAATCACATGCACAACAAAAGTTTCCATTCCTTAATGTAAAGTTTGGGCCTTTATCTGCGGTCGAAGCAGACTAGTATGCCCTCGGCTGACTTCTCATATCACATCCCGCCGCATATACGTCCATACTTTCCGTACAGGTATTGGACTTTGAAAATAATTGCCTTCTCATCCAGAATGAACGCCTCATATGCGATTTCTGTTCGTCGGACCAGCGTTTTGCCTGTAGCTTCCTTCAGCCAATACCTCACGATATTAACCTTGCCGTCTGGCTAACACTTCCCCCTGTCGGGTGTGTAGAGGACTTTCACCTCCAAGTAAGTGCGCCCTGCCGGGCGCACAACAAAAAAACCGGCCTGTAAAAACAGACCGGTCATGAGTTGATTTAAATAATAGTAAGCTTTATTCTTCGGTTTTTGAACTTCCCATAAACTCGGGCATAGTCACATTTTCACCGTGATCCACCCCTTCCCGCTTGAGAACTTTGAGTATGGTCATAACAAATATTTTCATATCCAGAATCAATGAACAGTTATCCACATACCAGACATCAAGCTTAAACTTTTCTTCCCAGCTGATCGCGTTTCTGCCGTTCACCTGTGCCCAACCGGTAATACCCGGCTTCACATCATGACGCCTGGCCTGCTCCGGAGAGTACCGATCAAGATACCGTACCAGAAGCGGTCTCGGCCCCACAACACTCATATCCCCCTTTAATACATTGATAAATGTTGGAAATTCATCAAGGCTTAAGGAACGCATGATCCTGCCCAGAGGCGTGGTCCGGAATGAATCAGATTCCGCAGCATGCTCCCCTTCTTTTGGAACGGTCATGGTGCGAAATTTATAAAGAAAAAAAGATTTTCCGCCAAGACCGGGCCGTTCCTGCCTGAAAAGAACCGGCGCACCCATGGTAATAAGCACCGCAATATAAACACACACAAGAACAGGAAACAAAATTAAAAGAGCCGTAAAAGAAAAACAGATATCAAATAAACGTTTGATCATTTTTAAAGTTCTTTCTTTACAAAACCATAATAATCAAAAATAAGAGGGCAAAGTAAAAAGCTCCAAATTTAAGGCGCGCTAGACCGAAGAAATGAGGCGTACAAACTGTACGCTGGAATGACTGAGGATGCAGTGCAACGCCAAAGTTGGGCTTTTGACAAAGCCCTTAACCAAACATAAGCGGTATACTATCCGCCAAAAGAAACCCCTTTTTTGTAGAAACCGCCCTGCTGCCTTTTATTTCTATCAAGCCCGATTCTATCAGCCTGTTAAGAACAATATCAACCTTTTTATATTTTTTGAGAAGATTAAGCGCTACCCCCTGTTTGGTCCTGAAACCTAAAAAAAGCTGTTCCAGTGTTTTTTCTTTTTCACCGATTTTCTCTTTTTCTTCAACCGGTTTATTCCCCTGGTTAAGCGCATCTATATATTTTGAGACAGAAGAAAAATTCCACCATCTCATATCATCACTAAACGAGTGCGCTGACGGCCCCAGTCCGAGATAGGTCATATGCTGCCAGTATTTCAGGTTATGAACGGAAAAAAGATTTTTTGATTTTGCAAAATTTGACACTTCATAATGGATATACCCGTTTTCCTCAAGTAAATCAGAGGTTAACAGAAAAGACGCTTCCTCTTCCATCTTAAAGGTAAACTCCCCTTTTGCATTACGCTCAAAAAACGGGGTGCCCTCTTTTAGGGTCAACTGATAACAGGAAAAATGCTCCGGTGAAAAAGACAGGGCCTTTTCAAGGGTCTTTATCCATCCGGCATCATCCTGCTCCGGCACAGCATACATCAGGTCAATGCTTAAATTTTTAAATCCGGCAGTCCGTATATCGTCTACCGCTTTTTCCGCCTGTTTTGCGGTATGTCTTCTCTTCAGCATCCGTAAAACATCATCATCAAAGGACTGAACCCCCAGACTGATCCGGTTAAAGCCAAGCGCACGAAAATGTTTCAGCTTTTCAGGGGTCAGATCTCCCGGGTTAGCTTCAATTGTCATTTCGGTATCAGGGGCAAATGAAAAATTATTGCAGACAATCTCTACCAGTTTTTCAAGATCATTTAAAGAAAGAAGCGAAGGCGTTCCGCCGCCAAGATATAAGGTATCAAAGTTGTTTAAAACATTTTCATAGTGAAGGATCTCTTTTTCAAGTGCATTTATCCAGGAAGGAATAAGGGCAGCATCATCAGTAGAATAAAAATCACAGTACGGACACTTCCCGGCACAAAACGGAACATGCACATAAAGACCTGGTTTATTCATAATAAAGAGCTTTATTATTAATTGAAAAAACTAGTATTCAAACTTACAGTTTATCATGTAATATTTTAAACAGAACTGAAAGTTAGCGTTTTTAAAGTCCCATTGCAGCGCAGCCGAGTGCAGCGATTTCAGGCGGGTTCAAGGGTCGACATGTCTGAGTTCCGCTTGCCGGAACGAGTTTGTTGACCCGCCGACTGAAATCGTGCCGCGAGGACAGTCCCGACTTGTCAGGACCGCGATGCAGGGCGGCCTTTCTTTGGTTCGTTTTTTTGGCCGGCAAAGAAATGAACAGATTAGTCGTTTTCAGACTTAAGTATCGAAACAAACGCCTTCTGCGGTATCTCCACAGACCCCACCATCTTCATCTTCTCTTTTCCCTTTTTCTGTTTTTCAAGAAGCTTTCTTTTTCGGGAGATATCACCGCCGTAACATTTTGCAGTCACATCTTTTCTGAAAGGGTTGATGGTGGAGCGGGCAATAATATTTCCGCCGATGGTGCTCTGAATAATTATTTTAAACATCTGCCTCGGAATCTCTTCTTTCAGCTTATTACAGATGTGAAGGCCCCGGGCACGGGCATTATCCCGGTGCACAATAATAGAAAGCGCATCTACTTTTTCATGGTTTACCATCATGTCTACTTTCGTCAGGTCACCTTCCCGATGCTCCAGATAATCATAATCAAAAGACCCATACCCCTGAGTAATGGTCTTCAGCTTATCATAAAAATCATAGACGATCTCAGCTAACGGCATATCAAAATTAACCTCTATCCGGCCCTGGCTGGGATAGTTGAATTTTGAGTTGACTCCCCGTCTATCGGTACAGAGTTTCATGACAGCACCCATATATTTCTCAGGAATAATAATGGATATCCGAACATAAGGCTCTTCTGATTTTTCAATGGTCATCGGATCCGGATAGTACTGGGGATTGTCAATCGTAACCCTTTCACCATTTTTCAAAAGAAACTTGTAGCGTACACTTGGCGCGGTCATGATGATGGACTGATTGTGCTCCCGCTCAAGCCGTTCCTGGACGATCTCAAGATGAAGCAACCCGAGAAAACCGCACCGGAAGCCCTGACCCAGAGCAGCAGAAGAGTCCTTCTGGTAAACCAGCGCGGCATCATTTAACTTATATTTATCCATGGCTTCAACCAGTGCAGGATAATCATCCGCAGCAATGGGATAAACCGAAGAAAAGACCATGGGTTTGGGTTCTTTAAACCCGTCAAGTACGGTCTCTACCGTACTGCCCTCAAGGGTTACCGTATCACCCACCCGGGTATCACTGACTGTTTTTATCCCGGCAATGATATATCCCACCTCACCGGCAGTCAGTTCTTTTTTCTTCTCCAGCTTAAGACGAAAAACACCCACCTCCTCGACTTTGTACAATGCCTTGTTAGACATAAACTGGATGGTGTCACCCGCCTTGAGTTTTCCGTCAAACACACGGCAACTCACAATCGTTCCCCGAAACGGATCATACTGGGCATCAAATATAAGCGCTGTCAAAGGATCCTTGATTTTCCCCTTAGGCGGGGGAATCCTTTCAATAACCGCTTCAAAGACCTCCTCCATCCCAATACCTTCTTTTGCGGAACATAAAATAGCACCGTCCGAATCAAGCCCCAGCTCTATTTCTATCTCCTCTTTGACCCGCTCGATGTCTGCGGCCGGAAGATCGATCTTGTTGATTACCGGAATGATCTCAAGGTCATGATCAAGGGCGGCATAGAGAGTGGCAAGGGTCTGCGCCTCAACGCCCTGGGCCGCATCCACCAGAAGCAGCACCCCTTCACAGGATGCCAGCGCCCTTGAGACCTCATAGGAAAAATCCACATGTCCGGGAGTGTCGATCAGGTTAAGTTCAAACTTTTCACCGCTCTTACTGGTATACGGCAGAGTAACGGTCTGACTCTTGATGGTGATACCGCGTTCCTGCTCCAGATCCATCGTGTCAAGCATCTGATCATGAAAATGCCGCGAATCTATCAGACCCACATGCTGGATCAGCCTGTCCGCCAGAGTTGATTTACCATGATCTATGTGTGCGATAATACTGAAATTACGTATCTGTACCATATGGTTTTAAGCTTTTACAGGTTCAGGGTTAAAACAGAATTTTTCTGATAAGGAATCAAGACTTTGTAAATCTTTTGAATTATAGAAGAAATATTCGCCTTTGTCAAAAAGCAAATCATCTGCCATGCAATATAATTGACACCAGGACACTGTTTATCCTAAACTGAAGCCAAAGTCCCTTTTTGGACGTATCAAAACCCTGTTTTTAATAATAAGATAATCCTATGAATATTGTTCTCTTATATCCACCACCGTGGCAGATTCCCAAACCCGGACAGGCCCCGGAAGATCATAATATCAGAGCACCCGAAGGAATAGATCTTTCATCCTGTCTGAGCGGAGACATCCTGAACATCCCCCAAGGCCTTTTATCCCTTGCAGCCCAGGAAAAGGAAAAAGGACATGCGGTTTCAGTCTTAAACCTTTTCACTTTCCCGTGGTGGGAAATAAAAAAGATCATAAGCCATTTCAAGGCGGATATTTACGGCCTTTCCGTTTTCACCTCCAACAGAAGAGGCGCTCTTGCCCTGGCAAAACTGATAAGAGAAACACACCCTGAAACACACATTATTGCAGGTGGCCCCCATGCAACCGCCCTTGCAGAAAAAATACTTTTGAACTGCAAAGCCGTTGACACCATCATCTCAGGAGAAGGAGAAAGCACTTTTAGTGAACTGGTCAAAAGACTTGATAAAAAAGAGACTTTGTCAAACATCCCCGGGACCTTTTACCGTGAAAACGGCAAAATAAAAAAAGCGCCCGAAAGAAAGCGTATTACAGATCTTGACGGCCTGATCTCTCCATTTAAATACTATGATGATTACATCCTGACCACCTCACGGGGCTGTGTCTGGGACTGCACCTTCTGTGCTTCAACCTCTATCTGGGGAAGAGAACTCTGTTCTCATACCCCGGATTACATTCTTGATACTCTTGAACTGATGGTAAACCGGAACAACCAGAAGACCATTGCCATCAAGGACGAGACTTTCACTAACAATAAAAAACGCGTGGTTGAAATATGTGAAGGCATTTTAAAAAGAAAGCTCAACTTTATCTGGAGCTGCGACACCCGGGCGGATACCCTGGATGAAGAAATGCTGTTTTTGATGAGAAAAGCAGGCTGCCAGAGAATAAGTCTGGGTGTTGAATCAGCATCCGGGAAAATACTAAAGAACATAAACAAGGAAATAGATCTTGAGACTGTGCGCAAAGCTACATTAATGGCCCGGAAGTTCGGGTTCCAGGTACGCTATTACATGATCACCGGATGCCGGGGTGAAACAGCAGCCACCCTAAAAGAAAGCACGGACTTTATAGAATCAGCCAGGCCCTGTCAGGTGATCTTTAACCCCTTTACTCTTTTTCCTGGAACAAAGGAATTTCAAATTGCAAAAGAAAAAAATCTTGTGGATGAAAACATCTTTTTTACCGATGATTTTTTTGAGTTGTCCCCTCTTCTGTTTAAAAACAGGGATAGGGAAACAGAAAAGATCTACAGCTGGGCCATTGAAAATTCCGGGCTGAAACAAGTTTCAGCATATAGCATAAAAGAACGGATAGAGATCTTTTCCCTTTTTCCGGACAGCCCGTTTGCATTTCTTGACCTGGGAGAAGCCTTTTATAATGAAGGCAACACTCAAAAGGCTGAAAAATGTATCATTGAAGCTGAAAACAGGGGGTATCCTCTCAAGGGAATTATTTACAACTACTTTGCCTGCCTGGCTCTGCAAAAAAATGATCTTGAAGAAACACTTAAAAACCTGATAAAAGCCAAAAAACAGGGGTATCACAGTGTGGTTGAAAAAAACGTTAAAATAATTCAATCATGGATAACGTCAGGCGGACCCCGTACCGGAGAAAAGCTTGAACTTAAAGCAGATCACGGTTTTGAAGTCACCCGGCCCTTTAAACAGCCTGCAACACCCGGAAAGATAATGATTAACGGTGAAGAAATCAGACCTGTTGTTTTTTAAACAAAAAAAGGCAAAGCCCAAATTTAAGGACTTTGCCTTTTAAACTCTTCAGATTAAGAGAAAACCCTAACCGTTATTTTCCATAAAGGTCTTCATGAAATCGGTTAATGCTTTCACCCCTTCAACCGGCATGGCATTGTAAATCGATGCCCGGCATCCGCCCACAGACCGGTGACCTTTCAGACCGCTTAAGCCCGCTTTTCCTGCTTCGTCAATAAACTTTTTCTCAAGGTCTTCGCTCGGCAGTCTCCAGACCACATTCATGGGGGAACGACTGGCCTTGTCCACCGGATTTCTGTAGTATCCGCCGCTGTTTTCGATCATGCCGTAAAGCATGCCTGCCTTTTCATCTCTTCTTTTGGCCACACCCTCAATACCGCCGTTGGATTTGATCCAGCGCAGAGTCAGACAGGTCATCCAGACAACAAAGGTTGGCGGCGTATTATAAAGAGAATTATTATCCGCGTGAATATCATACCTCAGATAAGCCGGCAGATTCTTGTTTGCTTTCTGGACCAGGCTGTCTTTGATAATCACCAGTGCCATTCCGGACGGGGCAAGATTTTTCTGTGAACCAGCATATGCCATATCGATCTTGTCCCAAGGGAGTTTTCGGGACATGATCTCAGAGGACATGTCACAGATCAGCGGCACATCCCCGGTATCCGGAAAATCAGAGAACTGAATACCGCCGATGGTCTCATTTGAACAGATATGAACATAGGCCGCATCCGGTGTCAGCTTCAGTTCGCTCTGCGCCGGCATCCGGGTATATTTTTCATCCGCACCATCCCAGGCAATATTAACCGTACCGACGGCTTTCCCGTCACCCAGCGCTTTCTTCGCCCAGGTCCCTGTGAGCACATAATCTGCGGCCATGCCTTTTTCCAGAAAAGCCATGGCAAGCATTCCGAACTGAAGTGTTGCACCGCCCTGGATAAAAAGCACATGATAGTCTTCAGGGACATCAAGAACTTCTTTAACAAGGGCAATCGTCTCTGTATGAATCGCATCATACTGTTTTCCGCGGTGACTCATCTCAACAAGCGACATTCCTGCATTTTCATAATCTACCAGTTTGGAAGCAGCTTCCTCAAGTGTTTCAAGAGGCAAATTGGATGGGCCCGCAGAAAAGTTAAATATTCGTGCCATTTTTTATTCTCCTTTAAAACCTGTTATAAATTTTTATGATAGTTCAATTTATCGTTATTAATTTTAAATTATATGAAATACAGCTAATCTAGTAGTATATTATCTGACTTTCAAAGTGTCAAGCAAACACTGGGTTTATAGAGCCCAAGGCCCACCTTTGCTGGAAATTTTTTCTTGCACCTTGCACATATTGCAAGGTTCCCGGCAAACAGCAAATAGAAAAACTTCCGTTATACAAGGGGTTTTTTATGCTTTATTTTTTTCACGTTCCGCTTTATATTATAGAATTACGCTACGCTAACAAAGCCTGATATAAGGAGCCCTTATGGATTTCATGATATGCGCACACGGAGACCCTTCAGAGGAAAAATTCATCCCGCATATTAAGGATTATGTAGACGGTGTTGAACTGCAAAATTACGGCCTCAAAGGGTCTAAATCCATTGCCGCCTGGAATGAAAAACTGACTCAGCATAAAAATATCGCGAAAAAACTGCCGGGCAGACTGGCTGTTCACGGCCCCTTTTTCGGCATGGACTATACCTGTCAGGACCACCTGGTCAGAGAAGCCGTAAAAAAACGTCTTGACATGACCTATCAGATGGTCTGCGAACTTAAGCCCGACACCCTGGTCCTCCACGCAAGATGGTCCGAAGAGCTTGGAAAGTTCAGCCTGGGAGATAACTGGATAGAGGAAAATGCAGCGTTCTGGAAAAATGAGATCTTAAGATATACGGAAATCGGTGTCCGAATCGTTCTTGAAAACGTTATGGAGCACAACCCAGACATGGGAATAAAGCTTGCTGATGCCGTAAATCATGAAAATCTCGGACTTTGTCTTGATATCGGCCATGCAAACCTCGCATCATCACTGGCTCCTGCAAAATGGGTCAAAAAGATGGGAAAAAGGCTAAAGCATGTCCATCTCCATGACAACAACGGTAAGCGTGACGAGCATCTGCCGATCGGACAGGGAAATATCGACTTTGATCCTTTCTTTGAAGCACTGCATAAATGGACACCGGAAGTAACCGTGTCTCTTGAAGTCATGGCAGAACCGGAAGAAGTCGTTAAAAACGCAGTATCTGTCACCGAAAAATACAGAAAAACCGGCAAATAAAAGATCATCCCCTCATCAGGCGGAAACTTTTGCATGACAGGCTTAAAGGTCAGTCTCTTACCTTTTTAAGGACATTTTTAATAAGAACATCAGGCTCGGATAGAAATTTGGACACCATTTCAAAGCAGTAGCTAAAAATTGCCATGGCCGGAATAAGACAAATCATAAAAGAAAAAAACAGGTTAGAAACACCAAAATACCAAGCTGTACCTGCAACACAGGGAAGACCCGTAAAAAAGACCTTTCCCAAAACCTCCTGTGAATCATAGATTATTCTTTTTAAAAATAAAAAATGGCAAAAAAGAGCGACCACAAAACAGACCTTTACGGCCAGAAAAGACCGTTCTAAAGAAAGTATAAACGAATTCCGGCTTATTACCTCATCTATAATTGAAAAGATCTCTTTATTTCCAGCAGCAAACAGATCATCGACCTTTGTCTCGCTGTAAAACCGCCATAACATTCTGCAAAATGAAAGGATGAGCATATACCCTGCAACCGTCACAACAAAAGTGACTAAAAAACCCATCACCCTGTCATGAAAACGCCTGAACTACAGGATAACTTCTTTTGAGATCATTTTACCGTCCCCTCTTTATGCAGAAAAACCTCATTTATACTGAAAAATACAATTCCCTCCCATTTTGACCCGGCAAACTCTATCGAAAGATAATTCTTTATGATATTCACACCGGATGATGGAGAGGAATGGCAAAGGTCTCCATTTATTAAAAGCCCCTCATGCCCCACAATTATTCCTTTTCCCCAGTTTGATCTTTTTATAAACGCAATTCCGATGACTTCCGGAAGATCTTTAAGTTCTTCAGTGGAAAACCCTTCCCTCGGAATATAGTCAACAGAAACAGCCCTTTTCCAGTGATCAAGTCTGCCCTTAAAAAAACTCTTTTTCTCACTTGTCCTGTTTAATACCAGTGAAATGTTTTTTAATTCAGATCTGTTTTTTACATATTTTAGGGTATTTTCTGAAAAATACCTGTTTTCCGGAGCTGTTATGCGGTCCGCTGTAAAATGATAACGGCCCTTAAATCCCACAATACCGTTTCTGTAATGAAGTAGCCGCATATGCTCACAGGCTTCCTCAAAAGAAGAACTGTTCATAAAAGCAGCCAGATAAAGCACAAACAGGGTACAGTTTGTTTGTCTGTATGGAAACCAGTTCCTGCTTTCTTCCGTTAAAGGATCTGCACAGTAGGGAAAAGCACCCATATACATATCCGCAAGCGCTTTTAGCCGCCTGTTTTTGTCTGGAAATTCATTTTTAAGTTTTGGAAGCAAAAGATTCAGATCAGAAGGTAACGCATTGTAAATCCGGGTTTCAGGCTGAAAGGTCTTTCCGAAAGCACAGACCGTCTCAGCTGCAAAAGCAGGAAAAGACAGCCATTGTAAAACAACAATAAAAATACAGATTTTATTAATATGATTAATATTCATTATAAAACTCTTATAACAAAATAAAAATCTCTTTGAAACAAAAAGTTAATTATATTATTATAAAAAATTGACCCTACCCCCTTGACAAAAAAAAAGCAGCTCTTATTTTTATAGGTACAATTATTAATAATATACACAGCGATACCCAAAATAGTTAAAAATCCATAAAAGGACATGGGAGGTTCAGCACAGTGACAGCAGCTAAAAAAAAGGTTTCCGAAGAGAACAAAGAACATCTGGAAGAAGACATTGTTGAATTAAGTTCCAAAGCCATGGAAGAAAAGGACAAAAAGAAGGACACGAAAACAAAAGACAGCCATAAATCCTCTGCTTCCAAAAAAGAACTGATTAAAAAGCTTGAAAAGCTGGAATTAGAAAAAAATGAGGTTTCAGACAGGCTGCTGAGAACTATGGCAGAATTTGATAATTATAAAAAAAGAGTTGCCCGTGAAAAAGAAGACATCATAAAGTACGGAAATGAGAAAATTGCCTTTGACCTCCTTCCAGTTATGGATAATTTTGAAAGATCCCTTGAACAGGCAAAAACAGCACAAGAGATCGAACCGGTTCTTGAAGGAATCGAAATGATACTGAAACAGTTTATCAGCACGCTTGAAAAGTTTCATATCAAGCCATTTGAGTCCCTTGGAGAACCGTTTGACCCGGAAAAACATGAGGCAATGGCACATCAGGAACATGATGAGTATGAGGATGATACAGTAATTGAAGAATATCAGAAAGGATATCTTCTCAAGGAAAAACTTTTAAGGCCTGCCAGGGTAATTGTATCAAAAAGTCCGGAAGAAGAATAATGAAAAGCCTGTCCGCATAACATACAGGAAATTAAGTTCTTCCAAAATCATCTTCTAACCGTTCGATATCATCTTCACCAGAATAATCACCGGTCTGGATTTCTATAAAAGAAAGCTCCTCCTGACCGGTAATTTCGATTCTGAGAAGCTCCCCTTTTTTAATATCAACACACTGTCCGGATACAACATTTACCCTCTTTTCATCAAGCCTAATGCTTGCACTTCCTTCTAAAATAAACCAGTGTTCATCTCTTCCAAAATCCACCGCCTAAATTCACAGACGCACTATTTCCAAGCCACCGGAGATGTTTTTT